>CAYHVV010000148.1:0-1509 GCA_964360115.1 uncultured Methanosarcinales archaeon | reverse complement strand
AAACTGTCAAATACTATTTTCCCTCAAAATAATAGAAGAAGTGTCAAAGTTGGGTGATAACAATGATATTCTTCTCGTATACACAACCGGTCACGGAGGTAGAGTGGGAGAGAAATCTTATTTACATCTTTATGATGGGAATGTAAGTTCTGAAGAGATCGCTGCTGCTCTTAATAACATCCATTTTGGAAGATTAATATTTGTTGCAGATCAGTGCTTTTCAGGCGGACTGGTTGATAAAATAGACGATTTGGACAGAAATATTATAGCCGTGTCAGATACAGATGCAACACACAGCATCCAGTGTCAGCCATTTGCAATAGGATTTTGGAGTGCAGTAGGAAATAAAGGATATGATACAGATGGAGATGGGATAGTTGATGTCTTGGAAGCCTACAACGAGGGGATGGGGAGATTTAAACTAGAGTTAAACAAAGGCGTTATGCCAAACGGCCACTTTAGCGTTAGAGGAAATTGTTCTGAAAAAACAAACTTGAAATTTATTGAAAATTGACAGTTATTAGAAATTGAAATTTATTGAAAATTAATTCTAAAGAAATTAGGTTGATTAGTTTATGTTTTAATGGTGTGCATCAGACTAATCTACAGATGCACCGCCTTGAACACCCCCATTTTTGAGGGTGTGCATCGGACTAAGAATAAAATGCACCGGCCGGGACTTTCGTTCCGTTACACTGTAAGGCTGCTCGTGGGATTTCTGTAAGAATATCCCGCTTGACAACGTTCGCCTAGTGTAACAGGCATTCGAACCCGGATAGTCGGCTTGGAAGGCCGAAGTCTTAGCCGTTGGACCACCGATGCATAGCTTGAATGTTTTGATAAGTATTTATTAAGGTTTTGGTTCTCTTTTAGCATTCATTTTATCAGAAACAAATATCTACAAAATCTTTTTAAATCAATCCCCTTTCTACAATTTCATGGCAGAACTAACAGGTCAGCAATGCGCCTTTTGCGGCGAGAACAAACTTAGCTTGAGGGAAGAAGAAGTAGAGATACCTTTCTTTGGCCGGGTCTTTGTATTGTCCATGGACTGCACCGGTTGCGGTTACCGCAAAGCTGACGTTGAACCTGCAGAACAAAAGGAGCCATGCAAGTATACTTTAGAAGTTACTTCGGATGCTGATCTTAATATTAAAATCATCAAATCCGCGGAAGCTACAGTTAAAATTCCACGAGTTATAACCATTGAATCAGGTCCAGCTTCTGAAGGATACATAACTAATGTTGAAGGTTTGTTAGAAAAAGTCAAAAGCATGATTCAATCTGCAGCTGATGCTGAAGAAGATGATCCTGCTGCCAAAACTAAAGCTAAGAATTTAATCAAGAAATTAAACAAAGTATTAGTGGGCAGAGAACCATTAAAGATAATTATCGAAGATCATTCTGGCCATAGTGCAATTATTTCAGATAAAGCGCAGCGTAGCAAGCTTTAGAACCCAACTTTGACAGATAAATAGAAAAACGTTCTTAGGTAGTTTGAGTTTGTAT
>CAYHVV010000147.1:0-1515 GCA_964360115.1 uncultured Methanosarcinales archaeon | reverse complement strand
AGGCATACGTGTTATCGGCATTGAAGAAGGAGATTCACTGGTTGGAGTAAAGTATACTACTGGTGATCAAGAGATCATTTTGGCCACTAAAGAAGGTTCCGCTAACCGCTTTAATGAAAAAGATGTCCGTTCCATGGGCCGAGCTGCGGGCGGAGTTCGCGGTATTCGTCTGGATGTGGAAGATGAAGTTATAGGCATGCTTGCGGCAGAAGAAAGCATGGATATCTTAACCCTCACTGAAAAAGGTTATGGAAAACGTACTCCTGTGTCTGAATACCGTCTCTGTAATAGGGGAGGAAAAGGAGTGACTAATATTAAAATTACTGATAAGAATGGCCCGGTAAAAGTAGTGATGTTAGTAAATGGAACTGAAGAGATTATGTTGATTTCTAAGCAAGGAAATGGTATTAGAGTTAAATGCTCGGACATTTCGGTCATAGGAAGAGCTACTCAAGGAGTTAGAGTTATACGTCTAGAAGAAGGAGATTCTTTAGCAGCAGCAGCAAAGATTGTGGTTGAGGATAATGATGGAGCCATTCCGGCCGAACCATCAGAACCGGTATTCCCATGAAATTATATGCTTTTGTAAATCCGGGAATGGAAGATTTTTGTAAACAAGAAATAAAAGAAATCCTGGCAGTTTCTGGAAAAGTATACTCCCAGGTGGTAGAATTTGACGCTTCTGCAGAACAAGCGCTTACCTTGTTATATCACGGTCAGTCCATGCGCAGAATCGTGGCCTCTTTAGGAAAATACAAAACTCTTGATGAAGCTGTTTTTAATTCAGTGAGTTGGAATGATTTTATCCTTTCTTCATCCTTTAAAGCTGAAGTGGAAAATGTCAAGGGGATAGAAAATCGTCTAGCTCTTGCCAAAACAGTTGCCGGTAAAGTTTTTTCTGCAGTTGACAAACAAAAACTTTCTCTGACTATTAATTTAAAAAAACCAGATTTTTTGTTAATGGTCTATTTTAATGGAGAAGAATATTTTATAGGCATTGATTTAGCTGGAGAAGAATTACATTCTCGCGCTTATCGCGTTTTCACTCATTCTGCATCTTGCAAAGGAGATTTAGGATATTATTTTGCTCGTAAGACTGGATACAAATCAGGAAATAATCTGCTGGTAGGATTTGCCAAAGATGGGGTTATTGCTATTGAAGCAGCTTTGTTCGCCAGCAGAATGCCGGTACAACCTGCCAAAAAGAATTTTTCCTATTTAAAAATGCCAATCTTCAGTTCTGTCAAATATCAACCACTTACTCCAAACACTTCCATTTCTATTGCTGCAGTTGATGATAGTACACAAAATATTACTGCGGCGCGTAAGAATTCTCAAATCGCAGGGGTGCGAAAGCAGTTGAATATCCAAAAAATAGTCTTGGATGAATTAAGCGGAGCTTTCCACGAACATGAATTTGATTATATTTTGTTTCAAGTAACTACCAAAGATGAAGAAAAGCTTAATGAGATTTATCATCAGATGAAGTATCTGCTTAAACCTAAAGGCACTTTG
>CAYHVV010000146.1:0-1528 GCA_964360115.1 uncultured Methanosarcinales archaeon | reverse complement strand
GCGGAAAATCTAATTCAACGCGCCGCCGGAAAATACAAAGTCATCATTACTTCTCCGACTTCTTTTCTCGCTTATCTGCAAACCGTCCTGCAGGGACTAAAAGCGCTTCAAATTGAAGAGTCCGCCAAAGAAATAATTAAAAAAGTAGAAGACTTGGGCAAGCATTTGAAATCTTATGATGAATACCATAACAAACTCGGCAATGCCTTGGGCACCGTAGTAAATCACTACAATGCTTCCAATAAAGAATTAAAAAAGATAGATAAAGATGTGCTCCGCATCGCCGGCGCTTCGCCCGAGCTGGCGCTTCTGGAAGTGGAAAAACCCAAGATTGAAGAATAAATACAAAATGTCTATAATAGAACCATGGACAAAGACGAGATAGACAAATTATTGTTTACAAAAAAAAGCGAAGAAATCAAGGAGGGCCGAGATCCTTATCTGGACTATTGCCTGGAACAATATCGGATTTATTTGCATACGCGCGAAGTTTAAAGTGATTCATGCCCTGGAGCAAAAATTACCGAAAAAATATCCCAATTACTTTTATCATTCTTTATATCATTATCCTGGTGGCCACCTTGTTTACTTTGAAATAATTCGGCTCTATCGTCTAACAGTCAGGACGGAAGCTTCTCAAGCTTCAAATCTGGGTGCGACTCCCAGTAGAGTCACAAGCTCAAATTATGTTATAATAGATTCATGCAAAAAAAAGCAAGAAAAGTCTTGGTTTTGACTATCGCAATTATTTTTATCGTACTCGGTTTGATCGGGCTGGTTTTGCCGTTCCTCCAGGGAATTCTCTTTTTGGCGATCGGACTTTTTCTTCTTTCCCTTTATTCTCCCAGCACTCATCTCTGGATCGAAAAACACACGGAAAAATATCCTCGTCTTTTTGCAATTGTCAAAAAAGTAGACAACTGGCTGACCAAAATCGTCGGAGAAATTTAGTTAGTTGTTTCGACTTGTTTCCATCCTCTCTCGTCATGAGAAAAAACCTTAATGACTTCTTGTGGACTCTTAGAAAAAGGCGCATAGGCCAGTAATTTTGCTTTTCGTTCGAGGGGATGTTCAGCATAATATCTAATTCCCGCTATATGAAGAAACCCATAAATTAATTCAATCGGACCTTCTCCAAGATTTTGCTTAGAAAACATTTCTAAGGCATCGGCCACTGCCGCTTCCCGATAATCGTAAAGAGTGTAAAGAACGGCACCCAAAAAATTTTTCTCCCTATCTTGTCCGAAAGATTGATTAGCAGAAGCGCCAACTGAAAGACCACTTATAGCGCTAGTAACAGCCGCACTACCTACAAGTTTCATAAATGTTCTTCTTGGAATCATTGGATTTTTACCGGTTACTAATTTCTTTTTCTTGAATCGATCTAAAAAAGAAAGAACATCTTTAACCCCTAGAGCCCCAATGATTGCGCCTAAAGACACAAGGGAAGTGGAAAATTTCAATCTTTCAAATTTTTCTTCTTCGGAAGTTAATAAAAATGCTTGATAAGTATTTTCATATGGGTCAA
>CAYHVV010000145.1:0-1585 GCA_964360115.1 uncultured Methanosarcinales archaeon | reverse complement strand
CTTGGTTTGTAAAGTACTTATAGGCTAAAACTGAAATTAAAGAAGTTATAACTGAAACTAAGACTATAGTCCAGAAAGGGCCAATAGTATTGACTACCGGCATTAGCACCGGATTTAGCAACGTATCAAAACCAACCATAGGGCTTTTTTAGAGGTGTTTCTTTATAAATTTGTTGGTGATGTTGGAGATAGATAATTTCGGAACGTATATATTTCAGTTAGGGCGCCGCCTAGACCAATATGTCCCGTGAGCTAAACCATTGCTAGCCAAGAAAGTAAGTTACTCTTTCTTAATCGTTTACTACGAGATTTCTACGAGAACACGATAGGGAAAGAGGCGAACGGGACGGTCAAGGCGCCCGAGTAAATAATACATACTCCGGAACGAAAAGTTTATTAATTACCAATGCTTAATGCCTAATTAACCATGATAACTACTATCAGTAAAGGCCTGCAAATAACTATTCCTGTAGACATAAGAGAAGAATTGGGGTTAAATATAGGCAGCAAAGTGGACCTTGAATACGAAAAAGGCAGAATCATAATAAAGCCGGTCGGAAATGACCTCGAAAAAGTGTTTGCAGAGACTAAACATCTAAAACCAAAATTAAAGTTAAATGCTAAACAGATGGATGATCTCAATGAGAAGGTGTTTCGATGAATTTTATTGACAGCAATATTTTGGCCTATGCTTTCTATGAGTATGAATTCCAAGAAAATTGCCGTAATATTATTCGAAAGGGGGGAATTATTGATACTATTTGTTTGATAGAGGCGTTTAATATCATCGAATTGCAGACCAGCCGAGAAGTTGCCATTAAATCCATCAAAAGCCTGTTAAGCGCTAATATCAAAATCGTAAATACAGACATTAACATCATTTTTGAAGCATTAAAACGTTCTCAAACTCATAAACAGCTGAAATTTCTGGATTTAATTCATTACACTGTTGCAGTATTAAAGAATTGTGATTCTATTGCTAGTTATGATGGTGATTTTGATAGGTTTGAGATTACACGGATTATAAAGATATAATTTGTTTAGCACCGGCACAGTTAGTTAAAGCTTAGGCAGCAGCAAGGTCAAGAAGTTTTCTGAGCTAAGCTATTGCTGGCACGAAAGTAAGTTACTCTTTCTTACTTTTTTACTTCTCTTTTTCAGCGATAACTTATGCGAGTAAGAGGCGAAGAAAACGACCCTGCTGCCTAAGCCGATAATAGTGGTCGCCGAGGGCTAAACAAATTGCGTAAAGAATATGAATGCGGGCGGCAGGGATCGAACCTGCGCAGGCACTAAGCCACTAGGCATTTCACACCTGGTGTCCTGAACCTAGCTCGTTTGACCACTCCGACACGCCCGCAATAAATTTGATAAATAAGAAGCTATTTTAAAAAGGTTTGGTTGATTAAATCGGAGTGATTACTTTGCAGTTTTCCATAAATATTCAAAATAGTTTCTATTAGACTCAGAATATTCTTTGTCTTCGATGAGAATAGCCAGCGGATTCTCTGTCCAGATAAAAATAGCTACTTTATCTTCATAAACAAAGGTCGAAGTCTGATTCTTAAAGCTGAATTTCAGAAAT
>CAYHVV010000144.1:0-1649 GCA_964360115.1 uncultured Methanosarcinales archaeon | reverse complement strand
CTTTTACGGTGTTTACTAAGTTAGGAATCAAATCATAACGCCGTTTTAGCTGTACGTCGATTTGAGCCCAGGCATTATCGGTTCGCAACTTTAACTTAATGAGGCTATTGTAGATGTAGATAATAAACAGCAGTACAATCGCGCCAATTATAATACCAATAGTCAGTCCAGATACCATAGTTAATCCCTCCAAATGGGCAAAAGTGCTTCGTCTTTTTAAAGATTATGAGAAGAAGAGACAATCTCCTAGATTAAATCTAAAATAATACCTGAGGAATTATGAAAAAAAGTAAAGGGCAATTACTGCCCCGTACTCTCTAAAACTCTACAAAAATTCCTGATTTTTGGGAGTGCCGGAGACTTCGTCTCCCAGCACTTTTGCATAATAGCCGATAGGCTTAATGTCTGTTATCTTGGTTATGTGTAACAGATATTTCCCGTCTTTGCTTTTACTAATCTGTGTTTCCACTATTGGTTTGTTGTCGTATTCTTTCGGTTTGTTTTCCATTTTCGTTTTCCTCCATTATTTGGAGGTCCCAGAAATCTCTGATTTCTCAGGATCCTCCGTTGCGTTCAAACAGCTATCACTTTCATCGCCAATGATGGGGCGTTTTGAACTCGCAAACCCTGAATATTTGCAGTTTTAGCCCCCATATCCTGAAAATTTGAATTCACAGAAATAAACTGCTTCTTGATGATGGCAGGAACTTCAATCCGCGAATATGTTTTACCTAATTTTTCATATTTCCGTTTGTAATTGCGAGAATCAGTTACCACAAAAAACCAATTCTCACCATAATTCTCGGTAAGCCACTGCACCTTCTTGGCAAGATATTTCCTGTCTTTTTCGTATTTCTTCCCTGTCTCTACTTCAATGGCAATAGTCTTCCCCTTATGCTGGAAAACAACATCTGCTTCTTTCATTTCAAATAATTGTACTGAATCAGTATATTTCTTCAGATATTCCTCAATCATTTTTATGAGGAAAAAGTGTTCAGGACTTTCGTTGCTTCTCGGCTTCAAGACATATTCTTCCTGCCTTCCGCCAAATAGTCCAATCTGAGCAGAGAGGTGATACCCATGCTTCAACAAATCCTCAACCTGTTCTTTGGTCAGGTCTTTCCTGCGGAAGATTCCTTTGCTGTAATCAAAGGCTGGTTCAAATTCAGTAATAACATCATTCGCTTTTTCTCGTTCTTTTGCTAATCGCTCATCTGCGTTAGTAGTGATGAACTGATGCTCTTCTGGAGAAGCGATAACTTTTATTTCTGAATGTTCATTGGAAATAATGATAATGCCTTCACCAGTTGAAGCGGTGAGTAACCGTTCCCTTTCTTGTAGCGATAGATGAAAGGTTTTCTCCACTTGGTCTATGATAGAAGGCTTCTGCCTCAGCAAGAGTGTATATTCAGAATTATTCAGCAGTGCTTTACCAGCGTCGCTTTTTATCAAATCAGCGACGTCCTGCGTTATGAGCAGAAGTCCTAAGTTGAATTTCCTGCACGTCTTGACAATCCTGAAGATATATCCTTCATCCTCAGTTCTCTGCAATAATGACCATGCTTCATCTACCACCAGAATTTTCCGTTCAATGTCTTTTTTCATTTTCATATACACATAATCAAGAATCAAGAACATAACTGTAGGTT
>CAYHVV010000143.1:0-1694 GCA_964360115.1 uncultured Methanosarcinales archaeon | reverse complement strand
GAATTTGCCATCAGCAGACATTAATTTCAGTTGTCCGATTTTTGCGGACAACTCAAAACCTTCTTCTGTGAGCTTAATTTTTAAGTCAGACCAATATTTTCTAGCCCTTTCTGTTTGTGTTAATGCTCCTATTATGTCAACTACCGAGAACCACCATTCATCATTAAACCAAGTCCTTCTGATATTTTTTCCCTGAAATACAACTAAAGACTTGGTATCCATGAGTTCATTTGCCATTTTCTTAACCTAAATTTGAGTTTCTGATTACTTTTAGGAAATATATGCCATATTTATCAAAATTTCTTTCTCCAATACCTTCAACTTCAATCATCTCTTCCTTTGTAATTGGTTTCGCTTTGGCTAATCTCTTCAAAACAGAATCATGTGCTACGAGGTATGGGGGAATATTTTCTGTCCTTGACAAATCCATTCTCATACTTCGCAATTTTTCAAACAGCATTTTTTCCTCATCATTTAACTCAATAGCTGGAGGACTAGCTGGCTTAAAATCTCTGGATTCGATGCTTTTATTCATTTTGTCAACTTTTGTATGAAGAAATGTTACTGTTGAATCTATGAGCTTTTCTAATTCTTCAATATTATCAGCCCCAACTTTTAAAGAGCCAACATACCAGGAACCCTTAACCGTTTGCTTGAATTCTACATCAAACTTCTTTCCCTCTTCCATTTCGTTCTAGGAAATCCTATGCTTTATATTATTTTGCTCTTTAAATGGCAGCAATTTTATAAATAATCTCCCTTTCTAATTCCTTCAATGGACATA
Source organism: uncultured Methanosarcinales archaeon (assembly GCA_964360115.1). GTDB lineage: Archaea > Nanobdellota > Nanobdellia > Woesearchaeales > GW2011-AR9 > JACPIL01. Next base: position 910 of record CAYHVV010000143.1, on the reverse strand, counting down.
GAAAAACTAATCCTCAAACTGCACCCTTTTGAAAGAACCGTTCTACCAGTACTCAGAGAGGAAAAAGATTTCCAGCAAATTGTTAAAAAAAGCAAATTGCAGGAGATTGAGGTCATGCGTGCTTTGCAGTGGCTGGAAAACAAAGAACTTCTAACTATCACTTCCACTACCAAAAAAGTAGTTTCTTTAGACAAAAATGGTCTTCTCTATCTTAAAGAGGGTCTGCCGGAAAAATCTTTTCTGAAAACACTTTCTGATGAATTTAAGGGATTGAATGTAATCACTAAAAAATCTAAGCTCAGCAGGGAAGAAGTTAATGCGTGTATAGGCTTGTTGCGAAAGAAAAATGCTATTGAAGTTGCTAAAGGAGAAGTGTTGCAAATCAAGCTAACTGAACAGGGGGAAAAACATCTTGAGCAAAAATCTCCAGAAGAATTATTCTTAGAAAAAAATTTCCCTATAGAAGTTGCCTCATTACAAGGAGCAGACAAAGCAATTTTTGAAGAACTCAAGAAACGAAAAGAATTCCTTAAGGGGGAAGAAATCAAAGAAACTACGGCAACCCTTACTGAATTAGGTAAAAAAATTGCAGCTCTGGATTTGACCGAAGAAGTCATCAACCGCTTAACTACCGGCATGCTCAAAACAGGAAGTTGGAAGCAGACTAAATTCCGCGCTTATGATGTAGAGATTAACGTTCCACAAAAATATGCAGGGAAAAAACATTTTGAAAATGAAGCTATTGAATATATTAAATCAATCTGGCTAGAGCTAGGCTTTACAGAAATGACTGGAAATTATGTGCAATCTGCTTTCTGGGATTTAGATGTCCTGTTCGTTCCGCAGGATCATCCTGCCAGAGAGATGCAAGATACTTTTTACTTAGCAGGAAAAGCAAAACTTCCGGAAT
>CAYHVV010000142.1:0-1815 GCA_964360115.1 uncultured Methanosarcinales archaeon | reverse complement strand
ACTCTCGTAAATCATTTTTACTGGAATATATCTGCAGTTTTTTTCTTCTTTCTCTTGTTGCTTATTCTCTCTTTAACGGAGTTACTCTTCCCAAGCCGTTTTTTTATCCTTTTTTAGGCATCGGGGTAGTTGGTTTAATATCTACGGAATTGCGTAGATATTTTGGGGATCGTTACAAGATAATGAACACCAAGCTAACCATGATTAATGGCGTTTTCAAAGTAAAGAAAAGAAATATTTATTATCAGCCATTAGGTTTTATTCCCGACCTTAACATTAAGCAGACTGCTTTGCAGAGATTGTTTAACTTCGGCACAATCTATTTACAAGTGGGGAGTAGTGCTCTTGAATTTCGTGATGTAGACAAGCCTAATGAGGTTCTGAAGATGCTTGAAGAATTGATTGAGAAAACAAAGCACTCCCGAACGAACATGATGAACTTACCCACAAAAAATAAAGAACAAGAAGAAAACTTATAGTTTAGGTTATAGTTAATTATTCTTATTTTTATAATTTATTATTAGTATGTTTTAATTTTTCCAGTTCTCGGAGCCACATCAAACCAATTTTTACCATCAGCTTATTGAATTTATCAGAGATTTTATAGGTTTTCTTGAATAAATCGTATTCGATTAGACCCATGCCCCGCATCGGAGTGAGAATTCTGTCATAAAACTGTCTTTTGTTATAAGACATCCTTGCTTCCTGCTGTAAAGGTGACTTACCCTTTTCTTTAAGAATCACTTTTCCCTCATGCAGATTGTTAGCAAAAAGACCCATTTCTGTTTTTCCTATTTCCCCCCCATTACTCATCATGTATTTAACTAGCATTTTTGCTACCACCTCCTGCTGTTCAGTAGCAAAAATTACTGTAAATACATCTTCAGAAAGATTCTGCTGATCTACTAGGATAACCATTAGCACGTAATTAGTATCTTAATATATAAATATTATCACCTAGTATACTGGTGTGTCGCTGGAGGACAAAAGATTTATAAATAAATTGGCCTCCAAGCAAGTTATGGGACGTATTAAGACTACATTTATCAAACGAAAAACAAAAGAACTTTTGAACCTTCACCGAGAGAAGTTTACTGTAGATTTTGAGCAAAATAAGAAGCTTACTTCCCTCTACACCAGCGGAAGCAGCAAGAAACTGCGCAATGTTATAGCCGGCTATCTGACTAGGCTGAAAAAGCAGGAAGAATAATTAGAATCAATAATTAGAATAAGAGTCATTCATAAAATCTTTACTTCTGATATTTTACTTCTTACATCCGTTTTTTTTCTTATTTTTTTCATAATACCGGATAACATCTCCGCCGGACCAGGGTTTAGCATCTTGCATTGAAAATCCTAATTTTTGTACATATTCCCGTACACGTTCCATGGTTGAAGCTTCAATTTCTAAGAAAGTAGGGATGCCAGGAATGGTATCAAATTCAAAATGAACTTCGTCCAACAGATAAGACGTTCTATGTTTTCTCGCAACTTTGATTTCCATCAATCCCAAGCCATACAATATTTTTTGCATAATCTCAAAATCAGTTACCCTAACCTCATATTCTTGCATTATTTTTGCTTCTTCCTGCTCAACTTTTTCCTTCAAGGTTAATTCTACTATTGGTCCTTTCTTTCTTAGTCGTAACAACAGATTATTATCCTTTAACCTTCCATTCGAAAAATCGTAATAAGAAGCGTCGACCTCTCCTTCAAAAACATTTTTTGCTCCCCATGATTCTAATTTTTGTGTTATATAAGAAGTGTCAACTTCGAGAATCTTAACTTCTATCTCTTGCATTTATCCAAACAAAC
>CAYHVV010000141.1:0-1824 GCA_964360115.1 uncultured Methanosarcinales archaeon | reverse complement strand
GTTGGAATGATGTTTTCGTATTAAGATTACCACTCACAATTTAAGACACTTCGAAAAAGGACACTAATTTAGTTGTCACCAAGCAGTTACAAATAAGCGGAAAAGTTTATAAAGAGTCCCCTTATCTAATTGTCATAAAGATTCAAAAGAGGGAGACAAAATGACAACGAAAAAACCATCTGAAATCGGTGAACTAGTCTACGAAGCTCAAGAACCGATAGATGAAACCAGTGATTTAGTAGAAACTGATAGTAATAATTTTCTAGTATTTTTACCAACAAAAGACCAGTTGATAAAGGAAATACTAGAAAGACCTAACCCTAAATGTACTGATCGGGATCTGCATATAGCGATTGCTAAAGATGCTGTTAAAATGTATATTCACATGAGTATTGCTGCTGCTGTTGGTCTGTTCACCGGTTTAGCTACTAGTTACCTATTATTAGGCAGCGATAATCTGAACAATCAAAGTTACGACGTTTATATACCATTAAAAGAAAAAGCTGCTATCTGTGATACAGTTATAGCACCTTTACAAGAAAGTATGCGTAATAGTTGCAACCAGGAAAATTTTGAACGAGGAACTGCACTTAAAGTGATCTCAGATAAGAAAAATCAAGTATTAGAACAATACGCTTGTACACCGCAAGAATGGCAATGCAAGCCAAGCAAACCATATGATTTAGATAACAGCACGTATACTGTTGAATTCAGGTATAAGTAGAATTAATTTATTCTTTTTTTCGTAATTTTAATTTTTGGATCAAGAGTCATTTAATCAAGAACATTTAAAAATAAACTTTTGTTTTAAATTCATAGGGGCTGATTCTGTTGGAAGAAAATTTGAAACAAAAAAATGCGAAGAGGAAGTAAGCATGGGACCAGCAGGAGGTAGTGGTGGTAAGAAGGGAGGGCACAGCGGTTTTAGTAATATGAATTATCAACCTAAAAAAACATCTAACCTTAGTTCTACTGGTTATAATCCTAAAGAAGCGCATGAAATTCTTGACGGAAGTCTAGAAAAAAGAATCGTAGCTTATGCAAGAATAAAACATGGCAAAGGAGAAGAAGTAGCAGCAGAGTTAAGCAACGGAAATTATCGTGAAGTTCATAAAGATTCTTTTGACGTTTTAGAAAGGGTATGTAATCCCTCGGAAGCGGAAAGTATCGATAATGTCGTAAATCATAATTACCAGCCAAGTGCGCTTAAAGTTGCTTTGAAAGGAACGGCCAATTTAATCAATAAAACTTGCTGGTATTATCCGCTGGTCGGTATGCTGCCAGGAAAATATCAAGAGAAAATTGCAGAAAAATTAGGTGATAATCCTTTACATTATATTTATTCCAATAGTGTGTTAGAAGGGATTGTTGCTGGAGTAGCAGCCGCCGTATTAGTACGTCCATATCTGGATTTGGATAAGACTGTGATAGGCACTATTACTGTTGGAAGCTTAATAGCATTAAGTTGGGGTGCTTCAAATTTAATGGTTAGATGTGTACTAGCAGCAAAAGGTGAAAGTCCAGTAGGAAGCCCACTGGTCTGTTTGCCATATTATGCTGCTCTTTATTCAATTGCCGCGGTCAAAGTAATTTCAAAAGGTGTGAAAGATTCTTACTCTTCAGCACGTGAACAATTAAAAGAACAAGAAGCTCAAAAGAGAATTGAATTAGAAACTCAACCAAATAGAATATCAATCGAAGAGGCACAATCAACTACTGAAGCAGAAGAAGGCGAGATTGAAGCAATACAGATAAAAACAAAAATAGTTAAACACAAAAAAGTTCCAAAATCTATAAAGAAAGGTGTTGATTAGTTTCTATTTA
>CAYHVV010000140.1:0-1909 GCA_964360115.1 uncultured Methanosarcinales archaeon | reverse complement strand
CGCACTGGACAACCACGGCTAGAATATTTAAATCACTTTTTTCTCCTTTTGAGAATGGATGTTATCGAACTTGTGAAAAAAGAAGCGCTGCGAAGAAGATATAGCTACAAAACCATAGGTGTATATTGTTATTGCTTACAGAAATTTCTCCGAACGTATCGCGATGTTGATCCAAGAGCCATCAAAAAGCAAGACATACAAAACTATTTGGATAAGTTTGTAGAACGGGATGCTCCTGGAAATACTATTAATGTTCATCTGAATGCTATTAAATTCCTGTACGAAGAAGTGCTGCAGAAAAGGTTAACAGTAAATATTCGCTATGCAAAGACGCCAAGAACATTGCCGGAAGTTCTTACAAAAGAAGAAGTGCAACAATTATTTTCAGTCATTTCCAACGAAAAGCATCTTTTAATGATTACTTTATTGTACTCTGCTGGTTTACGGGTAAGCGAATTAGTGCATCTTAAGGTAAGAGATCTTCAGATTGATAAAAATTATGGCTGGGTAAGGAATGGAAAAGGAGGAAAGGATCGTCTTTTTATCATTGCCAATAATATAAAGAAAAGTTTGGAAGAATGGATTAAATCTAATGATCTTTCACTAGATGATTGGTTGTTTAATGGCAGAGGGAAAACGCATATTACTACGAGGAGCATTCAGGCTATTGTCAAGGATATGAAGAAAAAGGCAAAAATATATAAAAATGTACATCCGCATACGTTGCGGCATTCATTTGCAACACATTTAATTGAAAATGATTATGCAGTTACCGATATACAACCGCTCCTTGGACATAGTAGTCCGCAGACAACAATGACTTATGTTCATCTTGCTACCAATAGAATGATTGGAGTTGAAAGCCCATTTGATACATTAAAACAGAAAAACGAAAAGAATGAGTAATTAAAAGAAGAAGAAGAAGATAATAAAAAAATCACTTCACAATTTCATATTCTTTGACTATTAATACCAAGAATATCAGCAATAACACTGCGCCAGCAATCATGTACCAGATACCGTCTAATAAGTTTTCCGCAGTCAAGGATAGGTACATTCCCCAGCCCATCACAATAAAGCCTAGCCAAAGAAACTTATCTAACACTAATTTTAAAATTTCAAATTCTTGAGCTTCAGATAAACGTTTTTTTCCATTTGATGATTGTCGTGCCATTTTAGATACCTCTTTATCCTACACGCACGAAGAAACTTCGGGTGTCGTATAATTCACAGTTTGGGCCAACCGTAGCTGGGTTGCCGCATGCGCCAGGAGTACTTTCTGCTAACACATCAACTTTATACAAGTAATTTCCTGCAGCACTGCTCTTAGCAGAAAGAGTTATTGGAATAACATCGCCAACAGTGGGAGATAATCTTTTTTCCACTAAATTATTATAAAAAAAAGTAATTTCATTTCCCGCCTCAGGACTTTGATCTTCTGTTCCATCAGGATTTTGCTTTTTGATAAACTCAATTTTAACTCCAAAGGTTTTCTCAGTTAATCCAGTATTTACAATACCTATATTTTCTAATGCTTCTTTTCCTCTTTCTAAAGTAACTTGAGAAGTTATGGATACTTTCTTTCCGGAAACTCGCAAATCTTCAAGAATCTGTTCCTTGATTTTGGCTTGAACTCCTTTACTGGTTTCACTGATATCTTTGAATGTGCCTTTTACAAAACCTAAACCTAAACCCAAAACAGTAAGAGCAATAACGATAATAACAATAGCTTGAATGGACATCTCAAGAGAACCGCTTTTATTTATTCTCATATGGTACACCTCTTTTTGATACTTCTATTTGAATACCTAGATTGCAAACAAATCTTTTAGGTATTTAAAGGTTTCTACCTCCGGTACTTATTTAGCTAAAGACTAGCCTCTAGCATAGAGAACACATTTTTTTGCTG
>CAYHVV010000139.1:0-2074 GCA_964360115.1 uncultured Methanosarcinales archaeon | reverse complement strand
ATTGAATGTGTTTGCCATGCTGAGGCAAGTCCTCAGCAGCTAAACAATTACCTTTTATAGTAAAGTTTAAAAACAAAAGTAGGAGTTCTGCTTTTTGGTTATGTAACTATGCCACCGTCGCATAACCCGGTATTGCGCAGGATTGCTATGATGCGCGCACATAAAGATGGCTTATGCCTATAATGAGAGTGCGTTCCTGCAGATATCCTGTTCCGTAAGGAATTCCCGGTTCAAAAGGCCAGCAATCTAGGCAAGTTCCTCAAGTGAGGCATTCTTTCAGAAGCCCCACGACGGGAGCCACATAGATCGCAGCGTGAAAGTCCGGGCGGTGGCGCTCAATTGTGGTTTAAACGCCACAGGGCCCTTTTGGGGCCCATTTTTATTTAAATGCTACTTCTTCGGAGGATTTGATATGGAGATACATAACTACGGGAAGAAGTACCAACAAGTCATTGGTAGAATTAAAAAAGCCAATATTTCTGAGCGTAATAAAGAGTTGATTCTGGCCATGAATGATGCCTTGGTTTTAGAGAATCTTTCTAAGCCCAGACTCATGAAATATATGGAAGTAATGAAGAAAGTAGCCCAGAAATTAAGCAAGGATTTAGATAAGGCTACAATGGAAGACCTGAAAAGGTTTGTGAGTGAAATCCAGCAAAGTAATTTTTCGCCTTGGACGAAACAGACCTATAAGGTGCTTTTACGACGATTTTACAAATGGTTGTATAAGACACCAGGTAAGGAGTTCCCCGCAGTTGTTTCTTGGATTAACATCAGGATGAGCAAATCGGAGAAGCGGTTACCATCGGAAGGGGATTTACTGACAGAAAATGATATTGAAAAGTTAATTTCTACCGCAAATCATCCAAGAGATAAGGCTCTTATTGCTATCCTGTGGGAATCAGGAGCGAGAATTAGTGAAATAGGAAATTCTTCCCTAAAACATATATGTCATGATAAGCACGGAATTTTATTAACGGTCAGGGGAAAGACTGGCTCTCGCAAAATACGGCTAATTTGGAGTGTATCTTACTTATCGACATGGTTAAACAATCACCCTTTTCGAGACGATCCTGAGGCTCCTTTATGGATTAATATTGGAAATGTGCGACACAAAGAACCAATGGAATACCCTAACATAAGAAAGCTGATTATCAAAACTGCTCAAGAAGCTGGAATAAAAAAGAGAGTTAATCCTCATACCTTCCGGCATTCTAGGGCAACCTTTATGGCAAACCATCTTACTGAATTTCAGATGAATCAATACTTTGGCTGGATTCAAGGAAGTGATATGCCCTCTACCTATGTGCACATGAGTGGAAAGAATGTAGATGAAGCCTTATTACGTATGAATGGGGTTGCTGTGGAAGTAAATAAAAATGAAACAAAGCTAATACCAAGAATCTGTCCGCGGTGCGACACTATCAACAGCCAAGATAGCAGACACTGTAATAAGTGCGGCGGCGTTTTAGATTTGAAGTATGCGATGGAGATGGAAGAAATGCACCAGAAAGGGATAAATGAACGTAAGACAACAGATACGATGATGAATACATTATTACAAGATAAAGAAGTGCAGGAGTTTTTGATGAGTAAACTGCAAAGTTTAGGAACTAAGAATCTTTTTTAGATTTTTTTATTAGTTCTTTCAATATTTCAATCCATTCCGGCGTTTGATATTGTTCTTCGTTCATTGTAACTTCTCCAAGATTTCTTTAACTATTTGGTTAGTCTCGTGTATTTGATCTTCAACAATTTTACTTTTCTCAAGAGCAAGATCACGCAAATACGAGGCTATGCTGACGTATCCTTTTGAAAGAGCATCCGCCCGGATTCTTTCCAGTTGCGCTTCTGAAACTCTAAATTTACAAAGGTGGTTACGAGGCATGATAAGATAGAAGAGAGATATTATTTATCTGTAACCCTCACCAAAAGTGTGTCCAAAAGGGTGAGAAAAATCTCATCCGTGGAAAAAAACAGGTATCGGAAAATCAAGTGTATCTTCTTATCATTTTGCCACAGAGTGTCTTAGAAAACGAATGATATAAATAATAGTTCTGCTTTTCTTTAAGTA
>CAYHVV010000138.1:0-2113 GCA_964360115.1 uncultured Methanosarcinales archaeon | reverse complement strand
AGGAATGATCTTAAATCGACGTTGAAATTTTTAGTAAAACAATATCAAAAGAAGTAGGTGTTCACAACATAATACGTAGACACCCCCACCGGCTGCAAATAAACTTTTATAAACCTCCTCCTCTTCTCGTAAGCTATGTCATTAACACTTTACAATACTCTAACCAAAACCAGAGAAAAGTTCGTTCCGCTTAAAGACAAGACCGTGGGCATGTATGCCTGCGGACCGACAGTATATAATTACATGCACATTGGCAATCTTCGTTCTTTCCTATTCGAAGATATTCTCAAGCGCACTCTTCTTTTCAACGGCTTTAAGGTAAAACAAGTCATGAACATTACTGATGTTGGCCATCTTACTTCCGATGCAGATGCCGGCGAAGATAAGATGCTCAAGGGAGCACGAAGAGAAAATAAAACAGTCTGGCAGGTTGCTGATATCTATACCAAAGCATTTCAAAATGATATCAAAAAAATGAATCTTCTTCCTGCTAATAAGCTCTGCAAAGCAACCGATCATATCAAAGAACAGATTGAGATGATCAAAATTTTGGAAAAGAAGGGATATACTTATTTTAAAGGAGGCAATGTTTATTTTGATACTTCTAAAGTTAACGATTATGGAAAATTAGCCCAGCTAGATTTGGATGCTGATTCTCAAGCCAGAGTAGAACGGGATCCTAACAAGAAAAACCCCCACGATTTTGTGCTGTGGTTTACTAAATCAAAATTTCAAGAACAGGAAATGAAATGGGATTCTCCCTGGGGAAAGTCCGGATATCCCGGTTGGCACATCGAATGTTCGGCGATGGCAACTAAATATTTGGGAAAACAATTTGATATTCACTGCGGCGGCATAGACCATATTCCCGTACATCACACTAATGAGATTGCTCAATCCGAGGCGGCTAATGGCAAGAAACCATGGATGAAATATTGGCTGCACAACGAATTTTTAGTTTTAGGAAAGGAAAAAATGGCTAAATCAGGAGAGAATTTTGTTACTCTTTCTGCATTGATAGAAAAAGGATTTGATGCCCTAGATTATCGTTATTTCTGTTTAGGAACTCATTATCGTAAGCCGCTGATGTTTAGTTACGAAGCATTAGAAGGAGCGAAAGCGGCGAGAAAAAGATTGACAGAAAGATATCTTGAATTGAAAAAAACAGGGCTGTTTTCAATACAAAAACAAAAGAAATACCTGGAAGATTTTACTAAGGATATCAATGATGATCTTAATACCCCTAAAGTCCTAGCAGTACTCTGGGATGTGTTGAAAGATGAATCATTAACTGATAAAGATAAATATTCCCTATTATTGGCATTTGATAAAGTACTTGGTTTTAATCTGAAAGGATTAAAAAAAGAAAACACTAAAATCCCTGCAGAAGTAAAAAAAATAGCAGAACTGCGTCTGCAAGCGCGGCACAACAAAGATTGGAAGAAAGCAGACGAGTTGCGGGAAAAAATAAAAGAATTAGGATATATTGTTGGAGATACTAAGGAAGGATATGATCTAATTAAAGCTTAAAGATTTAAATATAATCGAGTTATTAGGCATAACAGATGGTATATAAAAAAATAAAAACACCGGATAGCGGTAAAAAAATAAAAGTAATCGGTGCTGAAATGAAAAAAATAGATACGGCAAAAATAGCTGAACGTTTAGGTGCAAAAATAGTCAATATCCCCGAGATATCTGCAGAAGAAGCTGCGCAATATGAACCTATTGGTTCGCCGGTTATGATGCCAGATGCTGATAGACTGAATATTTATCATTTCGGCTCACGTATGTTACGGGCATATCAGAAATCTTTAGATGACGTTATCGGTTATCGCGTTCTTGATGCAGATGAAGAAAAAGAATTCCGCCAACAATGCGCAGAAAAAGATCGGAGTTATTTGCACCGACCATTAGTCCGCTATTACAGCAAGAAATCGGAGCAAAAATAAGAGATGTTACTCTAAAACAACACTTTATTTTATCGTAAATAATTTTTGGTGGTACCTAGCAACTAAATCAGAAACCACTTTATATTGCAGGGATTGATGTAATTGTTGTAACCCAACTTTGACACTTCTTCTATTATTTTGAGGGAAAATAGTATTTGACA
>CAYHVV010000137.1:0-2220 GCA_964360115.1 uncultured Methanosarcinales archaeon | reverse complement strand
ATTCCGGAGACCGAAAGGTTATTGCACCAGATTTCACTAACCACTCCCGCACTGGGCGATCATACCTTATTCCGAGTCCCTGCCTCTCTGGAACTTGGATTTGAGAGCAACTGTCTGGAAGGGCAGTAGCCAATAATTCCCAGTTCCAGGGTATACCCAACTTTATATATGATTCTCAGGTCGGCCATAAGGGAGGAACAAAAATGGCAGAAGATGACATCTACGGAAACAAACGGGCTTACGAAAACCTGGTGAGATCATTACCAACGATGATTACCAAACCGAAGAATAAAAAACAACTTTATTACTGTAGAAATCCCAAAAATTTAGCATATTTCGAGAAGCTGATAACTGGCTTTGAAGTTAAGGACATCAGCTACATCCGGCGAGGACGAGTTCTTCACGAGCTGTTGATTATAACTACAGCAACAAAAAAAGACCTTGCTCAGTGTACAAGAGATGATATTAACGAAATTGTTGCTTTTATGCACACTCGCTATAAATCTGTGGAAAGTAAAAAAGAATTCATTAAGAATATTAAATACCTTTGGCGTGGTTTGTTTCCAGAACGAGATCAGCTTGGACGGATTGATGATACTATCACTCCATATCCTGTGCGGCATCTAACCCGTAAAATTGACAAAAGTAAGGAAAAATTGCGAAATGATAGATTTACCTTTGATGAATTTCAACGAATCGTAAAGTATTTTGAACGAGAGCCCAGAGTTCAGGCATATTTGATGCTGGCATTTGAATCTCTGGGAAGACCCCAAGAAATACTTTATACTAAAATCAAGGATTATGAGTTCTATGATAGTTATGGGAAAGTCTGGATTTCAGAACACGGTAAAGAAGGAACCGGGTTTCTGCAAAGTATTGATTCCTATCCTTACCTTCAGCGTTGGTTTGAGGTACATCCCTTACGCGATAACCCCAATGCTTTTTTCTTTCTCAACGAGGGAAGAAAGAAGTATCAGCAAATGACAAATAATCATGTCAACAAGAAACTAAAAAGAGCATGCAAGAATTTAGGTATAGACAAGCAGATTTCTTGCTACAGCCTAAAGCGGAATGGGATTACTTTCAGAAGATTGCGTGGAGACAGCGATGTACAAATCCAGCACGCAGCAAGATGGACGTCAACCAAGCAGTTGCAGGTATATGACATGAGCAACCAAGAGGATGCTTTGCGGATGGAGCTTATCAAACGAGGGATTGTTTCGGCAACGACAGAAGTAGAGAAACAATTCCAGCCTAAAACCAAGCACTGTGCTTTCTGTAGCACTTCTAATGGATTCACCGCAGAGTTTTGTACTGGTTGCAGAAGACCCCTCAACAGAGAGAAGATCCAGGAGATAGCAAAGAAACATGAGATGCTGATGAAGGATGACATGATTGACAAAGTTCATCTGATGGAAAAGAAGCTTAACGAAATGTTGAAATTATCTTTTTGATTTTTTTTTATTTTATTGGCTAATCAATTTTCAGTGCTATTAATGATAATGTTATAATATTCCCTTGCGGTCCTCCTCCCTCTAAATTTATAACTCTTCCTCTCTTCTCAATATCAAATCGTGAAACTACTTTTGGTTTAGATATCAAAACATCAAATTCGGTTTTTATATGGGCTTTTTCCATGTCCCTACCATCTGCTAAAAGCTCACTTTCTCCAAAAAATATTTCTTTGTCAGTAACAAAACTGTAGCTCCCCTCGGAAAAAGAACTTACTTTTTCTATATTCATTTTCTCATTTGTAACCTCATTGATATAGAAGTCGAGAAACTTCTTAATTTCTTTTGTTTCTCCTTTATGGAGGACTTCTTTGACATCAAAATTCATTAATCTTTTCAGCTCCATATTTTCTCCTTGTTTCCGTCTTTCAGTAATCATTGCTTCGCTTTTCTTATGTATTATATTAACAAAATTAATATCTGGAAAAGGTGTAGTATCAATAAAATTATCATCAGCACGAAGTAGTTCTATTCTTGGATACTGCTTTGCCTCATTAATTACAAATTTACTGAATCTTTTAGCTATAAAGTAACCTTTCTGAGCATTTGTTACTTCAATCTTCTTAGAAAACTCAGTAATTTCTTTTGGTGGAAATGTGTTTTTCAAGTTCTTACACTCAAAAATGTAAATTAAATTTTGACCAACTCCTATATCAACTTCAACATACAAATCTATCTCTCTTCTAACACCATTCACATTAATTATCTT
>CAYHVV010000136.1:0-2242 GCA_964360115.1 uncultured Methanosarcinales archaeon | reverse complement strand
CCACAGCTCTGCTGTGGTTGGGATAGCAAATCTTAGGATTTTCATTTTATTTTTTTCCGATAACCTTGCTTTAAGAGCAATTTTGTATATCCTATCCCTGCATTAAAGAGACGGAATTTAGTTTCTCCGTGCTGCCGGTAGATTAAGGTGATGGGAACTTCCACCATCGATTTGTTCAGATAATTAGCTATCAATAAAAACTCCATCAGTCCTTCAAAGTTTCTGGCTTGTACTAAAGGAGCTATTTCCCGGATGGTTTGAGCGTCAATCATACGGAAACCACTGGTTTTATCTTTAACTTCTATCTTAAAAGCTTTATTAAACACAGTATTAGCAAATTTACTAATCATTCTTTTCCAGGTCGGAACGTTCATAACTTGAGCTCCAGCCAAGGCTCTAGAACCAATGATTACATTGTATCCTTCTTTAGCTTTTTTTATTAGTAATGGCAGTTCTTCCGGTTTATGATTAAGATCTACATCCATGGTAACTACATGGGTCGATTCTTCTGCAATATTTTCAAATCCTTTCTTGAAAGCAGTGGTCAATCCTAAAGGTTCTGACTGGTAGAATAGCTTCATTTTTAGGTGTGGATGTTCTTCTTGGTATTTTTGTAGAATCGGGAAAGTCTGGTCAGTTCCTTCAATAACAAAAATAATTTCATACTCTTCTTTAATGTCTTTCATAGCAGAAGTTATTCTTTCCATTAAAGGAAGGACGTTCTTTTCCTCGTTATAAGCGGGAAGTACATAAGAAATAAACAGCTTAGACATTTTAGAATTCATCTTTGCCAACAACTTCAAACTTTGGAAGTGGGAAGATGAATTTTCCTCCTCGTTCTAAAAAATCAGTTTCTCGTTTCAAGAATTCGTAGCGAAAGTGCCAGGGTAGCACAAACAAGTAATCTGGTTTTTCTGTTCTTGCTTCTTCTTCAGAACAGATGGGGATATTAGTGCCGATGGTGACCTTCCCCCACTTGTCAGGATTGCGTTCAGCTATTTTCTCAATAAGCTTATTTTGATGATTAATATCATACCATTGTAGCAAAGTATTGCCCTTTGTGGAAGCTCCGTAACCAAAGATTTTTTTCCCCTTTGCTTTTTCTTGGTGGAGGAAATCAAGAGTTTGCTGTTTTATTTTTTTCATTTCTTCAAAGTATCGAAAATATGTTTCAGGCTGATCAAGTTTCAGGCTTTTTTCGTATTCCAGAATGCTCTGCACTCTGAAATCAGCTACATCGCGATATTGAGCAGTGCTAAATGATAACGGATTGGCATCTTTTTTGCGAATGTAAATTCTGTAACTTCCTCCATTGATATCATTGAGCTGACAATCAACTACATTGAAATTATGTCTTTCTAAAAGGTACATGAGGCTTTGCAAAGAATAATATTCTAGATGTTCATGACAGATATTATCGAAGGCCATCTGTTTCAGCATCAGGGGCAGGTAACTCATCTGTATAACCCACAACCCCTGCTGATCCAGCACATTATAGACATCACTTACAAATTGGTTTGGGTCTTCTAAATCGTAAAACATAGCAATGCTGGTAAGTACTTTAGCTTTCTGTTGGAAGTGTTTGAAATATTCTTCTGCAGAAAAATAATTAACAATAGTTTTAGTGGTATGCTGGGAGGAGTATTGATATAAGTTTTTAGCAGGGTCAAATCCCACTATAGTAAGATGTTTTGGATAGTTTTTGACTAAGGTTCCGTCATTGCAGCCGACATCGACCACAATATCGTTTTCTTTTAATGACATATTTTCCATAACTGATACAGCAATGGACTTCAGTTCCATAGCCATTGTTTGATTAATCCCGGAGCGGTACCAGTATTCTTCATACATATTGGAAGAAGGAGCACTATGTTTTAGTTGAACCACTCCGCTGTTTTTTCCCATGCAGAGGACCAAAGGTACTTTTGGTTGTTGCGGAGGTTGATTAGGATTATGAAAATGAGAAAGGTATAAATCACCTAGATCAAACAATTCTATAAGTTCACTATTGTCTACTCTGCACCGTTCTCTTATAATCATCTTATTTCTTGTGAAAATCTGTATTTTAAAAGCTTTTCGAACGTCAGGCACACTAAATCAATGGATTAGATGCATTAATCGGATAATTAAAAAAAATATTTATGCAGAATACATTCGCATGATTTGCTTTTCGTATTCCCTGTCAAGAGGCACAGTTCAAAAAGTGAGTGATATATAAATAAGAAGGACAACCCTCTTAACG
>CAYHVV010000135.1:0-2545 GCA_964360115.1 uncultured Methanosarcinales archaeon | reverse complement strand
GCTTTACTGATGCGATGGCCAAGCTTTGCTAGGGAAGAAGTTCTCACCCTGCACGTAAGGCAAGTAAGTTTTCATTTTGAACCATTGCTTGATGTAAGTTTGCATCACATAAGCTTCTCGGTAAAGTTCACGTTGGCGCTCTTCCAGTTTCTGCTTGTAGATTCTGGCGGTAAAGACATCCAGGAAGTGGCGAAGAAATGAATGGTTGGCAAATTCATATTCATAATTTTTTTCAATGAAAGTCCGGATAGAAATTTCTATCTCTCCCTTATCTGCTTTGATCTTTTTGCCGTCTTTAACTATTTCCGCTGAGCTTAATCCCAATACGTGGAAATCAACATCTAAATAATAGGTAAGGTACCCGACTTCTTTCCCGCTCTGCTTGGTTAAGGGTATCCCTTCTGCTGGCTTGTATGCTCTCCAGCGAATCCAAATTTCTTTTACTCCGCCAGTGGTGATTCTTTCTCCATAAAAACGTTCAAAAGAATCTAAATCCGTCTCCCAGTCTTTCCATCCGTGTTCCTTGCACCACTCCCATAATTCTTCGTAGAATGCTTTAAAATCAAAGACGTCCTTGTACTTAACGCGAAGAGGACTAAATTCTGGGAAAAGGGGAATGATCCTTTTTGAATCAATCTTTTTTGTTGGCACGAAATTAAAGAAGAAAATGAGATATATAAATGTTTAGCCCGTTAAACTAAGCGTTTCAAAATGTGATTTGTTTCTTAAACCAAAGATAAAAAATCCAAGCTGTGCCTATAGCCATGTCGATGATTGTTAATTTAAGTTGATGGCCTATTTCAGCAGCGCCCCCGCTAAATGCTGACCCTTGCGGAGCTAAGTTGCTGATTCCTGAAGTAATAGAAAAGTGCAGCATACTTGGCCATAACAACGGAACTCCGGCGCCGAAGAGTGAATCTAAAAATAGATGTGTGCTTATCCCTAATACCACCAACAAGGCGCATTGGTTTTTTCCCGGATGTTTGAATATTGATAACATAAGAAATACTATCAACGTAACTAATCCTAAAAAAATAAAACTATGAGTAAACGTTCGATGGATATCATACCCTAAAGTCCAATCCAGCAGAAAATCAATATCTGGCAAAAGACCAGCCAGTAGCAGAAAAAACCAAGCCGTGTGACTGATGTTTTTCTTGGAAAAGTATTCGTAAATCTTTCCCGTGCACCATGCTCCTACTAAATGACCAAAAGCGTAACTCATGGGGTAAGAGAATTAACTGAATATTTATATAGGTAATGGAATTCGAGCAAAAAAGATAGGTGAAGGATATGCTTATGGGCTACCTTGTTAATACTTGGAGTCTATAATCAAGAGGCGAGATCAATGCTTATAGGAATAGTAGGAAAACCAAACGTAGGAAAAAGTACTTTTTTCAAAGCTGCTACTTTAGCGGAAGTAGAGATAGCCAACTATCCCTTTGCAACAATAAAACCTAATTCTGGAGTTGGTTATGTAAAAGTAAAAGATGTAGCCAGAGAATTTGGCAAGGTTTCCAATCCACGTAATGGGTATGTAGTACAAGAATTTCGTTTTGTGCCCGTGCAGCTGTTAGATGTAGCTGGTTTAGTTCCGGGAGCGCATCAAGGTTTAGGTATGGGAAACCAATTCTTAGATGATTTGCGGCAAGCAGATGCTTTGATTCATGTGATTGACGTTTCTGGTTCTACCAATGAAAAAGGAGAAGTGGTAGAAGCAGGAAGTTATGATCCCCTAGAGGACGTGCGCTTCTTGGAAGTAGAGTTGGATATGTGGTATCTTGGAATTATCCAGAAAGGATGGGATAAATTTGCACGTACAGTGATGCAAGAGAAAATAGAGATTCAGAAAGCTTTAGGAAAACAACTTTCCGGTCTTAAAGTTACGGAAGCCATGGTAGAAGAAGCGATAGAAAAACTTAGCTTAGATAAAGAAAGGCCCAGTTCTTGGAATGAAGATAATTTGAGGAATCTTTCTTTATATCTTAGAAAGAAAACAAAACCAATGCTTATTGCTTGTAATAAAGCAGATATTCCTAGCGCTGCAGAGAATTTGAAGAGATTACGGCAAGAATTCTCTGAATACATTTTCATTCCCTGCTCCGCGGAAGCGGAAATTGCTTTGCGGGAAGCGGCTCGAGCAGGATTGATTAGCTATGTACCGGGAGAAAAAACTTTTACTGTTCTGCAAGATGATAAATTAAATGAGAAGCAAAAGAAAGCTTTACAATTTATCCAGCAGAAAATTTTGGGTGTATATGATTCTACTGGGGTTCAAGCTGCACTAGACGGTGCGGTGTTCAAACTGCTGCAATATTTAGCTATCTTCCCTGGCGGAGTTAGTAAATTGGAAGATAAAGACGGCAACGTCTTACCCGATTGTTTTTTAATGCCTCCAAAGAGTACGGCGTTAGATTTTGCCTACAAGCTGCACACTGATTTAGGGAAGAATTTCATCTGCGCAAAAGATGTGCGGACAAAGAAAACTGTGGGCAAGGATTATGCGCTGAAACCGTTGGACGTGTTAGAGATTGTTTCTGGGAAA
>CAYHVV010000134.1:0-2549 GCA_964360115.1 uncultured Methanosarcinales archaeon | reverse complement strand
ATGATGCGGCGCTGGAAACTCTTTTAACTCATCTCTCCGCCGCGTTCTGCGTAGAGAGCATAGATTTCTCCTATTTTTCTGCCGGTCTGTTCACGGATTAAATCCAAAATAGATTTCATCTCTTCATCTAATCCTTCCTTAGGCTTGATGTGAAAATCATCCACTTTCTTCAACGCTTCCGCAATTTGTACAGTAGTAATCTTTCTAGAACTCCGCTCCTCAGCCAGATTTCCTGCTTCCCTCATTAAATATAATCCTACACGAACATCATTAGTTTCGGCGCATTTCTCTACCAATTCTTTAAACGCTTCTTCTTCCCAACACCCGTCGACAAATCCATAATCGCGTCGCTGCTGCAGGATTCCAGTAATTTCTGATTCATTGTACGGCCGGAAATACACAAATTCCGGTCCAAGTCTGCTTCTGATACGTTCATCTAGCTCACCATAAGTATCTCGATAATTAGTGATGAGGATAATTGATTTTCTGTAAATGTCTTCTAAAATTGAATACAAAAAATCCATCTCTTCCAGTTTATCAATCTCATCAAAAACAAACACGACGCTGTTTTTGTTTAGTTTCTGTTTCATCAATTCCAGCAGTTCGCTGGTTTTTTTACTTTGGATGAATTTGTATCCTAAATCTTCACAAATCTTAGTATAAACCTTAAAGGTGGTATTCTCCTTCCAGCAATTCACATAAATAGAAACCACTTCTCCGGTTTCCTCTTCCAATTCCCGAAGGACGTGCCGGCAAGCGGTCGTTTTACCTATACCTGGAGCGCCGTATACAAATAGATTCCTGCCGTTATGTCCCTGCAGTAATGGCCGTATAGCCGTAGCAAAACGCATCTGTTCATTTTCTCTGAACTTCATTACCTTGGGTTGAAAATCATAATCAAGAATAACGGTATCGCAGAAGACTGTTTCCCCGCTGCGCAGCATATCTTTGAATAAGGACATGAAATGGAAAAATAAGCAGGGGTTTATATTGTTTTTGCGGATAGGGACTTCATCCAAAAATAAATGCCACAGCCACTCACTCTTTTGCTTCTATAAAAGTAGTGTGCCATTCCCGGATGGAGCGACCCCTTGACACAATGATATGTTTTAATCGTTTGTATCATTCGTCTTAAGGCGGTGGCTATTTATTGGATGAAGCCACAGATACCGCTACTATACTTCCATAAAACTTAAAAGGGCTTTTCAGTAAAAGTTATTTATGAAGCTAAAATTAGTGGTTTTTGTTACTGTGCTTGTAGCTATGCTTTTAGTTCTTACTTCCTGTTCTCTCAATGGCGGCGCAGTTACAGACCAATGCGCTTCGCTGGAAGGCAGCGCTAAAGACAACTGTTACTTTGAATCCCAACAATGCAGTAAAATAAAGAGTACTCAATTCAGGGATACTTGTGTTGCTGAATTAGCAAAGCTGAAGGGAGACGTAAAAGTATGCGATCTTATAGTTACTAGTAAAACTAAAGGATTTTGCCAGCAGCAAATTGCAGTGGAACAAGATAATTTTGAATTATGCAAAGAAATAGGTGATGAATACTGGCAGGATAATTGTTATTATAAACTAGCCTTAAATCAAAAGGATGTGGGGAAGTGTGCTTATGTTTCGGAAGTTTCTCAAAACCTTGACTGTGTCAAGAAAATCGCTATAGCTACTCACGATGCTGAACTCTGCGATCGTCTAAGTAAGCAAAATAAAGCTGAATGCCTTTTCAAGATAGCGACGGAAACGCTTAATGCTGATCTTTGCGCTAAATTTGCGGAAGACAAGTTAAATACTGCTTCCTGCTATTTGAAAATCGCTAAATTAAGCGATAACAAGGCTCTGTGCAATAAGATTACTATCAAAGACATAAAAGGAACATGTACTGGTTATTTTAATGATAAGTAAACTACTAATTAAGATAAGAAAAAGGCATAAATATTAAAGAATGCTTTCAATTTTTAAAATAGATTTTTCTTGTTATAAAAAAAAATTTAAAAAAACTTAATTCCCAGAAGACTTCTTATTCCAAGCATATCTTCGTAAAGTTGCGCTCTGTCCGTATCCGCAAGAAGCACATTTTTTCTTAATTTTATGAAATGAAGATTTTCCGCATCGCCTGCAGCGAAGGTGGTTTCTTTTCCCACTCTTCTTTCCCATGCTTGCTGTTCCTTTAGTCATGTTGCGTCCTCAATGAATTAATTATTATGCTGGTGAAATAAAAGTGATGGTATCGCCGCGGATGAATACTGTTCCTACTTTTCTTTTTAATTCTCCGCTTTCATACTCACTTGCATCTTCTAAAACGGTATTGATATGAATATCAAATGCTCGTAATTTTCCGGTGAAATGGTGCCCATTCTTAAGCACTACCATAACTGTTTTATTTCTTGCTGCGTTTAATGTATCCAGCGGTCGTGATCCTTCTTCCATTTTTTATGTACACCCCATATATTTGATAATCTAGGAAAGATGATGCTATATAAAGGTTTCGTTTATTTGGCACAGTTCAAAAAGTGAGTGATATATAAATAAGAAGGACAACCCTCTTAACG
>CAYHVV010000133.1:0-2550 GCA_964360115.1 uncultured Methanosarcinales archaeon | reverse complement strand
CTCCTAAGAAAAATGTACGACTACTTACTTTTTTCGGTCTGCTAAACAATTACTATAAAAGAAAATCAAAAGAAGATATAATTAAAGATAAAAAAATTTATTCCTGTTGCTCGTTTGGGAAAGGGGCATTGCGGTGAATCTTAGCAAAATACGGCACAGCAACTACATAATCTTCGCCGAAACCAGCCACGTCTCCTTCAATAGCTTCACAAGTCTTTCGCAACTTAGAGATTGCTCTTTTAAGTTCAATTAAATCTTTTTCTCGCAAAGGCTTGATGTTAATCAAAGCAATAGTTGATCCTTCACGTAAAACGTCAAGAATAGATTTAATATCTTCAAATTCTTCCATTACGAATGGACGAACTAATACTTTAACTTTGTCTTCCTTTGGAGCTCCAGTTTCTAATTCAACATAATTCTCGCCCTGAGTTACTTCCTCTTGCTCTTCAGCAGGACGCATAAATTTTTCCTTTAATTGTAAAAAAAAGTCTTTCATGTTCACACCCTCTTGTTTTTTATTGTCACCCTTGAATATGCATTTAAGCTGTTCTTTAGAGGAAGAAACTAATATATAAATGTTTTTATGTTCTATACTAGTTATTCGCCTATTCTGAATATGTTAGAATATGCTTTTCTACGTTGACCTTTCTTGCGTTCAAATTCTGTTTCAGCGCGCGGAAGACTGAACGTCCCTAAGATGTTTAATTTTGCTTTTATCTTGTAAGTTATGAGTCTATGTTCATGAGCATCCAATTCTGCCAAGGACCAGATAACTTTGGTTCCGTTTTTGGAATTTTTTGTTTCTTGCGGCTTAAGAGTTCCTAATTCTAAACTTTTATCGACGTTGGCGATACTAGGTACAATGTCAGTTACGGCAACATTCTTAATTGGTTTTTTGGAATGATTTCGTAATTCAAGAGTTATTTTTATCTCTGATAGTGTTCCTTCATCTCCGCGTGTAGTGACTGCGGTTTTAGTGAGGCTTACCGGAGATTGCACGTACCAATAGAAACCGGCAAACAAAAGTAATGCTAACAATGCGTACACAAAGATGCGGTAGTTTATCACTACTGGAATATTTATTGATTCGCTGGGACCCAATTTTACCTCCCAGGTAAGGTAACGTTGTCCGTCTATAACTTCACTTTTGCCTCCGCTGCGAATGATGGGAAGCATCCATAAAGAAACCGAATCTTTGACAATTTGAGTATTTTCTACATTTCCCGTATTCTTTACCGTTAAAGTCCTAAATTTCTTAAGATATACGGTCTCTTCGGTAGGCGTAACTTCAAACGGAGGCAATAAAGATAACACTTCTATCTTTTGTTCTATTACTTTCACTGCTTCGCCTTTACTTTCAAAGACGAAGAATAACGTGTATTCTTTAGGTTGAGTGTAAGGGTTTGGTACTATGCTAAATTCAACTGTTTTCTTGCCTTGCGGGGGAAGTTCTACAAATACTTCTTTTTGGAACTCTGGAATTTCTGTTTCGATTCTTATTTTTAAATCCGTTAAATTAAGCGGGTTTCTGTTCTCCAAAAATAATTTTATTGCCAGGGGTTCTTTAGGATTTATTTTTTCATTCATATCCGTAGTTACTCGGATAGCTGGAAGATAATCTAACGGATCTTTAGCTTTAAGATAAATTTTTAGCTCTTCTGTATATATTTCTCCTAAGTCGCTTTGGATAGTAAGCTGCACAAAATAAATTCCTGGTGGTAAGTCTTGAAGTGCTTTTGCTCTAACAGTGGTAGTATGCGATTCTCCAGGGCCTAGCTCGATAACTTTATCCTTTAATGGGAAAGGATCAACGTTCCATCCTTGTCCGGATTGCAGAGAATAAACATTGTATTTCTGCACTTGGCTTTCTTTATTGGTAAGGGTGAAACTAAATGAAGCATATTCTGCAGGGGTAATTTCATTTTTGATGGGTACAGAAGAAATGATGGTATTAGCCGTTGCTGCTACAGAAAAAAGTATTAAAAATAATACGCACAACAAAAAACACTGTATAAAAGACTTTCTCCTCCTCACGCCTATCTACACCTCGTCTAAATTAAATCAGAACTACTATTTAAAGGATTCGTTTTTGTGTACGTATTAAGTCTGCCCCAGAGCACATAATTCCTGAAAGATATTCTTTTTCTGGAGCTTCCAAGTTTGAAGCATTGACACCACAATGTCAATAAACCTCTTTCCTTTTTCGTTGCGATAGCACCCCATCATTTTCCTGTGTAACACAATGTGCCTCAAACCACGCTCGGCGTGGTTATTCTCGAGTGGCACCCCCTGGCGGTACAGTGCGGTGAACCAATCTTCACCACCATTCTGGAGAAGCGTTGCTAGCTTGCGACCTTCTTGAATAGCAAGAAGACACGTCACAATATCCTGAAATTCTAACTTTATCTTCTCAATCGCTTCAATACTTGGCGACTTGCCAAGTAATTCCCCCATGGTCTTGTAAATACACTTGATGCGAACATATTGAACCGCAATTTCTAAATAACCTGTTCGACAGAGATACCCACGCTTAGAGCGTTGGGGGTGAAT
>CAYHVV010000132.1:0-2666 GCA_964360115.1 uncultured Methanosarcinales archaeon | reverse complement strand
TACTTAAAGAAAAGCAGAACTATTATTTATATCATTCGTTTTCTAAGACACTCTGCTAAAGGGAGGGGATTTCTTGCTCAATAGTTATTAAAGTTGCAGATTTAGCCGAATTAAACCATGCGGATGCCTATCGATTGATTTACGTAAATATTTTTGATTCTCAACAAGAACATGACCTTAAACCCTATACGGCTACGGCAACGGCTATCCTCTACAAATCAAAGTGAAGTTTTATAAAGTATCATCAGAAAAACACTCTTGGTAGTAGTGGCAGGAAGCTTACGACCCTATCACTTTCGTTTATTGTGGGATTAAGCATAGCGAAATCCCACTGAAAGCATTTGGATTAAACCTTTTGCGAACGGAGTGAACCAAAAGGGTTGAGGAAAGTCCGCCCACCATAAACAGGCTGCTTCCAGAAGGAAGAGGGAGAAATTCCCTGGCTCTGGCGTAGAAACGACACGTCCTGCAAGTTGGTGCTGAGAAATCTTTGATTTCTGGCACCCCCAGAAATGATTCTGGAGGGAATGATAAGGTGTCCAGTAATGGCGAAGTGCATTGAAAAATGTATGAGTTAACCCTTTGACGTCCTTGTAGGGAACGATGAAACGGCGAATCCCGGCTGGTGCAAGTCAGATTTGACGCATAGTAGAATGCTTTCACGAGTTATCGGCAATTACATGATTGCTTTGGGCTCGACAAAAGGCGGCTTATGCACACTCTACCAACTTTTTTTAGAAAAAAGTTGATTAAAAAACTGTAGGTAAGGAAGGCACTATTTTTAGGATAGTTTGGTTTCTTGAGGAGTTAATATTAATACCTGTTTTCTGGAAAACTCTGAAAGCAAAAATCTGACCTAAAACTTTATAACCACTGACCTTAATAATAAGCAAGAGATTTATGGTAACTGATCTGCCTAACGAAAAAGAAATAGCCCAATGGGTTCTTGAAGCAGCTACTCACTCCTACCATGTAGAATACTTCTTACAAAGACTAAATATGGGTACAGATGATCCCGACCGGCCACACGACATAGTCAATAGATACAATAAATTTGATTGGGAAGCAATTAAAGGTTTTGCTCTCCAATACAGGAAAGATAGAACCATCCACGAACAGCAAATAATGGCTTCTCTTGAACATCATAGAAACCAACACCATCACCAAAAATGGAACCAGTTTTATCCTAATGCTTCCCGAGGGAACATGGAACTGGGCGCAGTTGATGCGGTCTGCTCACTACTTGAACCAAGGGAGTATCAAGGTGGTGCCCATACTTATGAACAAATTAAAAAAATCGCCAGAGAAAATCCGGCCCACAAAATCAGTTGGATGAATTACGCAATTTTTGAAATACAAAAAATCAGACAACCAAATTTATTGGAAATAACTTCTTTTTCAGAAATTCCAAAAGAAGGCATTACGCCTGAAACTCACGATATTATTATCAGTAGAATGTATGAAACATTACGCCAATTGGAACTAGATCACGGCTACAACTTTTTCAAAAATTCCGAAAGTTATATAAGAAAGGTTCTAAAATAAAATATAAAATGGCAGAAGATAAAATTAGAATTCCTTCCGGTGGCGGCGGTTTAACCAGATTCAATGAAGATACTGGTTCAAAGATAGGACTTTCTCCAGGAGCAGTAGTTATCTTTTGTATTGCCATAATTATCATTATTGCTCTTCTCCATTACTTTGGGGGGAAATTCTTAGCGTAAAATGCTCCCCGGAATGAATCCTCGGAAAATGCAGCAGATGATGAAACAGCTGGGAATTCAACAAGTAGAAATTCCTGCAACAGAAGTAATTATCAAGACTAAAGATAAAACAATAACTATCACTAATCCTTCCGTCTCTAAAGTCAACATGATGGGTCAGGAAAATTTTCAGATTTCTGGTGAGGTGCATGAAGAAGAAGTTTCTTCTGTGCCTGACATTTCAGATGAAGACATCAGAACCGTGATGGAACAAACTGGCACCAGTAAATTGACTGCGCGAAAAGCAATAGAAGATGCTCACGGCGACCTGGCTGAGGCCATACTAAATTTAAAAGAGGAATAAGTACAAATGTGGTGGGCTGAAAGCCCGCCAAACTTGCCTAGATTGCTGGCGGCAGAAGCTATACTTAATTTGAAAAATGAATAAAGAAAATAGTAAAAATGAATGATACTACTTCTCCTATTGCAAAGGCATTTGACCATTATCAAACCGCAGAACATCTCTTTCAAATCACTTTTCTAGTAACTCAAGACCCAAAACTGTTGCTGGGCATTGTTAAGAGCATAAGCAACTGCTTGGAATATGTCATTGAGGCAATTCTCACTAAAGAAAAAATAACTTTGCCGGAAGGATTACTTAAAAAAATTAATGCCCTACGCGACTTAGCCAAAAAATATCATCTTTCTAGTGAAGATATTGTTTTCATGCTCCGCATCCGAGAATTGCTCTACCGGCAGAAACAAAGCCAAATCGAATTCAAACGGGGAAACACGCACGTTATCTGTTCCGATGATTATGATCTAGAAGTTGTTTCTGCAAAAGAAGTAGAAGGATTCCTGCAACAAACAAAAAGAATCTTAAATTTACTAAAATCATCTTAAAAAGGGTATGTGCATAGCTCAAATTAGTGCTTTTAAAGAATAAAATGGGTTTTGCCCATT
>CAYHVV010000131.1:0-2686 GCA_964360115.1 uncultured Methanosarcinales archaeon | reverse complement strand
TAGGTCGTGAAAAGTACTAAAAAATCAAGAATCACTCAGAAATTGGACTGTGCCAAACCTACGAAAAGTATAAAAGAATGATTGCCTTGCTTGCTGATATGCTTAAAAAGAGTAAAACAGACCGAGTTGAGCAAGAACTCCGTGAAATTAAAAAAACAGAAGATAAACTGCTCAAGCAAGAACAACGGATTGAGAAAAAAGAAAACAAAATTCTTAACGAAGAGCAAAAAATCGAAAAAGTTTTGTTCCGCATCGGCAGTTTTGAATTTAAACGAAAGCATCTGCTGGAATTGATAAAAGGCGTAGCTGGAGCATTTCTGGGAGTAGGTCTAGGACGGAGCATCCTGAATTTAGATTCTTTAGTCGAGAAGCTGCAATGGTGGAACATCATCGGTATTCTCATCTTTATCATCGGTATTTCTTGGTTATTGATTTACAAGAACGAACGGCAATATGTCCAGAAGCATGGTATGAAAGTAGTGTGGAAGGATTGGGAGGAGATTAAAATGAAACCAATATATGTTAATAAAGATGAATTACCTGAAGGAGCAAATCTTGTTGGTAAGGTTGCGGCAGTAAGTTACAATTTCTCTGCTGATGTTTACAAGATATAGTTAATTTTTTATTTTTACAAATTTTTATATACCTTGATGATTTATTTCTTATTTATATGCATAGCAAATTACCAAAACCATTCCCAGAAGCAATAATCTACGAAGATGCAAAGTTATACGCTTGTCTGGCAAATTATCCTATCGTCAAAGGACATACCGTAATTGTTTGGAAGAAATCAGTTCCAGATCTGCATTTGCTTTCTAGAAGAGATTATGAATATTTAATGGATAAAGTAGACGAAATACGAAATGCTCTCATAAAGACATTGAAGATTCAGAAAGTGTATTTGACCTACTTAGATGAAGCAAAACAAGTTCATTGGCATTTGGTTCCAAGATTTAATGAAAAGGGATACAACGTGTTTTTACATAAACCAAAAAAAATTAAAGATTTCTCCTTGGCAAATAAGATTAAAGAACATTTAAAATTGAAAATCTGATTTGAAAATTCTTCTTAGTAAAGCTGTCATAAAATAACCACATAGTTCTTTTAAACAAACCTTGTTTTGACACGTTCATGCACGCTTACATCCATCAAACTGACAACTGGACTATTGAAATACTGGCTGATGATTCCGACCAGCCCAATAGCCAACTTACCTTAGAGACAGAATTGCAAGGATGTACTTTTATCAAAGAAGTCCGGGATAACGACCGATATGCCAGCGAAATTCGTTATGAAGAGCAAAGACATAATGAACTGGTATATGTAGAAGCAATCGTTTTTACTGTGCCTGCAAAACCAGAAAATATAGGAGAAGAAACTACTGAAGAAGATATCTGTTACTTCCGCCGAAATAGATTTGAAGGAAATAACAGCAAACTAGAAGCTGCACGGTATGCGCATCGTTTAAAACAAGATATTGACCATCTTTTTTTTAAAATCCCAAAAGTTGAATAAAAAATGTTCCGATTTTATGCTCGTAAACCAGGAAGAAATAATGAAGACCTTTCATTAGTTTTAGTGCACAAAGCCTTAGATAATTGCGAAAGATCATTTGATGAAAATCCGGAGAAAAGCCAAGATTACTTCCACCAAGCGGAAACATTATACAATTATTGGCGCAGGGAAACCGGAAGAGAAGATTATGAAGCCAGCCGAAAAATAGATGACCTGTGGGTTGGCTTTATGGGTAGGATTGATGCCATAAATGCCGAGGTCAACCGCAATCTTTATAAATAACCACCTTTACAAAGCATAAATCAGTCCGAGTTAACGCGCATAGGGCTACTATAGCGTAAATTCTGACTTATCTTATCATGGCTGAACAAAAACCAAATTTCAAGCATATTGTACGTATTGCTAACGTTGACGTTCAAGGTAATAGACCTATTAGAATCGCTCTCACTCAAATTAAAGGTATCGGCATCAATTTAGCTGATATCGTTTGTGTCTGTGCAGGCATTGACAAGACCGAAAAAGCCGGTAACTTAAAAGAAGAAGAAGTCAAGAAATTAAATCAAGTTGTAGATAATCTGGCCGAACAAGGCATTCCTGCTTGGATTTTCAACCGCAGAAAAGATTATGATACCGGAAAAGATATGCACCTCCTGACTGGAAACCTTACCTTCTATAAAGAAAATGACATTAAACGCATGAAGAAAATCAAGTCATTGAAAGGTATGAGACACCAGAAAGGTCTGCCTGTCCGTGGTCAAAGAACTAAATCACACTTCAGAAAGAACAAAGGTAAAGTAGTAGGAGTAGCAAAAAAGAAAGCAGCTCCTGCCGCAGAAGGCGGAAAGAAAGAAGCAAAGAAATAGGTAAATCATGGGAGATCCAAAACAATTACGAAAAAAGTATAATACCCCAAGACATCCGTGGGTTAGAGCTAACATCGAAAGCGAACGGGTTGTCCTTAAAGATTACGGCTTAGTAAAAAAGAAAGAGGTTTACATTGCTAGCTCTTTCATCAAAAAATATCGAGATATCGCAAAAAGACTTATTGCAACTCGAACCTTACCTCAAGCTCAAAAAGAAAAAGAACAAATTCTTGGTAAATTGCAAGAGTTAGGTTTGCTTCCAGCTGGAGCAGAACTGGAACAAATTTTGGGACTAGGACTTAAAGATG
>CAYHVV010000130.1:0-2735 GCA_964360115.1 uncultured Methanosarcinales archaeon | reverse complement strand
ATTGTAAACTGGTATTTATAAACCATCGACGACAGACCAGCTATGCACATACCTTAAAGGTAAACTTATATAATATTTACGTATTTTTAACTGATTATGCAACTCATAACTTCCGATTTTAAGAAAGGACGGGTCAAACTGAAAGTAAATGACAAAGACGATCTTTGGTATTTGAGCCATTTAATAGACCAAGGAGATATAATTAGAGGCAAAACAACTAGAAAAATCAAGATAGGAGAAGGCGAAAACGCCAAATCTGTAAAGAAAACTCTTACCCTCAGCATTGAAGCAGAAACCGTAGAACTTACTGAAACTTCCGTGCGGGTAAACGGCAAAGTTACCGAGGGAACAGAAGAAGTGCCCAAAGACAGTTACCAATCCATTGCTTTGGAAGAAGCTTCTGAATTTATAATAGAAAAAAACCAATGGCTAAGTTACCAGAAACAAAAACTGCAGGAAGCTTGTGAAAAAAAGTATGATTATTTACTTTGCCTATTTGATCGGGAAGAGGTGCTTTTTGCTTTAACCAAAAAGTTCGGCTATGAAATCTTAGCTGCTTTGAAAGGCGAAGTGCAAAAGAAAGCCAAAACAGTAGAAATCAAAAAAGATTTCCAAGAAGAGATTATCAAAGCTCTGGAAACATATGCCCAGCGTTACAATCCTAGTGCCGTTATTCTGGCTTCTCCTGCATTTTACAAAGAAGACCTTTACAAGAAAATTGCTGCTTCTGATTTTAAAAAGAAAATAGTCTTGGCAACCTGCTCGGACATCAGCGAACGTTCCTTGGATGAAGTGATGTGCCGTCCGGAATTAGCAGAAACGCTCAAACACAGCCGAGCCCGGCAGGAACAGATATTAATTGAAGAATTGCTGAAAGAGATTAACAAAAATGATAAAGCGGCCTACGGCTGGAGAGAAGTGCAGGAAGCAATCAATAGCGGCGCGGTACTAAAACTCTTGCTTACTGACGGCTTCATCCATAAGAAAAGGATTGCCGGAGATTTTGCCGAGATAGAACAAGGCATGAAAACAGTTGATTCCTTGCAAGGGGAAATCCATATCATTTCTTCTGAAAGTGATGCTGGAAAAAAATTAAATGGTTTGGGCGGGATTGCTGCTATTTTGAGATATAAGAAATATTGAGAAAATGTTAATTTGATGTTATTTAATGTAATTTCTCGTCGGAAAAACAAACAAAATGCCAAGCCTATATTTTGTACAACCACAACCTTTTAATAGTAGTTTATTTTACTGATGATTCAGTAACGAATCATTATCACTGATAGGAAGGAAAAAGGAGGGGCGAATTAAAATGATTGTGAAAGAGGAATTGTTAAGTCATATGCGCCGTTACTTTGACTTAAATTTATACGAAGTCAAACTTTGGGCAGCATTATTAAGCAGAGGGGTTTCTACAGCAGGAGAATTGTCTGATATTGCTGATGTTCCCCGTTCTAGAAGTTATGATGTTCTTGAATCTTTGGAAAAAAAAGGATTTGTAGTCATGAAATTGGGAAAACCAATCAAATATATTGCTATTCCTCCGACTGAAGTTGTTGATCGTGTTAAAAAAAATATGCATGCTAACGCTCAGGAAAAAATAAAACGCTTGGATTCTATTAAAGGATCCGACTTGTTGCAGGAATTAGATACCCTGCATACTAATGGAATCAGTTTAGTTGATCCGACCGATATCAGCAGTTGTTTACGCGGAAGAAATAATCTTTATAACCATTTGGATCTTCTTATCAAAGATGCGCAAAAGACCGTTAATATTATGACCACCGAAAAAGGATTTTTGCGTAAAGTGGAAGGACTTCGAGCCAGTTTAGAAAAAGCAAAAAAGAAAGGAGTCAAGATTAGAATTGCTGCTCCACTTACTAAAGAAAACAAGCAGGCTTCTGACAGCTTGAAGGGATTAGCAGAATTGAAGCATAGCACCAAACTTAATTCGCGGTTTATGACTGTCGATGGAAAAGATTTAGTGTTTATGATGCTGGACGATAAAGATGTCCATCCATCCTACGACCTGGGTATCTGGGTAAAAACCCCTTACTTTGCATCAGCTATGGATGAAATGTTTGATACTGTTTGGAACTTGAAGTAAAAAAAAGAAAAAAATTAACCTAGAATTTCTTCTAGGTTTTTCAGAGCATCTAACTTTTTTATTTTTTCTTCGGTTTCGCTCCTTTCAGCAACCAGTCTACTTTTCCAGTAAGCTATTGGCAACTCAGCTAAAGAGTATTTTGGCTGTTCTAGTAAGGATTGTACGGTAGCATACTCTCCCATATGAATCAAATCTCCAATCCTATTGATGTATTCTTCTTTCTCTGAAGACTTGCGAGGTGGTTTATTATAATGGCCTGATCCAAAACTAGGCTGCCAATACATTGAAACTAATGTTACTGTTGTTATCAAGGTTATTAATATTATTGCTATCATTTTATTTCTCCGCATATTGAGTCTGCCGACTATTTTGTATATTTTATTTAATTAATAACCAATTTTTCCCTTCCCTGGCCTTGTGGATATCAACCCGGCTAAAAACAGAAAGTTATATTAGTGTGCAAAATATTAAAAACAATAGTTAAAACTAGCAAAAACAGAAGTACTAATGTTGCTAGTTGTGTTAATCATAATTATCTAAAATGTAAAGTTCTTTAAAATACTTTCTATGAGATGTACTTATTTAGCTAAAGACTAGCCTCTAGCATAGAGAACACATTTTTTTGCTG
>CAYHVV010000129.1:0-2778 GCA_964360115.1 uncultured Methanosarcinales archaeon | reverse complement strand
CACTTTTAAAAGGTAAAATAGATACTAGAGAATATAATTCAGCTAAATAAGTACTGAAATCTAACACAATCAATTAAATATTTAAATGAGTTACTCCTTTTAGAACTAAGATGAATCCTGAACAAAAATTAGCGTTAATTAAACGCAACACGCAAGAAATAGTTACCGAAGCAGAGCTTTTAGATTTACTTAAAAAGAAAAAGCAGCCAGTAGTCTATTTAGGAACAGCTATCACCGGTAGACCCCACATCGGCTACTACGTATGGGTTCTAAAAATGGCTGATTTCTTGAAAGCAGGATTCAAAGTAAAAGTATTGCTGGCAGACATTCATGGTGCCTTAGATAATTGTCCTTGGGACGTGTTAGAAAAACGTTACAAATACTACTCCAATGTCATTCCCTTGATGTTTCAAGCGGTTGGCGCAGATGTAAAGAATATCGAAATTGTCAAAGGTTCAGAATTTCAGCTTAAGAAAGATTACATTTTAGACACTTTAAAATTATCCACGTTTACTTCCATTCATGATGCTACCAAAGCTGCCTCGGAAGTAGTCAAGTTTGGCGACAGTCCTAAATTAAGTGGTATAATCTATCCATTAATGCAGGCTTTAGATGAAGAATACCTCCAAGCAGATGTACAATATGGCGGCGTTGACCAACGAAAAATATTGATGTATGCTCGTGAATACTTGCCAAAAGCAGGCTATAAACCGAGAGTGGAAGTAATGACTCCTTTAATTCCTGGATTGATCGGTAAAAAGATGTCAGCTTCTGATCCCAAATCAAAAATTGATTTATTGGATGATGAAAAAAGCGTGCAGGATAAAGTCCGCAGCGCATATTGCGAAGAAGGAAAAGTCGAAGACAATGGGGTATTAGCTTTCTTAAAATTAGTGATCATGCCTTTGAAACAAGATCGCAAAGAAAAATTATTTATTGAACGTCCAGTTAAATTTGGCGGCAATCTTTCTTTCAGTACCTATCAGGAAATTGAAGACGCTTTCGTCAACAAGAAACTTCATCCTCTAGATTTAAAGAACAGTTTAGCTACTGAAATAAATGCTCTTCTTGAGCTATTTAGAAAGAATAAAACAAAATTAGAACAGATTGCGATGGAAGCATATAACTAATTATTATTTCTTGAGTGGCTTAATTTTTGCTTCTCACTTCCCTTCAAGCACAACTTGCGTATAATGCTTGAAATACTTTTCAGCCACTCTTTTCACATCATTAACGGTAACTTTCTTGATCTTCTTCAAATATTCTTCCATCAGATCAGCGCCTTTTACTTGCTCCCAGAATAAGATTTGATCTGCAACTTTCTGGGTGTCTTCAATCTCCAGTAAATAATCTCCTTCGATGAAATCTTGTGCTTCTTTAACTTCTTCCAGGGTGACATTATTCAGGAGGCGAATTTCTTCCAGCATTAAATCAGTAACTAAAGCGATATTTTTCTTGTCAATTATAGCATAAGCAGCAAAATACCCAAAGCTATTATCTGATAGAACCTGCGTTCCCACATCATAGCCTAATCCGCGCTTACTGCGGATTTCTGTAAACATCTTACCGCTCTGCCCTCTCCCAAGGATCCCATTGATGACATCTAAAACATACGAATCAGGGTGCGCTCTGGACACAGTTTTGAAGCCAAGGACCAAATGAGTATTGAAGATGTTTTTCTTCAGGGATACTTTTTTATTTTTCTTCAAAATAGGTTCCACCGGGAAAGTTGTTTTTTGTACTTTTCCTTTTTTGAATACAAAATATTTTTCAATCTCTTTTTTCCATTTTGGCGCATCACCAACGATAGACACCACCATATTATTCGGAACATAATATTTAGTAAAGAAATCAAATACTTTTTTCCTGTTCAAGGATTTGATTACCCTTACATCACCATAAGTGGGGTATTTGCAGGGGTGTTTTTCAAACAAATTTTGTTGCATTAAGATCCACTGATGATATCGTGGCTCATCATAAATCATGGTAATCTCTTTCAACACCACATTTTTTTCTTTCTTGATATCTTCTTCACGCAATAAAGGATTTTGTAAGATATCCGCTAAAACATCCACCGCAATGGAAAAATGTTTCTTCAAAACTTTAGTATAAAAACAAGTTTTCCCAGTAGAAGTATAAGCATTAAAATCTCCACCTATACGTTCAATTTCATTAGAAATTTCTTTATTACTGACTCTTTTTTTAGTCCCCTCAAAAAGAATGTGCTCCAGGAAATGAGATATGCCTCTTTCCTCGCTCTTTTCGTGGCAGCTACCCACATTTACCATTACCTCTACTACTACTGAATTGATTTTTTTAGGATAATAAATAACTGTGAGGCCATTCGATAAAACTACCTTTTTCATGGTTTATGAAGCATTGAATAAACTAGAGAAAAATGTTTTTTTTATTTTTCTCGTAAAAGAAATGTTATTTTTATGGTTTATAAGGTTTCTGAATTTTTAGTTGAGGACAATGGTTTTGCATATTAGTTTTGCCTCAACTAAAGTTTGAAAGACCCGCGTTATTTATATGTTATATGGGTATTTCATTATTTTTTATCAGATTTTAAAAATATCTGCCTTCTTTCCAATAAAGTAGGTTTTCCTAAACAAAAAAGCCCAAATTAGTTTGCGCGGACTAAGGAAATGCCCTTTTTAGAACAATATGGGCAAGGACCAGCAAATCCATTCTTCCTGCGAAATTCATATTGGCAACTTCCACAGCGGTAGGAGCTATAATCAGAAGGAACTCTTGTATTTTGAGTTTGTTCACTTT
>CAYHVV010000128.1:0-2781 GCA_964360115.1 uncultured Methanosarcinales archaeon | reverse complement strand
GTTGGAATGATGTTTTCGTATTAAGATTACCACTCACAATTTAAGACACTTCGAACAAAACAGCCAATCTTTTTTACTAAACTAAGAAAAACCTTCCAATTTTCATGCGACAGAAAATCTTCATCGTAATTTTCTCTGGCAATAATACCGTTTGTGGTTTGAGCCATGTATAAAACGACTTTCATAATATAACAAGGATTTACTGTTTTATTAATGTTTGTTTTCGCGCGCTTCCGCTTGGGTAGTGGGGGTTTAATTAAGCCGGTTCTCAAATTGTGCCTAACATCGTTATTAAAAAAAGCTATGATTAAAACAAGTTTGGCTCAGTGTAATTTATCCTAGCCGGTAGGGAGTGATTTTATCAAATCCTGCTACTCTTAATGTTATTGGAGTGTCATTAACTAAATGATCAACTCCTTCTACACAATTAGATCCATTAGTCACTTGGTATGCTACAAATTTATGTTCTAAAGATTCAACAGTTGCGTTTCCAAAATGGGTTTCTACTTCTGTTCTTAAATCTCCAATAAATCCTGATTTTACATCTCTGACGTTAAAGGGGAAATATAATTCAACACCGCTTTCTTTAAAATTAAAAATAACTGGAACTATTCCGCCTGCTTGATTTAATAAATCCATTTTTTCAGAAAATGAATCATACTTGTCTTTTAATTGTCTCAATTTTTCTTGATTTGATTCAGCATTTTCTTGTGCTTGTACTTGGGCCATATATTCTCGCACCGTTTCACCATGTCCTTTTACTTCAATAACTCGAATGTAGTCATCACGTAATGTTTCTGGAATTTCAGTCTCTCCTGATTTTAGCTTTTCAAGAAAACCTAATTCTTTCTTAGCTGCTTCATATCTTAAATGTAATTCACTCATTTCTTCCGGAGCTTTTGGTTTGTATGCTAGTACTCTTTCAATGTCTTCCTCGGATAAGTTTTCTCCAAGCACATGATTTGCATAATTAACAAATTTATTCTCGATATTTTCGCCAAATACTCTTCGCGCAAAATCTAAATCAGCAGAATCATCAAGAATAACTCCGGTAGAATAATTAGTTGTCGCAAAATAAGTTAATAATCCTTCTAAAGGCGTATTTACTTCTATTCTGCTGCTAGTTAAACCCTGGCGTAATCTGGCATTTTCTTCTCTTAATGAAGCCAGTTGTCTTTGAGAAACTTTACTATGCCTTTGGAGTTCTTCCAAGTCAGCTTCCCCCCTTTGCAATTCAACAGATCTAATAGAATATAGCCCCGGTTTACTAGGCATTCTACCACTTACATCAATAGCGCCGATAATAGTTTCACGGAGAGAAGCATCATCAATTGTTACTTCAATATCGGTATGGCTCCCGGTTGGCTGTCCTGAAAATTTAGCTTGTTTGATAGGAGAAGTTCCCTGTTTTTGAGCGTTTTGTAAGGCTGTTCTTGCAGTAAAGCCTACTCCTCTGTCTCTATGTTCAATTGTGACAAGGTATGTTAAATCAGCCATAAGTAAATAGGACTGAGACTTATTTATAAATATTTTGGTGAAATTGCCACCGAATAGTAAGAACGCCAGCGGTTTTATTTCTTTCTTGGGTCTAATACCCCACAGTTCTACTGTGATGATAGATTCCCAAGAAAGATTAAAAATACCCCGCAGCTCTGCTGCGATTGGGATTTTTATTTTATTAATTTTGCAACTCTCTTTTTTAAGATAGAATAAGTTCGTTCAATTTTTTTATTATCGAGCATTTGCTTTCTGGATAGAATTCTTGGCTTGGTAAGTTTTAATTTCTTGGAAAATTGGTCTTTAGTAAAATCAACTTCCTTTCCGTTAGGCAGTATATTCCAATAATTAGTATATTTATGGTTGCCAATAACTTGTGAAAAAAGAAATTTTCCGCCAAAATAATCATTCGCAATTAAAGCAACCACCCGACAATGTCCTGCAGATTCAGACTGATTTTTATCATCCCATATAAATTTGTAATAACAGGTATCCCTGCCCCAAGAATTTCTTATAGCTTTTTCAAGTCTTTTCAATGTTAAATTCATAACAACAGTAATATTTAGAAGATTATAAAACTGACGTTAGTTCAAGAAATTACAATCTGGTTTTAGTGATGAGGTTTTCTAGAGATAAAACAAATTCCTCATCTTTAATAAATCCATTGTACTTTGCAAAATTTCCTACTGAGGGATGTTTAGTAACTTCTGCTTGACCGATATAGTCAACACTGGCTTCCAACATCCGCCTATAAAGAAGCAACGCATCCTTGTCGTCCGGAGAGACATATTCTTCTTTGGTTACATTGCTGCCATTGACTTTTTTGAGTGTCACACTTCCAATAGCGCTAAAATCTCTAAGGGTCTTGATAACAGCAGTTTTCCCATTTCGCTGATCATCGGCATGAAAAATGAGGCAGTTTTCTTCTCTGGAAAGATTTTTTTCAACATAAAACCCTTTATCTTTTTCCCCGTAACTTTCAAAGAATAAAACTAAGATATCATCTTTTCTCCTCATTTTGTCATACAAAGCGTTTGCAAGATCCTGAGAACTGGGTTTTGCTTCTTCAGTTTTTTCCTGCAACATATATGGAGCAAAAAAATCAGGTCCTTGCAGAGCCGAAGGAGCAGCAGGAGCAGAAGATAAAGAAAACATTAAGGCAAGGTTAGTGAGTGTTAATCCCATTAAAAAACATTAAACGTTACTTCTATAAAAACATTTGGGCACTCCGTACTTATTTAGCTAAAGACTAGCCTCTAGCATAGAGAACACATTTTTTTGCTG
>CAYHVV010000127.1:0-2892 GCA_964360115.1 uncultured Methanosarcinales archaeon | reverse complement strand
ACCCCCAACGCTCTAAGCGTGGGTATCTCTGTCGAACAGGTTATTTAGAAAGTAAAATATTTTCACCTTCTAACAAATTATGCTTTACATTTTTAGGTAAATTTCTAATCCTTATCCATTGTTCAGAAATCTTTGGTTCTCCTACTTTACCAGTAATATCCGTACTTCTTACTAATCGGATTGTTCGCTTCTTATGCTTTAAATCGAAACGCATATGGGCTTCGTCATCAAAAGCTCTCCTGAGATAAGCCGCTTGCATCTCTCTATCTCCAAGAAGAATGTCCCGCGGTAAATAAGGGTTTAATTTCCCCTTATCCCCTCTCGGAACACCGCTTAATACCAAGGCGGTACTTATTGCTGCAGGAAATCTAGTAACATATGTTTTATGGCCAAAGAAAGTTTTAGTTTCAAATTCTCCAAACGTTTCTTTACAGATTTTAATAAGTCTTTCGTGAAGCTCAATTTCATAAGCACAATACTGAAGAGGTTTAACTGGATTTTTATCTACATGTCCATCTGATAAGAAAGCTGCTCTAATCTCTGCTCCTTCACTAGTATGTAAATTGAATGGAAATATTGGCTCAAAGTTACTGGATTTACCTACTGTTATTATCTTATTATTTATTTCTTCTAATGAATAATTAAGATACTCAGCAACTTTCTTCAATGTTTTAATGGTGGGATTTCGTAATTGTTTACTGCAACCAGAGATTGTTTTTCTACCAAGACTTATTTTTCTTCCGAGTGAGGAAAAATCACCAGCTTTTTTAACTGCTTCTTGGAATAATTTTTTTTGAAACTCTTCCTTTAAAGTAACATGGTGACCTTCGTATAAATCATACCAAGAGATTAATGTTTTAGTTTTGGGAGAAGATTTCACATATTCTTTGAAAGTTGGACTAAATTTCATTTTAAATCACATTTTATTGTATGAAACTACGTAAATGATTTGTTTATATATTTTAGCTGAACTTGTCCACCGCGGGAGAGGGACAAGAAAATCATAATTTAGTAGTTGAGACTATGTGCAAGTGATTTGAAATAATATAATTTAGGTAATACTTTGAAAGCCATCCTATCAAAACGACCTTCTCCATAGTTGCCGTCTAAGATAATCATGGTAAAGAAATTACGTGATAGTTTTTATTAGTTGTTGTTTTAAAACAAAAACTTTTAAAAAAGCCTTCTGTTCTTACCTTACTATATGGCTAAGTCAATAAAACGTTTGTACCGCAGCAGAAAGGACAAAGTACTTGGTGGAGTCTGTGGCGGCATTGCGGAATATTTAAGTGTAGATCCCGTAGTGGTGCGTTTAGTTGTAGCTATTGTTGTTTTGATTTCTATGGGGATGGGAATTCTTGCTTACCTTATCGCTTGGATAATTATCCCAGAAGAACCTTCTTTAAAACAAAAATATTAATAAAAGAAGTTAGTTTTGTGCTAAAGGTGGGGCTGTAGTTTAATCCGGTAGAGGTATAAACTACCGCCGACAATGGGAGCCTCCAGTAATGGAGGGTTGAGCTTAACCGCAATGAAAAAACCTTTCCTTGAAGCCAGCTTTTGATCTGGGAAGTAACAAGCATACGTTTGTTGCTCAGGAATTCAAATCCCAGCAGCCCCACTTTTTTATCTTTCTCGAAATGTATATAAACAAAAATATTATAGTATGCTCGATGTTCAAAAAAAGAGGTTCGCCAGAAACGGGTTTCTTATCTCAGCATAAAACTCTCATCGCCGTAGCTACTCTTGTAGGGACTATTGTTGGTGCAGGTATTTTAGCCATCCCTTATGTTGTTGCCCAAAGCGGATTTCTGATTGGATTAATTATTACCATTGTCCTAGGTCTAGCTTTTCTTTTGCTAAATCTCATGACGGGAGAAATTGTTCTCAGAACAAAAAAACAACATCAATTAACTGGTTATGCAGAAAAATATCTTGGTTCATGGGGAAAAAGATTGATGATGTTTTCCATGATTTTCGGCACATACGGGGCATTGACAGCATATTTAATCGGAGAAGGAGAAAGTCTGAAAGTCATATTCCGCTGGGGAAGCCCATTATGGTATAGTATACTTTTTTTTATCATCGCCTTCTTGATAATTTACAAAGGAATTAAGGCAGCAGGAAAAGTAGAACTGCTCCTGATGGTGATATTATTAGCAATAGTAATATTTATCGGCATATTTTCTTATCGGAATATACATACTGATAATCTTATATCTCTTAATTGGGCAAAATTCTTTGTACCCTATGGAGTAATCTTGTTTGCTCTGATGGGGATGCCTTCTGTGCCAGAATTACAGGAAGTATTAGAAGATCAAAAAAACAAAATGAAAAAAGCAATTATCATCGGGTCAGTTATTCCGATAGTATTATACATTATTTTTTCTTTCATTGTAGTGGGGATAATTGGTTTAGATAATTTTGAATTACTTGGCCCTAACCAGAAAATAGCCACGGTAGCGCTAAGCATTTATTCTTCACCTATCTTGGGATTGTTGGCTAATTGCATAGCCGTATTATCTATGTTCACTTCATTCTTGACATTAAGCATTGCTCTCATAGGAATGTATGAATATGATTATGCTTTCCCACATTCTGCTGCCTTACTGCTTACTTTTTCTGTTCCGCTTCTTATTACGCTACTTTCTTTATCTACTTTTATTACCATCATTGCTATTACTGGAGCGATTGCCGGCGGATTACAAGCAATTTTGATTATTTTTTCGTACTGGAAAGCAAAGGTAAAAGGGGATAGATCACCTGAATTCTCTTTGAAGACACACAAATTACTTGGTTCCTTGCTAATCATATTATTTGGAGCAGGCGTTGTTTTTGAATTGTTGAGCATATTCTAAATACCGCATATCTCTTAAGTTTATATACCAAAGG
>CAYHVV010000126.1:0-2902 GCA_964360115.1 uncultured Methanosarcinales archaeon | reverse complement strand
ATGCTCTATAACGCTGAATTTAGTTTCAATCCAGACTATGACGGATTTACCTTGGGAAATTTACTTGATGAAGACCAATAATTTTGAACACACACGCCCTAAACATGACCGCTGCCGCATTGCAAGAAATCACTGAACTGATTAAAACAAATAAAATCCAAGACCAAGATAGTTTGAATAACATCAAACAGAATATTGCTAAAAAACATCACCTTCCTAAAACTCCAACTAATATCGAAATTTTGGTTTCACTGCCAAAAGAAAAAATTGCTGAGTTCAAAAAAATTCTTATTTCTAAACCGACCAGAACTATTTCCGGAGTATCGCCGGTAGCGATTATGACTGCTCCTAGTAGATGTCCACACGGCAAGTGTACTTTTTGCGGAGGAGGGATTGGCAGTCCGTGGGGAGATGTGCCGCAGTCTTACACCGGACATGAACCTGCTACTATGCGTGGTATCAGAAACAATTATGATTCTTATCTGCAAGTGTTCAACCGATTGCAGCAATACGTTTTAATGGGGCACTGCTTTGATAAAATTGAGATTATCATCATGGGCGGAACTT
Organism: uncultured Methanosarcinales archaeon; assembly: GCA_964360115.1. Lineage (GTDB taxonomy): Archaea > Nanobdellota > Nanobdellia > Woesearchaeales > GW2011-AR9 > JACPIL01. The sequence goes on along the minus strand of CAYHVV010000126.1, from coordinate 2,335 downwards.
TTACTGCAACAGAAAAAGAATATCAGGAAGAATTTGTTTATGATCTTTTCAAAGCCATGAATGATTTCTCTGATTTATTTTTTGATGTCAAGGGAGAATTTGATTTTTTGAAGTTCAAGGAATATTTTGAACTGCCTGGAGATATGTATGACCGGGAACGCGAACATAAGATTAAAAGCAAGCTGTTGGAAATGAAACAACAAAACAAAACTTCTGCTAAAACTACATTAGAAGAAGAGCAGCTGCGCAACGAGACCAGCCATATCCGATGTGTTGCTTTATGCATTGAAACTAAACCGGATTGGGGATATCTGGAACAGGGCAATGAAATGCTTCGGCAAGGTTGCACCAGAGTAGAATTAGGTATCCAATCAGTTTATGATGATGTGTTGAAGTTTGTGCACCGCGGACATACCGCTGCAGATTCTAAAAGGTCAATCCAAATTTTGCGTGATTTGGGATTCAAGATAAATTTTCATTACATGCCCGGATTACCGTTGACCGATTATGAACGAGACATGACGGGAATGCGGCAATTATTTACTGATCCTGCTTACAAGCCAGACATGATTAAACTTTATCCCTGCATGGTTGCTCAGGGAACTGCATTGTATCACCAATATAAAAAAGGAGAATTCATACCAATCGATGCAAAAGAAGCAGCCAAACGCATCGCAGAATTTTACACTTTTGTTCCGGAGTATTGCCGCATCCAGCGAGTGCAAAGAGATGTTCCTACCAAGTACTGGGAAGCAGGAGTAGAAATGACTAACCTACGCCAGTACATAGACCAGACCCATGCTACTGTTTCAAGAGATATCAGGTCACGAGAACCAAAAGGAAAGCTTATTGTCTGGGAAAAAGTAGAAATTAAAATTATGGAATATGCTGCCTCCGAAGGAAAAGAGTTTTTCATCTCTGCCGAGGATACAGAAAACGACATTTTGATTGGTTTCTGCAGATTGAGATTTCCGTTTGAATTTTTACGGTCAGAGATTACGCCGGGAAGCGCGCTGTTGAGAGAGCTGCATGTTTATGGGACAGCTACCGCTATCGGCGATGAAGGGTTAGTTCAGCATAAAGGCTGGGGAAGAAAACTGATGCAAAAAGCAGAAGAAATTGCTCAGCAGCATGGAAAGAATAAAATGGTCGTTATTTCCGGAGTTGGAGTAAGGCAGTATTACGAAGATAAGTTAGGATATGCGAAAGAAGGGCCGTATATGGTGAAGGATTTTCTGTATACAGAAGGGTAATTGAAGAAAATCCTGAACCAGGGGAATTTCTGCTCTTTTCATTTAAACTTTAACGCTTTCCCTTTTTCCAAAGCACGCTCGTAACTCTTTTCCCCCAATTGCTTTTTCTTTTTCTTGCATTACTTTGTGCCTCTGGCCGTAAACAAAAAAAGAAATTCTTGAAAATAAACTGGCGAAACAGCTTACTTCCTTCCCTTTTTATTACCGCCAATCTTCCGCGTAGGTATGTTCTGCAATCCACCGCCTCGACGCTGAACTACAGACCCCTTTACAGTACGTGCACCAATAACCGCCGACGCAATTAATGGATTTTCACCGAAGTTCAATCTACATATATTATCTGCCACAAAATATATTCCATCCCCTAAATCACGATCACGACTATATTTGTAGAACAGAGCACTCAAAGTATGTGTAACCAACTCAACGTCAGAGTATAAAATTGCAGTGTAATCTAAACCATCTAATGAGGCAACCAAATTTTTTGCAGCCGTAAGAGGCAAGGTCTCAGGATCCACTTGCCGTAACTGTCCAATCGCAATCTGTTCGAAAGAACCAGGAACATACTTCTTGCCAAGTTCTTTCATTATTGTGTCGAGAGTCTGGCGAGAATACAGCATTCCATGTTGAGCAAGATAACTTTGCCCTTCATCGTCAATAGGCGCCCAAACAGGTTTTATCATTCCCCTATCACCCATCATATTTGGACTGGAAGTATTAACCAACCTCCCACCACCAATATAATGTCCAAAATCGTCGAGTGTCTCACCGGCGCAAAGATCACCGATATTAAGTCCCTGACAATTCAAAACTCGCATTCCCTCAGCGTGATCAGTTGAGCAGACTATGAAACCAGACTGAGCTGCAAACCGGTGATTGTAAAGCTGCCACCCTTCTGGAATCTCGGTAAGGCCATTACCTTTCTTGATTTCGACAGCTTTTTCACAATCAGGATAATCGCATGAATATCTTATTCCCATATTTATCTCCGCTTGTTAGGTGTAAGCTCACCAGCTTTTTATCATTTATACTTAACTTCGCCATTTTAACATTCTACTCTCTAATTGTTAGCACAATACCAA
>CAYHVV010000125.1:0-3032 GCA_964360115.1 uncultured Methanosarcinales archaeon | reverse complement strand
GGTCGTGAAAAGTACTAAAAAATCAAGAATCACTCAGAAATTGGACTGTGCCTGTTAGTCGATCTATTTCTTCACAATAATCATGCAATGGTCATGCTCAAATGGTTCAAGAACTTTATAATCTATGACGGTGAATTCCTTTTCTAACAGATTTCTGATTTCAATAAATATATCTTTATTCTTTCGCTTGATGTCGATGCTTCTAGCTTTTACTGCTAATAACCCATACCCTCCTTTCTTGAGGAAGAGTTTGCAGTTCTTGATAAAAATTTCCGCCTGATTCTTTTGGGCGATATCCTGGTAGACAATATCTGCTCCCGGAACTCTTTCTATATACTCTTCTGGGTGATTAGCATTAGCGAGGATAGGAATAATATTTTTTCGCTGTTGAGAAAGGAAAACTAAATCTCTTATTACTCGTGGCGCAGGATCTATGCCAAAGATGCACCCTTCCGTGTTGACCATGTCAGAGATAAATGAAGCCGTGTATCCGTGAGAAACGCCTAAGTAAAGAATGACATCTCCTTTTCGGATGCCAGCGTTAGTGCAGCCTTTCATAATCATGGCGGCCAATTTGCTGTGATTTGGATCAAACTCTCGATATTCTCCGTCTTTTTCTTTGAAAGTTCGTTCTTCAAAATGTTTTTTTCCAGGAAGAATACTTTTAGTGTAAATTCTTCTGTCATCAGAATAGATTTCAAAGATTTTATGCGGTTTGATGGAGCTCATTGTAATTTTGCCTCAAGTTCTGTTTTATAATCTGGCGCTTTGAATTCGCCTTTGAAATAGTCTAAGCGCGCGCAAAGAGACAATTTGTCAGCTAACATACGAGCAGCTTTTCCTTTTTTATCTCGTTTAGCATTTTGAATCAAGGGGTGGTTGATGATTACTCCATGTTTTGGTGATCTTGAGCCCGTCTTCAAATGCCTGAACAATGCTTTCTCTGCTCCCAATAACTGCACCGTTGATGCCGGTAAAAGAGCAAGATGCTTCAATCCTTTTCCTAATTCGATTAATCTGGCGGCGATAGTCGCTCCGGCCAATTCTAAAAGATTAGGGCAATATTTTTCCATGATTTTCTGGAGATAGAGTTCATGCTGTTTGCGTAATGCGTAGAGTGAAGTTATCCTCCCAGCCAGAAGTTTCATCTCCTCAACATCGCAGGTATCTAAATCTGCTCCGAATGTTTTCGGATTACGATCTTGTTCCAACACCATCTGGACATATTTTTCATGATTTTCTATCTCTTCTGAAAGTTCAGGATAGTATAAGCTGTACCATTCGCGCAGGCGTTTGGTCATAGTGTTGGAAATTTTGTCTAACTCATTAATATTAGCGATAGCCTGCATAACTAAGTTGTCTTCGTTGACAGCTTTTTTGAGACCTTCTTTGGTCAATTCCAGATTTTTTTGGTAGAAATCCTGATAATATTTTACCTCTTTGAATAATAATAGCGCTTGAGGAAGTCTTTCTTTTGGCAAAGGTTTGGCATTATGTTTCTTGTTAAGTTTTGCTTCGGACGTTTCCTTGTTTTTGTACTCTTCAATTGATTTGAAAAGAAGAGAATCTACGATAGTCAATTTTTCATCGAGGATGAAGGTTCCAAGGATATTAGTAAATATATAGTTCATAGTTTCCAACAGGAAGAATGTTTTTATATAAATGTTGTTGCAGAAGATTTATTAATAGATTATTCTGGGAAAGAAACAGGTGAATTACTATGAATGAAAAAGAAGACAAATTGTTAGAGCAACTTTGTGAAAAGTTAATGAATCCAGAATTAGCTGGCAAATGGCAATATAGTATAGGTATAAATCAATCTTGTTATTTTAAGATTGAATTAGATGGGTTTGTAGGCGGAATTAATTGCCGGACTGAAGTAACTGTCCAGCAAAATAAAACCGGTCAAGTTTATTTTGAAGTACTCTCACCTATTAATACAACCATAACCCCCACAAGTATTTATTCTATGACAGATAAAAAGTCAGTTTCAAAGCTTTATGATACTCTTAAAGATCGGCGCGAATCCACAGAAAAACAAAAGGCGGAAAAAAAGGTGGAAGAAGAAGAGAAAAGAAAATGTGATCTTTTAGAACAATTATTAACATCTCTTTAATGAGAAAACAAAGAAACCGTCCGGAAGAAAGAAATAAATATCTTATAATAAGAAATTAGGTGAATTACTATGAATGAAAATGAACTCAACTTATTAGACCGCGTTTATAAAACATTATTAGGGCAGTCTCATGAATGGAAGTACGATGATACGCTAAGAGATATTAAAACTATAAGTGCTAATTTTGGGGATTTAAAAGTAAGCGTTGCTAAACAAAATGTTTTCTCCGAATCTCCCTCTAAACAGTATAACTATTGGTTGGAAATATGCGCTTCATCTTCCGGTAAAGTTCTTTATGGAACTAGTGGTGTTGGTGTTCAGCCAGTTGTAGATCTTTATGAACATCTTCAAAGATTACATGAATCTGCAGAAAAATACCAGGTAGAACAGGAAGAAAAAATAAAATATGCTCCTTTAGAAAAATTATTGGATGTTCTCGAGCAACCAAAGAAAGCAAAAAAAGCAGGAAAGAAGAAGTAAGAATGGCTAAACATAAATCTTCATACGAGAGGACAGAAAGTGAAGTAGTTGAAAAAATAGCAGAAAAGTTATATCAAACAGATCCTCAACGCTGGGAACATGGAAGATGTTCTTACGAATTAAGTTTCCCGCAGGGAACTGGTTCCTTAACATTTACTGTCGAAAAACCCAGAAATAGTGAACCGATCCTACATATTGATGGAGAGAGACATCATGTTTATGATAATTTAAAGTCTATTGCGAATCTTTATCTAAAACTTGAAAAATACAGAACGCAAAAATTAGAAGACGAACGAGAAAGGCAAAAAATAGCAGATTTAGAAACTATTCTGGGCAAGATCAGATAAAAGCTTTTTTTACCTTTCAATTTTCTTCTCATAAATCGTATGTGCATAGCTCATTTTTGGCTCGTCGACAAAATGGCGATAATTTTTAC
>CAYHVV010000124.1:0-3043 GCA_964360115.1 uncultured Methanosarcinales archaeon | reverse complement strand
AAAAATTTGATACGCCATCTCTCCTTCGTAATGGCTGGGATATTTTTTTTGCATCAAATTCTCTTATTTTTACTCTGGCCATGTGAGGTGTTTTTTTTGTTTTTTTGTTTAAATAAGTTGTGGAAGAGGAACAGGGGTAGTCATGGGAGCCTGGTGGGAGATGATTTCTTGCTCAACAATTATCTAAGGCATTTCCCAACAAAGATGTTGTGTTTATCCCGGACAATTTTTATTTTTACAATCTTACCTTCCTTATACGGGCATCCAGGGAGAGAAATATTCCTTTCCTTAGCCGCCCCGATGGAAGAACCAGAGAATCGATCCGGACATTTTAAAGTCGCCGAAATGACATCATCTTCCTTGAATGGTTTAGGCAGTTCTCTAGTTTTTCTGATGTTAAAATCACCTTTATTCAATTTCAGTTTGATATCATACTTTTTTCCCCATGCTTCGAGCAGGGCGTAAAATTTTTCCCAGGACATTTCTTCTGCTGGAATTCTTCCGGTCTTGTATTTGAGAAAGTTTTGTATCCCTAAAATAGGTTTTACTTCCAATGATTTAATGAATTGGATTATTTTTTCCATTTCCTCTTCGTTGTATCCGCGAATTAAAACAGGAGCAACAATCACTTTCAGCTTTTTTGATGCATAGGCGATGATTTCTTTAACGTGCTTGACATTATAAGATTTAGTTCCGGCAATCTGTTTTGCTTTTTCTTCGTCAATAGCATCGAGGGAAAGGTTTAACTGCAATTTGTCATATTTAGCGAGCCGATCAATCATCTCTTTATTCAGGAGAGTACCATTGGTATCTATAGAAATAGTATGCACATATTTCATCTGCTGCAAATCGGAAAATAGATTTTCCAGATCGGCATACAGGAAAGGTTCTCCTTGCACGCCGACGTGTACTTCAACGGGTTCAGCGACAAAGTCAATCAATTTTTGCAGTTCTTCTACCAGATAATCTTTTTCCACTACAAAATCGTGTTTCTTGCTGGATAGGCCTTCAGAGATAGAACAATAGATACAATCTAAGTTACAGGAAGTTACCGGCTTGATTTCGATGATAGAGGAATTCCTATATACAATGCCGAAAGCAACATTGCCAATTAAAGGTATGCCTGAATATTTATGGATATAAGTAACCGGATTGCCAGTCAATTTATGTTTCAGTTGGTCAAAATATTTTGCGAGGAGGAAAGAAAATCTTTTCCCTGCCTTTTTCTGATCTATCTTTTTAAATTCAATCGTATGCGCATCAGGAAGCGAGTATCCAGCTATCTTTTCTACTTCTTCTCGAGGTATTTTTGTAGAGAATATTCTAAGCAAAGTAACTTGCAGGTGTTCCCCTTGGTCCTGGAAAGATAAAGTGCCGTAATGAAGTTTGGCCATATTTAGTTTTACAGCGCCGGTTTTATAAATTTATCTTCCGATAGTAATCGATTAGTGGTGAATCTAACTATATCTTAAATTTTCGACAAAGTTTTAAAAGAACCGAAACTCTCAACTTGGATGGGGGCAGATGTGGCAGTAGTTGAATCGTATGTAGCACATTCAGCAATGGACAATATAAAGATAACTCTCGAAACGTTGTACGATATGCTTCGCAATGAGAAGAAGAAAGAAGATTTGCAGAAATTAGATCAAGCTTTTTTCTTTGATGTAGTTGGATATCTGCGGGAAAAGCAAGCGCTCCTGGAAATGAAAAAAGAAGGAGAGAATATTTTTGCTTCGGGTGAGAAAGAAAAACTGGAATATGAGCTGCGAAGCATCAGAAGAATCCTGAAAGAGCTGTATGAAAAAAGAGAGAAGAAAATATTAGATATTGCCATGAACAAAAGCAGAACCGGTTCAGATATTATCGATACCAGTTCCATGCTGAGAGAAGAGAAGGAATTCTATACTCTTATCCTGCAGAGTTTAGATCATTTCCGCAGAGGAGTATTGCTTAATTTATTCCGCGGTGAATTGCCCTCGGTGAACGGCTTGGTGCAGCGCGTTGATTTAAGCATAGAGCAGAGGAAGGAACAGATTAAAGCAGAATTGCTGCTGCAGAGTGAGCAGGAAGCTACTAAAGATGATGAAACTGCTGGAGAGATAGAAACTCCTCCCCTGAGCAAACAAAAACCAGCAAAGATCAAGGTACGTTTCACCCGTGCTATGCCCAGCTTTGTCTGGAAAGACATGAAAGTATATGGTCCTTTTGATGTCGGTGAAGAGACGGAAATCTTTCCGGAAGTTGCTGATTTGTTAGTAAGAAAGGGGCGGGCAGAGAAATTATAAAAAATAAAAAGATAAGGGGTTTATCAGATATCAGTTAAATATTTAAAATAACTTGCTTCTATCAAACCATGTTAAAAAAAATCATCACTGCGGACAATAGCGAATCTTTCATGAATGAGGAAGTTGGCGAAAGTTACCACTCTCATACGGGTGGAGTAGAAGAGGCATTAAAAAAATATGCAATTCCCTGCAAGATTAAAGAATTGGCCAAAACAGGAAAAATCAAACTTCTGGATGTCTGCTTTGGAATGGGGTATAATTCTGCGATGGCTATTACTGTAGCATTAGAAGAGAATCCTGATTGTGAAATTGAAGTGGTTGGTTTAGAATATGATACCAATATCATCACCCTTATTCAGGAAGTAAATCCGTCCATCGCTTTCTTTGTCCAGTACAAGAAATTAACTCCGCAATCGTTGAATTTTACAGAAGGAAAGGTTTCGGTAAAAGTTATTATGGGAGATGCTCGAGAGACCGTTAAAGAATTAGCGGATAATCATTTTGATGCAGTCTTTTTTGATCCATTCTCGCCGAAGACCGCTCCGGAGATGTGGCAGGAGCATTTCTTTGCCGAGATATATAGGGTGATGAAGAATTCTGCGATTTTGGCTACCTATAGCTGTGCAAGAATGGCTCGAGATAATATGAGTAAAGCCGGATTATTGTATGATGATGGCCCGATTCTCGGCAGAAGAGGCCCGGGAACGATTGCTACAAAAGGGATATAATTTATTTTTAATCTATCTCTTTTTATTCCT
>CAYHVV010000123.1:0-3085 GCA_964360115.1 uncultured Methanosarcinales archaeon | reverse complement strand
ACTTTTAAAAGGTAAAATAGATACTAGAGAATATAATTCAGCTAAATAAGTACTAGAATTATTTTATTTTTGTTTGACTTCTGACTGTTTAACTTTTGCCTTTTTAATTTCTTTCTTAGCTGCTTTATGTTCCTTCTTCTCAGCAGGAGTTCTCTTTGAAGCAGGCTTTTCAACAGCAAACAAATCAGCTTTTACTACGCCTTTGTCATCTTTAACTGCATTGACTTTAACGTGATGAGGCGGATTCTGGATACCGTGTTTCCACATTTCTTCGTTTAATTCCTTGCTTAATAGAACATTTTCTGATTTCATATGCTTGGCAAGAAATTGTCTGAGAGCAATAACTGCTTTTTTAGTGCGGTTCCAACGCGGTGCTTTCATGTATTCTTTACGTAAAGGAACATTATAAGTTCTTTCCAATGTTTTTTCGGTTGTTTTAGCCATGTTGTCAATTCAATAGATAATAATTATGCTTTAGTTTTAGTTCTTCTCCAAGATCTTTTTACAAAAGTAATTCTGGAAGGATGAACTCTTTTTCCTTTCCCGTAAGCCTTGAAGACACTCCAGAATGGCGCCCATTTAGTCTGGCCATTAAGTTTGATTAAGCGTTTCTTTTTTGCAGGATGTTTGTAGGTAGCCATTTGTTTATTGATTTGAATCCTGGTGTTCTTGTTTAGAAAGTTGGACTGCGATTTTGTCTAAGAGTGAAATTCCTTTAGGAGTTAATACTCGTCCTTTATGAGCGCCTTTTTCAGCTTGTTTGACTAAACCTGATTTTTCTAATTGCTGAAGAATTTTCCTGATATGAGAACCAGCTGCTTTGTAGAAATGTTCTGGCTGATGTCCTCTGTTTTTCTTGCTGCCGTATTTAGTTCTGAGCTTTTCGGTACCGACTGGACCCAATTTAGCGACAGTCCGCAATACTGCTGCTGCGCGGTTATACCACCATTCAGCATTGTCCGGCAATCGTTCTTTACTGTGACCTGTTTTAACGAATTTTGCCCATGAAGTTGGTTGAACTAATTTTTGGTTCTTAAGTTCTTCCGCGACTTTCTTATTTAGTTCGCTGGGATTTACAGTTAATATGTGAGTCATGGCCTTTCGGGATAGGGGGTTATTTATAAAGATATCGAAAACCCACGAGGGATTTTCGGAATCTCCCAGAAAACTTTGTTTTCTGATAGATTTTGTTTGTGTTGAGATAAAATATGTTTTGTTCATCTCTAAGACAGGCCTTTACAAAAAATTTATTAAGAGAATAGCGTTGTTAATAGTATGGACAAAGAAGGAAAATCAAAATTAAGCCTGGTGTTTGACATTTCAGGAGTACTCTTAATTATAGTTGCAATAGCAATTGTAAAGTTTGCAAATCAACCACTAGTTGAGATTTTAGCCGGCGTATTGGCTACGGTAGGTTTTGGTTTAATAGCTGGTGCTAAATATGTATGAAGCAACATTGGGGCAAGCATGGATTTTAGGTCTAGAAGCAATAATATTGCTTATCTCTCCTAAAAAGAAAGTCTTATTGTATTTCTTATTAGCGTTACTAACCGTTATCATCTTCTTTTTTGTTTGATAGGCGGGCCAGGTAGAATATCTCTAAACATTCCTTCTTAGTTGATGTCTTCGCCTTTTTCCACTATTCTGGACAAGCCAAAAAGACAGAAAAGTTTAAATAACTCTAAATTTTATGTTGGTACATGAGGTGGAATAAAGCAGGCGTTATTGGCTTATTATTAGTTTCTTTGTTGTTATTATCTGGTTGTCCTTTTACTCCAGATCCAGGTCCTTCTGCTTCAGACATCTGGGATACCATCCTTAACATTGGAACATTAGGTTTTCTAGGGTCAGGCGAGGAAGGTTTAGTGAGCCTCATGAGAATTTTGATATTCATACTTGTTTTTGCTTTATTGTATCTGGCTGCCAGCATCGTTCCTGGCTTAAATCAAAATAGGAACATCAGCATTGCTGTTGCCGCAATTTTATCTATTATGTCAGTAATATTTATTCCTTCATCGGTATTGATTGGAGTTGGAGCTGCTTATGCGACTCTGGTAGCAGTAATATTAATTGGCGCTCCTATCGTCGGCGGTTTAGCAATATTCAGGATGATTCCCGGAGAGACGCGGGGCGGAATAGCTGTAAGATGCATTGTATTGTTAGTGCTCCTTGCAGTTTTAATAGCAGTAAAATATCATGCTTTAGAGCTTATGACCGTAGGGCTGAAATAAAATGGTAATTGAAACACTTGAAACTTTAGCAAAGGGAATATTAGGATTAGTTAATTGGGGGATTACTATAATAACGGTTATGTTCTTATGGGAATGTTATAAATTCATCACGGGCGGAAGCGAAGCTGGTTCCGAAGTAGCCCAAAAGGCTTGGAAAAAGGCTAAAACTTATATTCCGCGTACCAACGCCAGAGCAAAACGGGTTACCAAAAAAGTAATGAATGAATATATCATGGAAGGAGAAGAAGAGAAGAAGTTAGATGAAATCAAACGCACTGTTTCTACTATTGTCGCAGATTTAGAAGTGCTTGAACAGAAAGGTGTTTCTCCCCTCGAAGCAGCAAAACTTGTTAAATTGGTTGTAAGACTTGGCGATAAGATTAAAGATGCAAAGAAATACTTCCGTGGTTTGAATCGGCGGACTTCCAGAGCGCAAACAGGCATTAAAAGATTGTTTGATTACATGAAAGATAAAGGCGTAAAAGACGCTGAGCTAGTTGAAAAAGTTAGAATTTTGGAAGATAGTATCTTAAAATTGCACGAACAAACTGCACGAGAAATAGGAAGAGTGGAAGCAGAATATACAACAATAATTAATTATTCTGAAATGAAAACATTGCGAGCAGAATCTGAAGGTAAACCAGCTACTACTAATATAGCTAGTGAGTTAGCTGCTTTACGGCGTACTTTTGAAAAGTTAGCTGGCTTGTTAGAGTCTGCTTACCAGCATCAAACAAAAGCAAAACAAGAGATGCAAGGAGTTATTGCACTAACTCGCAATGTAATGTGATTGGATTTTATTTCTAAATAACCTGTTCGACAGAGATACCCACGCTTAGAGCGTTGGGGGTGAA
>CAYHVV010000122.1:0-3098 GCA_964360115.1 uncultured Methanosarcinales archaeon | reverse complement strand
AAGGGGAAGGTGCGCTTCTTTTACTCTTACTCGGTTTTTTTGAACTGGCCTATCCATGAGAATGTTTATTTTGCTTCCCGGAAGACTCAAACAATTTACGCACATTAAGAGATTACTTACTTCATCAGTACGTAATGTTGACGCATAGAATTCCAAATGACAATTATTGCACTCCATCACTACATCTTCAAACTTTTGATCCATCAATCCCACCTTTTTATTGATTGTACTATGATAAATGATATTTAAACTTTTCTGCAAAGGAGTGGTATAATCCTCTTTTTCCTAATTACATTTGATTAAAAGCAGCTTAAAGAAACGAGCGGGATTTTTTATTCAATCAAAAGATTTTTTAATGATGTAAAGATACTATTCTCATGAAACTTAAACAGTTCCAGTCATTTCTTCAAAAAGAGGGGATTAATCTGGCTTTTCTCATTCATCCCGATCCCAATATAACATATTTCACCCAAATGAAACCTTCTTTTGCTCTCCTGCTTATTACTCCCACTACTGCTTCTTTATCTCTCTCTGAGCTGGATAAGCCACCTTCAATCAAAGGCCTATCGGTATTACCTCTGCAAAAAGATTGGGATAAAAAAAAAGCAGACCCTAAAATCAAAAAGATAGGGATTCACAAAAGCAGCATTTCTTTATCTTACGTTGAGAAACTGCAAAAACTGTATCCGCGGGCTAAACTAGTTGATATCTCTCCAATCTTAAATGAATTAAGATCACAAAAAACACCAGAAGAAATAGCAAAAATAACTCGCGCCTGCGCGATTACTACTCAAGCATTTAATGCTTTAATCCGAGAATTCTCTTTGAATAAATTCAAGACTGAACAAGACGTTGCTTTTTTTCTAGAAAAATTCATCCGAGAACGTGGTGCAGAATTAGCTTTTCCTACCATTGTTGCATCAGGTAAGAATAGCGCTACTCCCCACCACATCACTTCTTCAACAAAACTCACCAAAGGATTTATACAGCTTGATTTAGGTGCTTGTTACAAAAATTATTGCTCCGACATGTCTCGATCTTTATACATTGGAAAACCAAGTAGTGCTGAGAAAGCTCATTATCGAATATTACATCAAGTGCAGACAAAAATTATAGAAGAAGTTGCTATCAACAAATCATTTGTTGAGCTCGAAAAAATCTCCCGAAAAAATCTAGGGAAATATTCTTCTTACTTTATCCATTCTCTGGGGCACGGCGTGGGCGTAGAGATACATGAAGCTCCCGCTTTTTCAAAAGAAGCAAAGCAAACTATCAAACCCAACCACATTTTTACTATAGAACCTGGAATTTATTTTCCCCAAAAGTACGGAATTAGGATAGAAGATACTCTTCTGTTTAATGGCAAAGCTAAAATACTGACTACTGCTCCAAAAGAATTAATCTCTTTGAAATAATAGAACAATTGCCCAAATAACCGCAAATCTTTTAAACGGCCTCAGAATTGAGTGATATTAACAAAAACTTAACGGTTTTTGAAGTTTCTCATGGAAACCATGCGGAAATTAAACATTTCCGGGTTTCGAAATTTGAAAAATTTCCAAAACCTTTATAAATAAAACGACGGGGCTGTAGTGTAGCCTGGTAAAGATAAACCAGCGTTACCTTTGGGTTACTATCACTAATGGTTTGGGTGAGCTTCGGCGATGACCGGAAAATACAAAAAAACCATTGAACCCCGGTTCGAATCCGGGCAGCCCCATTCATAATCAACCATGTCAAGCACAAAAAGATTCGGAGCACGGTACGGACCAAGTTTAAAGAAGAAATTTGCTCTTGCCGAAGCTCAACAACGAGCAAAACATAAATGCCCCTCTTGCAATAAGATGAGCGTTAAACGTCTTGCAACTGGAATTTGGAAGTGCCTTAAATGTAATGTCAAGTTCGCCGGAAAGGCGTATACTATCTAATCTAAAGGTGCCTAAAAATGTATTATATCTGTTTTGATTGCGGGAAAAAAGTAGAAGATGAATACACTAGAGTGAAAATTCGCTGTCCTTACTGTGGCGGAAAAATTCTCTATAAAGATCGCCGCACCGTAGTTAAAGTTAAGGCGCGATAATTTTTACATTCCTGATTTTTTACAAAATTTACTATGAACCAATCTAAAATAACCCAGTTGCAATTGCTTCAGCAGAACCTACAAAATCTTCTTCTCCAAAAACAGCAACTTCAAAATAAAGTTCTCGAAGTTGAATCTGCGTTACACGAAATCAAGACTTCAGAAAAATGTTATAAAATCCTGGGGCACATTATGGTTGCTGCTCCCAAAGATGCACTTTCCAAAGAACTAAATGAAAAAAAAGAAATAAATCACTTGCGGCTTAAAAATTGCCTTTCTCAGGAAGAAAAGCTTAAAAAAAGCATTGAAGACACCCAGAAGGAAGCTCTAAAGGAAATGAAGGATCATGAATAATAATTTTGAGGAAGTCATTGCTCGCCTAGAAGAGCTGAAAGGGGAATTCGATTCTAATAAAAAACTAAAAGAAAAGATTGACACAGTTATTCAAATTTTAAATATGAATGCGGAATTGACCATCGAAAAGGCTCTTTCTGAATTAGAAGAATTAAATTCCATGAACTTGTCTTCATATCATAGAACTCAGTTGTGGGACGTAGCTAGTTTGTTAGAAAGCCTGAAGAATTAAAAGCATCTTTTCAATGTTGATAAATTTATAAACCTTTATTTTCTTTTACAATCAAATGCATCTTAATATCGAAATAAAAGCGCGTTGTTCTGATCCCGAAAAAGTAAGAAATATTTTGAAAGAACAAGGTGCAGAATATAAAGGTCTTGATCATCAGATTGATACTTATTTCAATGTCTCTCATGGAAGATTAAAATTACGCGAAGGAAATATTGAGAACGCTCTTATTTTTTATGAACGCAGCAATCAAGAAGGTCCTAAAGATTCAATGGTTGTTCTTTATTCCAGTCAGCCTGGTTCAAATTTAAAAGCCACGCTTATAGGCGCTTGTGGCGCATTAGTTGTTGTAGATAAGATGAGGCATATTTATTTTATTGATAACTTAACTTCGCCATTTTAACATTCTACTCTCTAATTGTTAGCACAATACCA
>CAYHVV010000121.1:0-3244 GCA_964360115.1 uncultured Methanosarcinales archaeon | reverse complement strand
ACATTCACCCCCAACGCTCTAAGCGTGGGTATCTCTGTCGAACAGGTTATTTAGATTTGGTTCATTATAGCTCTAAAAAAATCTTTATCTTTCTCATGAGTTAGCAAGTCAGCAACTTTTGTTTTCTCTACCCAACGTGCTTCTGGATTTTCAGGATCAACAGGTTTAAGCTTTTCTTGCTTGGTTGTAAAAAGATATAGGTGGATTGTTTTTAATTCAGAAAGGTCATCTCCACCATCTAAAGCTACCTTATGTCGCTGATAATTACCTAACTCTTTGATGAATTTTAATTGATTAACTCCGGACTCTTCATAGATTTCTCGTTTTGCAGCAGTTAAGGGATCTTCTCCTGAATTGATATGTCCTTTTGGCAAGGACCAGGATTTCCCTCGTGAATTTACAACCAGAACTAATCCTCTGCTATTAAGGACAACTCCGCCAGCACATTGAGTTTTCTTCACAATAAAGATAGAATCAAAGAATATTAAAAACTATTTTAAATTGGTTTTATCCGCTAATCAATGCTACCGTAAATACCACTATCGCAAAGACCACTAACAATCCTAACACTTTAGGATGAAATAAGGTTGCATAGATATTTTGCTGAAAATCGCTGCCGGCTACGGCTTCCTGGCCTTCTACTACATCTCCTGTTTGAGCTGACTGTTCCAGCACAGACTGGCCTAAGACTTTTCCGAAACCAGCAACCACGATTAAAATTCCTACGGCAATAAGAATCCACTGCACATTAGTCTGCTTGTAAGCAGTGACATCTTTTGCGCCCATTACCATGAACAATAATACCATCAAAACAAAGAAAATAATAGCAATAGCGAACCAAGGGATGATGAAATTTATCAAATCTATGGCTGTGCGGGAGAGTAATATTGTTAAGGAAGTAGCGCTGGCAATAATGGCATTGATGCCCATAGATTTTCCAACTACTTCTGTTTTCTGTAATAAAGCGAAGACGAAAGCCCAGACCAATAAAACTGGAAAAATAAAATCAAATAATTGCAGGAGTCCAAGATCTAAAGGTGAGACCATTTTATTTACGCTCTACATATTTTCCAACAGTATCTTCTAGCCGGCTAAACAAACCTTTTTCGCCTTGTCTGCTTGGTTCTTTTACGATGAACCAAACTACTAAACCGAAAATGAAAAGGACGACCATTAACTCTGTCACATCTGCTGACCACCAGTAGAAAACGTCATAAGGCCCTTGCCAAAGATTTAAGGAAGCGCCAAATATATAGACTACAAATCCTAGAGAGACGATAGCAATCCAGGGAGCAGCGGCAGCAGAAAAATCAGCGCCGAAAATTCCCATCAAAAGCAAAACCATGATTGCTGCCACGGAAACTAAAGAAATACTAGGCAGAGATTCATTCATTACTTGCACCGGATCATAACCAAGCGGATAAGTTCCTACAATATGGGGAACAACGAATAATAACGACAAGACTAAAGCGATAACAACTCGGAATTGCTTATGGTCCTTAAATAAGGCTAACTTTGCGGTGACCGCGTACAAGATAGTAAACACTAAAATGAATGGAAGTAAAAAATCCATTACTCCGTATGCCTGAAAATATTGTGCAAGATTCGTGAAGCTTCCGATGACCATATTTTAACCTCTCATTAACTTTTTTTTGATTCTCCTTTTGGTGTATGGGTTACCCATGCAATAAAACCAATGATTATGACAATGAATATTAAACTTGCGGCCCAGTCAGCATTGACGTTTTCAAACAAATCAAATAGATATTGAAGCCAGCCTAAAGAATTAAGGAAGATTACTACTAACCCGATAACCATTATCCAAATTAAAATTTGGGTTAACACCGGCAATTCTTTCATGCTGTCAAATTCTTTGTCTCCAAAAAATACCGCAACCAGCAGTAAGAAACATACCCCTAAAATAATCAACAGCACTACATTAGCCATGACTTCATTGATAACTCCCACTAATCTGGTGGAAGCAATAACTAAAAAGGCGATTACAAAAGCAACCATGGCGTTGATATTCTTTTTAGGAAGATCTTTTCCATCAATTTTATCTACACCAAATATTTTGGTTTTTTCAAGAATAGCAAAGATAATAGTAAAAACCAGCAAGAAAGGAAGAATAACATCATATACTCCTAACTTGTTTAAGAACCCAATCATCCCACGGAAAGCGCTTTCTTCCACCATCTATAACATCTCTTTTCTGACTTTAATTAAAAGAAAAGACTATATAAATGTTGCGGAAGGATAAAATCCGAAGAAGAAAAACTAATCAGAGTCTACAAAAACGTACGTATTAAGTCTAGTACCACAAAAAGAAAATAGTAGTTCTTCTTTTCCCAATAAATGGTCTGTGATAAATGTAAACCAGAATTTGATCTTCTTCTTGCAAGAATAGAGTCTTTGGAGCGTCGGCTCCAAGCGTATGAGAATGCTCATACGCCTTCTTCTAAGCAACGCAAAAATAACACTCAAAATGAGGGAAATAAACCCCGTTTTCCCGGAAAACCAAAGGGTAGTTCCGGAGGAGGTATCAACCTTCCTCCTCCTGAAAGAACAGAAGAACATACTCTCCAATCATGTCCAGAATGCCACAATAATCTTGAACAACGTGGAATGAGAACTCAACGCGTCATTGATTTTCCCGAGAAACCATTGATGGTTACGGAGCACCAGATGCTCCGATATTATTGTTCTTCTTGTTCTCTCCTTCTCGAAGCAAATGGACCGAGAGACATCTACGGTTCTAGATTGAGAAGTATCATTGTGATGCTCAAAAATCAAACTCTTTCCTGCGGGAAAATTGCGGAACTCTTCCGACAGCTTGGTGCACCAACCATGAGCACTGCAGAAGTGCAGCGCATTCACGGCGAATTTGCAACAAAACTAGAAGCAAATCAGATCAAAAACAAAGAAGAACTATGCCGAGCACCCTATGTCCATGCCGATGAAACGGGGATGCGAAAAGATGGAAAGAATGGCTATGTCTGGGGCGTTTTCACTCCTTTTATTGCGATTCTTTCTGCAACAATGAGCCGAGGAAGAGAACACATCAAAAACCTTCTCGGTGATTACAAAGGAGTAATTGTCACCGACGGCTATAATGCGTATGATTCTTTTCCGTTGCGCCAGCGGTGCTGGGCGCATCTTATTCGGGAGTTTAGGAAGTATGCCGAGAAGAATTTGAAGCTCCCCAACCCTAAAGGGTGGGGATTCTGACGATAGTTTTGGCATG
>CAYHVV010000120.1:0-3285 GCA_964360115.1 uncultured Methanosarcinales archaeon | reverse complement strand
AGCATATACAAATGCAATTAAATATGTTCGAAAACTAATTGCATTTGGTATATTTTAATTTTATAAGAAATAGAACAATATAGCTCATCTGAATTTTACTCGTGATATTGTGATTGTGATGATATGAATGTCCTATTTCTTATGGATAATGAGGCCCGCGTCACTAACGCCTGAGTTCACAGCTTGGCGTAAGCCGTGTGCTCCCACAGGTACTCTCTGTGGCGGGCTATATTTTTATTTATAGGGTACAGTATATAAATTCTTTGGTGTAGAATTCTGGAATAGGAGTTAGAATGCTTTTTGATACTAGTTGCCGGGATTTAAGGAGATATCAGGAGTTACCGGGATTCCCGGAGGTAATAGAAATATTTATAAATAGTAGTGAATTCCCGGTAATATGAAATTCCACTTTCCAAACAGCGCATTTTTAGGAAACATTGACCCCTTTTTGAGAGACTTTGATAGTTCAAACCCCAAAAGATTAGACATAACTGCTAACAAAAAATGGATTTCTGTTCATCCGGTTGTTTTGTCCATGGTTACATCTATGGGCTTAAAGATAGGGAAAGCTAATACAAATATTGAAAAGTTAAAAGCAAAATCTAAACATTATTTGGAAAGAATGGGACTATTTAAGATCTTAGGACTAAAGTCAGATATCCAAATAACTGAACATGAGCCAGCTGGGCGTTTCATTCCACTAACCCAGATAAAGACTTCCGACGAATTAAGCCACTTTATAACTGAAATGATTCCTTTGCTTCACTTAGAACCAAAACAAGCAGAGCCAATTAGGTATATTGTAAGTGAACTAGTTAGAAATGTTTTAGAACATTCGCGTTCGCCCTTTGGAGCAATTTTATCGGCACAGTACTATCAAAAGAGCAATACAATCAGAATTGGAATTGCCGATACAGGGATCGGCATTAAAAAATCAATAAATCAGTCCCATGTTGCCTCGACAGACTTAGAAGCGATAAAATTGGCATTAACTCCCGGCATTACAGGAACTACATCGCGAGAAGGAGGAACCGAATTCAACGCCGGCGCGGGCTTATTTTTCATCAAGTCAATTGCTAAAGTGAATAGGGATTTTTTTATGATTTACAGCGGCAATGCTATGTACAAGTTGCTGAAAGGAAAGTCTGGAGAAAATCAAATTCATTTATATGCTGATCCCTTTAAAGATAGATATTCAAGTGAGGAAAATTTACCTTATTGGGAAGGAACAGTAGTTGGAATTGATATCTCATTAGATGCAACGAAGGAGTTTTCAACATTGTTAAATCTTATTAGCGAGATTTACGTTGAAACAGTGAGAGAACGGAAAAAAGCAAAATATCGGGGGCCGAGATTTATATGAAAACAATTAAATTATTGCCAATAGTTGGCAGTTTCGCTGAAAACAAAGATTTGGCTAGAGAGATCAGAGTTAAAAAAATAATTCCTGCATTGGAAAAGAGGGAAGAAGTTATCGTCGATTTTGAGGGGGTTGAATCTACCACCCAATCATTTATTCACGCCTTGATCAGTGATTTGATCAGGAGGTACGGGGTAGAGGTTTTGGAGAAAGTTTCTTTTAAAAATTGTAATGAAATTGTCAAAAAAATAATTAGTATTGTCGTAGATTATATGCAGGATGGTGAGTAAAATGAAAAAGATTTCTTCTGGCTTAAAATCAGTGAACTTTCTGGCGAGAACTGCTGCGGAGTGTTAACCCAGATGGAAATAAAAACCCCAGCAAACCCTTAAGCCGAAGCCAAAGAATCTGCTGAGGAAAGAGGTGGTTTAGAGGTGTTAATGTAACTGCAAAGTAGCGGTTATATTTAAATGTTATGGTGAATTCTTACTTGGGAGTAGTTACGGATAGCCTTTTAAAGAAAGCCCGCTTTTAGATACCCATGACTACCTTTACCTACCAAGAACGCTTCAAGACCTTGCAAGGTGTTTTTGACGGATTCACTAACCGAACTTTATTCGAGCTTCAAAGCAGGGATTACTTTGATGAACTAGTAAGTCCACTTCTAATCGGCAAAGAAAGTAATGTTTTTCTGGCCAGTAAGGGAAAAAACATAGTCATTGTGAAAATTTATCGCATCCAAAATTGCGATTTTAACCGCATGTTTGAATACATCAAAAAAGACCCTCGTTATGATTATATGCAGAAACAACGTAGGCAGATTATTTTAGCCTGGACACAACGGGAATATAAAAATCTGTTACGGGCGCAGAAAGCACAGATACGCGTACCAGAACCGATCACATTCATGAATCATATTTTGATTGAAGAGATGATTGGCGATGAAAAACCGGCGCCCATGCTGAAAGATACTAAACCAAAAGAACCAAGAAAGTTCTTTAATATGATTATTGAAGATATCACAAAATTGTATGACGGGGGACTAATTCATGGTGATTTGTCACCATTTAATATACTTAATTACAAAGAAAAACCTTATTTTATTGATTTTTCTCAAGCAACTTTGGTTAAAACACCTAATTCAGAAGAGTTATTAAAACGCGACGTACATAATATTGTAAAATTCTTTTCTAAATTTGGAATAACAGAAAACGAGCAGGAAATTATACAGGAGATAACCTCCGCTGAAGTTTCCCGAGGTAAACTTTAAATAAGATCACTCGAAAAGAACAATCATGAATGAAAAAAATGAAGATTATGGGGATATTTCTTACGAATTAAAAATCCCTGAAGATCGAGTAGCCGTACTGATAGGTGCAGGCGGAGAAACCAAAAAAGAAATAGAGCAGGAAACGAAATGCCATTTAGATATTTCTAAAGAAGGAGATGTAACTATAACTGGTGATGACGGCTTGATGCTTTTTACTGCTAGAGAGATTGTCCGCGCTATTGGCAGAGGATTTAATCCAAAATTAGCACTGTTGTTATTGAAACAGGATTATTTATTAGAGATAATCGATATGAAAGATATTGCTGGAAAAAATAAAAATAATATGGAACGATTAAAGGGAAGAGTCATCGGTGCAGGCGGCAAGTCTAGAGCCGAGATTGAACGATTGACCGATACGCATATTTCTATCTACGGAAAAACAATTGGAATTTTAGGAGAGATGGGTAGCGTTTCTCTGGCAAGACAGGCAGTAGCGATGTTATTACAGGGCTCCATGCACAAGACCGTATTCCAATTTTTAGAGAAGAAAAAGAAAGAGATATTGTTTGGGTGATTTTTAAAATAATTAATGAGTGCGAGAAATAAAAATCCCAATCGCAGCAGAGCTGCGGGGTATTTTTAATCTTTCTTGGGA
>CAYHVV010000119.1:0-3299 GCA_964360115.1 uncultured Methanosarcinales archaeon | reverse complement strand
ACCCCCAACGCTCTAAGCGTGGGTATCTCTGTCGAACAGGTTATTTAGAATAAATAATTTAAGAATATTTCTTTTGGTTTTTGATTAAACGTTTTGTTCTTCATAATTTTAAGCGATTACTTCAATTTGTTCACCGTCACAATAAAAATACTAATATTAATGATTAATTTTCATTTTGATAAACTTTAATCCATGATTAAACTATTTATTCTCAACTACCCGAAAATATCGCCTACTTTTTCTTTTAACTCTTTATCCATATCAAAAATGCTCTTTGTTCCGTATAAATCCATGGTTGTTTTGTACGATAAGTGCCCTAAAACCTTTTGGATGACCTCTAAACTTAGCCCCCTATCCTTCAAAATTCGCGCACAGCTGTGTCGTAATATGTGGGGGTTGATATTCTTCAATTCAGGAATGGGATTGCTTAAATGCGCCTTCTGGCCCGCTTGGGCAACGATTCTATTGATTTGTGTAGGAGTAATATGTTCTCGTGTGTTTAAACTGGAAACGGCAGGGAATAGATATCCTTTTTTAGGATTATTTAGTACATATTGCATATAAATTTTCAAATCTTCTAATAGCTGGTCAGAAAATAATGTTGCCAAGCGATCAATTTGTTTTTTCCCCCGGATTTGAATTTTGCGCGTTTCAAAATTAATATCTTCGATTTGTATTTTTGCTAGTTCAAAACGACGCAAACCACAATATGCTAGTATTTTAATGATAACCTTATCGCGCAACTTGTCAGCATGTCGCACTAGCAGTTTGATTTGTTCTTCTGTCAAATGAAACTGACTACGAGAATGTGCTTTTTTTACTCGTACTTCTTTTTCATCCACCATTTTCAGTAAGAAATGTAACGTATTATTTAAATGTTACTTTTTAGGCATTTTTTGTTACTTTTTTCGTCACGTTCTGTATAAAGTGTGACGTTCTTCGTCGGAGGGCTAGTTTTGATGAAAAAGGCCAAGGTCTTGGTAGAATTATTTTTGTTGTTAATCGCAAGAGCTATTAAGAACAATATTTTGTTTATGCTGGGCTATCAGTTCGTTGTTCCATCGTTAAAAATATTGTTCCTTCTTCGTTCTGAAACTTAATCATTATGATTAAAGGTTTCTGAAATTAAATATTTCAGATAAAATTAGAGGTAAAATCAACGCACAATATTTATTTTAATTTTAAATCAAAAGTTGCATAATTAAAGGTTTTAATTGTCTCTTCGAACTTTTATAAATAGAACCAATCAAGTTATTATTCTTTCAAGAAGCCTATTCCATAAAACTCTGCAAACTTAAGTTGACAATATTTTCTTTGGCTTGTAATTCTTTGAACTCAGGTCCCAAACCAACAAACAATTGATTCTCAAAGAAAGAGCGGCGGAAAGGAATGCCCTTTTGAATCAATGAAGAGATACATTCTGGGATAACTGAAACAGATAACTCTGCTTTCTCGGCAATCTCTTGATAGGTCAATAATGATTCTCCCGTATATAAAACCAAAAAGACTTTCCGTTCCATCTGATTTAAAGGAGAAATGTTCACTTTTGGTTTAGGAATACCTAATCCTAATTGAGTTTGATCTAAACGCTGAGAAACTTTTTCCACTTTAATTTCTAATTCCTGAAGATAATCAAAAAGAGCCTGAACCTCTGCTGTGTTATCATTAATAGCTGCAAGATGTTCTTCCAGCATTTTCCTAATGGCAGTAAATTCCTTGTTCATTATTTTTTTCACCAAGAGCTTTACGGCTCTTATCTATTAACTAATTTCTTTACTCAAACTTTCTACCACCAACCCAAGAAAAAATATAATTTTTAGAATTTAAATAGCTTTCTGTTTTGAATCATACTGTTACTAAAGAATAGTCCTGCGGTTTTTAGAAAAGCATTTAAAGGAGTTCTTTTTTTGCGAACACTTGTTTTATCGTCGAGAAATTGCAAAAAATTGAAATTCTTTATTTTTGTCGTCGGGAAATCAGTTCAACACGAAAATATATAAACGCAGCAGGAATCATTTCTCCATGGGCTTGCGCGATTCACAACATTCTACTGTACAAAGAGCGATTGTTAATTTTTTTGCTACTTTTGAGCGTGAGCTCAGCGAAATAGAAGACCTTTTACTCAGAGTACTGACTCCAAAAAACAAAGAAACAGTTTTTGCAGAGATTAGAGACAAATTAGATTGGATTTATAGGGGACTGGATCTTTTTATGAGTAATGAAGAAGATAATTTATCGCGAGGAGAAAAAGCGGAAGTACAGCTCCTGCAAAGACACGTGCTTAATCTTAAATTGAACTTCGAATCAAAATCTATTTTTGAGCTGATTGCTCTTCTGCAGAGCCTGCAGAAGCAATTGCGTTTGGTATTGGGCTGAAAATTCTAAAAAACAAAAATATATAAACCCATTCTTTCTTCTAATGATCGTGGCATTTAAGAATACAACCAAGGGTTTTGAGGCCGGCAGGGATCTTGCTATCCCCCGTCAGATTCAAACTGCGCTTTCTGATATTGAAACAGTTTTAGCATTAGCAGTTCAAACTGAACTTATTGCAGAAAATGATCGGAAGACCATTAAGACAAAAGCAGTTCAAACGGAAACTTTTGCAGAAAAATATCGGAACACCATTAATGCAAAATTAAAGTATGTTGCTGCTTCAATAAGAGTATATAGTGATGAAAGAAAAAAAACTTTAACAACGACAGAGAGAGGTTATTTACAGCTTCTTTCAAAAAATGTTATGGAATTTGCAAGTGCGGTATTAATATCTACAAGTGCAAGACTATTTAAAGTAAAAATAGAAATTTTAATTGATGAAATAAAGGATTTATTTTAGCATTTTGCACGTACTAAAAATATATAAACTAGTTCTTTCTTCTATCTTAAATGGTTTTAAACACAACCAATAGGTCTACTCAAATTGCAGCAGTCAATGTTCGTGCCACTATTGAAAGTGCATTAGAAGCTATTAAACAGTTTATAAATGATAACAGAAATACTGAAACGGTTCTTATTAGAAAAATTAAACAAAATTTGGGTCTAATAGATAGAGCAATAAATGTTTTTAGAGAAGATCAAAAGAAGATTTTGGAAAATACGAGTGATGAACTTGCTCTTGAACTTCTACAAACCCAAGTGATGAATTTTATAATATCGGTAGATCAAAAGACCAAAAGTGAACGTCTTAAAGAGGTCGAACATCTAATAACTACTGCTAAACTGACTTTAGCAACAGCCTGATTGCCGTAATTGTTTAGCAGACCGAAAAATGTAAGTAGTCGTACATTTTTCTTAGGAGT
>CAYHVV010000118.1:0-3303 GCA_964360115.1 uncultured Methanosarcinales archaeon | reverse complement strand
CGTATTGTCTCGATAAGTTTAGCTCTGGTTAGTTTCATAACCCTAAAAAACTTGTCGTAGGGAAATAGTTTTGGGATAACACAGAATAGTAGAGTAGCATAAATGTTATAAATACTATCTCCAAGAATCCCATATTAGTGTGGTAATATCATGACAACAAAGATAGGTAGCGCAGTACAAGGATTTTACAATAAAACACCTTTTCCTGATTACGACTTATCCAGATTTAACAGCAAAGAAGACCTTGCTTTGGCGGCCTATCCTTTTGCTAAAATACTGGATAGGAGCATTCCTGCAAATGCTTCCGTTATTGATGTAGGCACCGGCACCGGTCAGCTTTCTGCTTTCTTATCTCTACGCCGTGATTGTGTCTGGGGCATTGATTTTTCCGATAGTTCCTTACAAAAAGCTAAAGGCCTCAAAGAAAAATTAAAATTAAATTCATGGAATCTTAAGAAAGTAGATATCCTTGACTCAGAGCAGATCGATGCCATTGGAATGCAGTTTGATTACGTGCTATGTATGGGGGTATTACATCATACCGGAGACGCTTACCGCGCTTTTGAAAATATTATGAAGTTAGTAAAGCCAGAAGGCCATGTCGCTATCGGTTTGTACAATTCCTACGGAAGATTACTCTTAAAAAAACGGATTTTCTTAGCTAAAACTATTTTCAAAAATAACAATAAAGTAAAAGACAAGTATATACGTATGCAGATTGGCGATGTAGAAGATAAGGAACGGGCTCGCGGCTGGTGGAATGACCAATATCTGCATCCTCATGAGACTACCCATACCGTTGGAGAAGTGATGGGCTGGTTTACAAAAAATAAGATAGAATTCTATCATACTGTACCCTCAACTTCTCTCTTTGCTAAATCTGCTTTTGATATCAGTGGAGTATGGAGCAAAGCTGTATCTCCTTCCTTGCCGGTGCAATTATACAAACAGCTGGGCTGGATTAAGAGCACTAATCGGGAAGGAGGTTATTGGATAAATTTTGGGAGAAAAAAAGCTAGTCATTCTTCTAAATAAATAGGGATATATATGCGTAAAATTACTATCAGCGAAATGGTATCTGTACTTCTTGGTGTTTTCATCATCATAGTAGGTTTACGATTTATCTCTATTCCGGAAAGCTACAATCAAAGCATGACTCTATTTCTTTCCCTCATAAAATATACAACAATTACTTTAGGAATTGTGGTGTTGCTGTTTGGAGTAATTTCGCTTTGTTTTAGTAGGTCATTATTCAAACAGCCTACAATAAGAAAATTTTTACAAAATATTGCTATTTTGGTAATTACTACTTTCTTTTGCGCAGTTTTTTTTGAGATAATCTTGCAAGTTACCTTTCCCGAAAGCTGCAAGCAGGATGATGCAGTGTACGAGCATTCTTATACACCTAACTGTCATTCCAGATTTACAACCTTTGAATGGGATACGGATGTGAAAATCAATGCGGAAGGATTTCGTGATGATGAAATTGCACCTAAAGAACAATTCGACCTCAGAATCTTGATGTTAGGCGACTCCATGACCTGGGGTTATGGAGTGGAAAAAGAAGAAACCTTTAGCGAAGTGCTGCAGCAGAAATTAAAAATAAAAGGGGTAAAGGCCGATGTTATCAATGCGGGCGCTACTTCGTATTCACCAACTTTAGAATATCTCTTACTTAAAAATAAAGGATTGTCATATCGACCAGATATCGTAATTCTAAACCTGGATATGAGCGATATCCAGGATGATTATAATTATAATCAAGAACGAGATGCTGAATTTGATCAGGATGGAAATGTAATCCGTGTCTCCGGAATTAATAAAGAACAAACCACCCTTTTATATAAAATCAGAAACAAGATGCAGATAAACCGTTTTATATTTGATAAACTGAATTTAATCGATTCCAGATTTTTTAATAAAGAAGGACAGAATAACTCAATCCTACTGGGAGATCCAAGGACAGACCGCTACGCTATTTTGAGAGATATGCCGGTGCAAAATGAAACCGAACATTGGAACAGGACGTTCCGCTATATCAGTCAGGTTAATGAATTAAGTAAGAAAAATAACATCACTTTTGTGTTAACTTTATATCCCTATGCTGTCCAGGTTTCTCCTGATGAATGGGCTTCGGGAAGGCATATGTTTGGCTTCAACTCCGGAGTAGTGTACAGTGATGCTCCGCAAAGGAAAGTGCAGAAATATGCTGAGAGAAACCACCTTCATTATGTTGAAATGCTTGATTCATTTAAAGAATCCTCGGCATTTCCGCTGTATTTTGCCTACGACGGACATATCAACCGGGAAGGACATAAGCTAGCTGCAGAGGTTTTATTTTCCTCATTAGTTGAAGAAGAGATAATCAAACTTCCTGTTCGCAAGGTAGAATACCCCACTAATCCATTTCAGGAATTGAATTGACTAGTATGTGCATAGCTGGTCTGTCGTCGATGGTTTATAAATACCAGTTTACAATTAGTAAAAATTATCGCCATTTTGTCGACGAGCCAAAAATGAGCTATGCACATACATTGACTAGAAATCTTTAAAAATAACTTGTTCTTCCAATAGTTATATCATGGCAAAAAACAAAACTCTTCTTGCGGAAGCATGGGACTTTTTAAAAGAACGAAAAGCTTGGTGGCTTACTCCCATTATAATCATGTTAATGTTAGTCGGTGTCCTCATTATTTTGGGGCAAAGCAGCGCTATTTCGCCCTTCATCTATGCTCTTTTCTAGTTAAACACTTCTTTTTCGGCTTAGTTGCAAGTTAATTCATAAGAAAGTCTCCCTCCTCACGTTTTTGGGAAAAAACAAGCGAGGGTAGTAGGGAGATCTAGTTATGAAAAAGAGTTATGATGTTGATATTAATAAAACTGTTGTTAGCACTAAGCGATTTCTAAATTTTCACGACGTACAAAAGCACTGGAGCAAAACCAAAAATGAACGCTATGACGTTCATCTTATGATTACACTTTATGTGATTTTTCGTATGGCTGATAAAAGTTATAGGCGTTTTAGAAGGCTTCTTGAGTCTTGCCCTCCAGCAGCTCTTGAGATCAAAAAAGCACCTTGCTTTACGGCGCTATCGGCAAGTCGCGGCTGCCCTTTTTAAAAAAAGATAGCTGTCGGATTTCAGGATGAAAAATGGGTTGAATTGCTTCAGAAAACACAACGGGTTGGCTTCCTCGAGGAAAAGTTTTACATATCTCCCTTTGGGTTACAACAAACGAGTAAACTGTTTTACGAAGTGTCTTAAATTGTGAGTGGTAATCTTAATACGAAAACATCATTCCAAC
>CAYHVV010000117.1:0-3477 GCA_964360115.1 uncultured Methanosarcinales archaeon | reverse complement strand
ACTTTTAAAAGGTAAAATAGATACTAGAGAATATAATTCAGCTAAATAAGTACCTAATATTAGAACGAAAAGAAATATTTTTCTTTTTTTATATTATTGTTAAAGATAGTTAAGAAGTAAAATTACATTCACTTCACTGAGAAAATGAAAGCATACCTAATCGAAGTGGCGAACATAAGTATTTCGGGCAGTTCTATTAGAACAACATTATATGTTCCCGGGCGAGTAGGAGTTCATTTTAGTTCTGGCATTGATGACAGATCCACAACAGTTGACAGGGATCTGGAAGGGTTGCAAAAACTATTGAGTGAAGCTCAAACGTGTCCGCTAAGTTATCTGGCCGCAAGAAGTGTTGATGAATTAGAAGTTGATGATAATAAAGTAGATTCATTAATGGTGCTTTGCGCAATTTATGAGAAAGACCAACAGCAACTCCGAACTGCAGCAAATAAAGCAACTTTATCAGAGCAAGACCTTATGGCAAAAATAAAAGAATTAATCTAACTTGTAAATTTTTTTCAATCCTAATTTTACCATCTTTCTATGTAATGTCTCTGGCTGAATTTTAAGCTGCCTTGCAGCTTCTGCAACTTTCCACCCAGAATCTTGAAGAGCCTGAGACAAAAATTGCTTTTCGAATTCACATTCTGCTTGTTTCCAAGTGAGATGATGATAAGGGGGATGATAAGGAAGAATTTTAGCCAGATTTCGTGAGAGAGCAGGAACTTCTTGGTATAATTTTTCCATTTTCTGGGGCTGGATTATGTCTTTGTATCCCGCTAAGGCAAAACGGATGGTCTGATCGATTATTTTTTCCTGAGGAAAATCAGGAAGGTTTACTTCGCTACGGACATTCTCAATGTGAAGATCTAATTTCTTGATAGCACGATGCACACTGCGACGATCTAATCCGACAAATTTTGCCAGTTGGGAAATATTTCCTCCGTGAAGATGCAGTTGATTTTTTAAAAATTCTGATTTAAATGTTCTTTTTGCTTCTTGAAAAGAGCTCGCCGCAGAGATATAAAATTTTGTCGGAAGACTTGTTTGTAATTTGTCAGTAATATCAGTTTCAACTTGAGGAACATATATACCCCAACTTTTTTCCATGGTCTCTTCTAAAAGTAAAGCTACTTTTCCTCTAATTGTTTCTTCTAAGTTATGTTTATTCATCTTTCATCTGCAATAAAGTGCCTACCGGCAGTCCATACAAAAATATGATTACGGCAATAATGATTTGTTTTCCTGCGACAAAATAACCAGTTAGGAAAAAGAGATACTGAAATAAAAAAAGCACGGGATAACATTTTCTTAAATCTAAAAGTAACAAAATTATTGCTAAAAACAAAAAGATGATGGAGATAGAAAAGGTTAAGGAAGAAGAATAAGAGGAGAAGCGGGAGGAGGAAATGAAATAGGCAACAACCAGAGATAACAAGATGAATAAAATCCGATATGACATCACAAAATATCTTTTTCCTTCTGCTAGCTCTTCCCGAGCAAGATACGAAAGCAACAGCCCCCCCAGTAAACCGCTGAGAGAAAGGAGAGGAATTATTATATTAGTAACTAAAGTAGCTGAAAAAGTCATGGTTTTAACTCCCGCTTAAAGTTTTCTAGAAAACGCGCCCAATCTCCTTCTTTGATAACTGCACCGCAGGCATTGGGATGTCCTCCACCATATCCTTCAATTCCGATCAATGCTTTTTCTAAAGCCCCGGCGATGGGGAATTGAGCACGAATACTGCATTTCATCTCTCCTGATTTTTCACGGGCAATAATGATTACTTTTTTAGGATTAATAGCTGATAATTCATTAGCTATGTTCGCAGTAAAGGACCATTGGTTTGAATTGTAGGTAAATAACACTATTTTGCTTTTGGTGATCTTTTTTTTGGCTTGAGCAAGAACTTCTTCGTATTTTGCATCTACTTTTTCGAAGCACTTGTAAAGAAATTTGCCGGGAGCTGTTTCTTGATTAAATATCTCAAAAGGTGATTTGATTTTGCTTAAAATCTTGATAGATTTTCGCACTTCCGTACTGGGTCCTTTTTGCAGAAAGAAAAACAGTTTGACTAATTTACCGACAGGATTTTTATATAGAGCAGTAGCCAAATCACATTTTACAGGCAATAAACTCGGATATTTTTCAATAAAAAGCTCTATGAGATCCGGCATATTCCAGTCAGCCAAACACCCAGCAGCGGCTATCCAAAGATCATCTGGATTTTGAGAAACCTGATAAGCCATCCGAGTAGTTGGCACATATGCTTCTGGATTTTTTATGCGTGGGTTGAAATAATGTACTTTTTTAATATCTTGAGGTAGATGATGATCTATCCAGAAGATGGAGCATTTTACTGCATCCACAAACTGCTGGTCAATCTGCGGAATGTCAAGCACAAATATTTTATCCGGATTAATCTCCTGTACTTTCAGCACAAACTGCTCATCTATTTTTGAAGTATTGGTAACTCGTATCCCTTTTCCTTCCCGATGAATCCGATATAATAAAAGAAAAGAACACAAGCCATCTGCATCAGAATCGTATAAAAATAGGGGGTTCTTAGCTGTCTTCAATTCTTCCTGCAGTAGAGCAACTTGGGTTGGATTTAACATAAGGGTAAAAAGACTTCCCTGATTTTTAAATCTGACTATTCCAATGGGTATTTACCCCTGGCCAAGAAGCGGAGAAACATTTGACCAAAAAAGCTATTAAAACGAGAAAAATTAATAAAAGATGCATTCTTAAATGCAATGTGGGGGGTTGGTTATTTCTGTTTAGGAATTTCCTCTTCCAAAAATGAACGGCAAGAACAAAAGATGAAATTTGCAAGGATAATGAATTATTGGCAGCAAAATCCAAGTTTGATGGAGGCATTAGTTCAAAAACATTATCTTTTAAGACAAGGTTATCGATACATCGGCGATTCTTCTATCAAGCAAACCTCACCGGATTTTAATAAAGAATTAATGCAGAATCTCCAGAAATCTGAAGAGGTAGCGATGATCCCATTATTTCAGCAGGATTTTTCTCTTTTTCTTAGCGGAAGAGAAACCATCAGACCTGGGATGTTTTCTTTTTATGCTGTCTTTCCGGAAGAAGAGGAAGAAAAAATTCCTGACACTTTGCGCGGAGGCTTTCGAGCTGAACGACAGATTGGCGGATGCGAACATTCCGCTTCACCTTTCAGGACAATTAAAAGAAAATTGCCTTCGAAGTTACTATTGGAACTAGACAATAATATCATTCTTTACGAAAACGTAAAAGAATTTTATTTTGAACGAGATCAGAATGCAGACCCTCTCTGGAAATTTAAACATGCGCTGACTCTGGAAGATATTATAATACTGAGCAAAATGGAACTTGGAAATACGCTTGATTCGACGAAGCTGAAGAACAATATATCAAGTGAAGAAGATATAACCCAACTTTGACAGATAAATAGAAAAACGTTCTTAGGTAGTTTGAGTTTG
>CAYHVV010000116.1:0-3538 GCA_964360115.1 uncultured Methanosarcinales archaeon | reverse complement strand
AATTTTACTTTTAATTTACTTAACTTTCATTTTATACATTTAGAATTTTATTTATTTCTTGTATAACTCGTTCCTGAAAATCAGAATGATTTTCTCCTTCTTTTTTTGAAGTAGTGAGAATATGCAGAAGATTTTTAGTGATTAACAGTTCTGTTTCTGAAGTGTATAACTTCTTCTGCTGCAAATGTTCTTTGATGATTTCTTCTTCCATAGTTTCCGGGTCAGAAGCAGAGGTCTTGATTTCTTCAAATTCTTCTGATTGTAAACCAGCCGTGTTTTTCATGATAAAATATGCTCCTTTATGATATAGTTCAGTGAAGATTTGGTTGAAATTGAGATCAGATACCCTGCCTTTAGCTAAGGTTCCAGTAAGTCTGATGGTAGTCAGCATATCTTGAATATTTGTTTTCTCAAAATGATTTATGATTTCAAAGGTAATGACTTCAGGAGCTTTATGGGTGCAGTTAAGAGTATATTCATGATGTACAATAACTTTGAGTGGAATCCATTCAATGGTCTGAGTGTTATTATCTACAGTAATAAGATAGTAGCCCCCATGGCCATATTTTTCGACTTCGGCAAAGTTGTTGGGAAACAATGCGCCGGGATAAGTTAATGTTCCATATTCTTCTAATTCTATTTTCGTTGGATGGTGGACATGACCGCCGGCATAGTAGTTGAAATGTTTAGGCAGAAATGATGCAGGATGCGATTCCATTTTTTCCATGTGTTTTGGTTTCATTTCTGAAATAGTAGTGTGGAACAAGAAAATTTTGTAGCCAGATTCTTGCTCAATATTCTCAAGATGTAAGTTTTGATAGTAAGTTTTATCCAGCTGTCCTTTACGTCCAAGAATGCCAGTAAGCTTAGCTCCGGTCTTCTGGTCTGTCGTAAACTGGAGATGAAGTTCTTTGGTTTCTGGATGAATTTTTCCCCGGCAGACATTTCTGAGCAGTCCGGCATTTTCTAAAACATCAATCATGGTTTTTCCAGAAGGGGAGAAATCATGGGAACCAGCAATGACATATAAGGGAATATTTTTGTCTTTCAATTCCTTGATCTTTTTAGTTACTATTTTGAGAGTGTCGAGTGATGGTAAAGAAGTGTTGAAAATATCTCCAGCGAAAAGAACGAAGTCAACCTGATTTTGGATGCATTGGTCTATGGCAGTAAGGAAAGCCTTGATAGAAAGATCCCGCATTTTCGGTTCCCGCCATGAGCCTAAATGAAGATCTGCTAAATGAGCATATTTCATGAAATTAGTTCTGAAAAAGGATGTTTTTATGTATTGTGGTGGTTGTTTAATATGGAGGGCTTTCACCACCAACTAGTTATAATCTTACAAAGGTTTATAAACCAAATACTCGGTTTGAGGTAAAATGGAAGAATTTAGAAAATTAGGGCTGTCGGAAAATACCCTCCCGGCTCTACAAAGAAAAGGACATACTGTTCCTACTGAAATTCAGCGAAAAGCCATCCCTATTTTAATGGAGGGTAAGAGGGATATCATCGCTCAATCGCAGACAGGTACTGGTAAGACTGCTAGTTTTGCCTTGCCAATAATCGAAAAAATCAAAGAAAATGCTGGGCATGTGCAAGCAATTATTCTCACTCCTACTCGCGAATTAGCTTTACAGGTAGCAAAAGAATTTGAGTCATTGATGGGAAAAAAAAGATTGCGGGTTCTGGCAGTGTATGGCGGCGCCTCAGTTTCAGAGCAGCGCGATAGGCTACGTCAGGGAATTGATATTGTAGTCGGAACACCGGGCAGAGTTATTGATCAGATACAGAGAAAAAGTTTGAATTTATCTCTAGTTTCCTTTGCCGTCTTAGATGAAGCAGATGAAATGCTTAATATGGGATTTCTGGAAGATATCGAAATTATCTTAAAAAGTACTAATGCCAATAAAAGGATGCTTTTATTTTCGGCAACCATGCCAAAACCGATTATCGGTATCGCCAGAAAATTCATGCATGATCCGGTCATTTTGGAAATTGAAAGGCAGCAGCAGATTTCTGAGTTGACTGAACAAATATATTATGAAGTCAGACCGGGCGATAGATTTGAATGCCTGCGTCGGGTTCTTGATATCACTAAAGATTTTTATGGGCTGGTCTTTTGTAAAACTCGAGCAGAAGTAGATGAGCTTAGCCGCAAATTGATGAATGCAGGGTATAGCGCCGCAGCGATTCACGGTGATATCTCTCAAGATCAGCGGGAGAAAATTTTGCAGTCTTTTCGTGTAAAAAGAATTACTGTTTTGGTCGCAACTGATGTTGCCGCCCGCGGTATCGATGTAACTGATCTTACCCATGTAGTCAATTATTCCTTGCCACAAAGTTCAGATTTATATGTGCACAGAATCGGAAGAACCGGCCGAGCCGGAAAAAAAGGGATTGCTATCACTTTTGTGATTCCATCTGAGAAAGGAAAATTTCGTTTTATGGAGAAGCGAATACCCAGCCAATTACATCGTCGAGAAGTTCCATCTGTTGAGGAAGTAAAAGCGATGAAGGTGGAGCATCTAAAATTAGAATTAGATTCTATTCTTAAATCAGAAGTTTCAGGAAAATACACTGCTTTAGCTAAAGAGATTCTAATCAGTAATACGCCGGTATCAGTAGTTGCTTCTTTGCTTAAACAGATCTTTCAGTCAGCAGAACGGGAAAGTTATACAGAAATTCAGAAAGCTGGCCGCGAGGAGCGGAATGAACGTCGACCTGACAGGCGTGATGAGCGTAGATCCCGACCTGACCGAAAATGGCAGGGCCGAAGAAAAGGCGGACGGAGACACTAATGGCTCGAATTACCGTACGTGGGCATGAATTTAATGAGCTGATTATTAAGGATTCTTATGATCGCAGAGCTTTACAATTTAAGAATACTATTATCTCCACTTTACAAAAAATAGGTCTTACCGAAGATGATGTAGAAGTGGTGCTGCCGAAGATCTCACGATTAAGAGCTCCTGCGTCTGCTTCATGGTATTTTGATGGAAGGTATATGTACTTCAGTTTTAGGAGCGGGCCGACTTTCGTACAGAACTTGTATGTGGTTTTGAAAGTGATTGAAGCGGAAGTTGCAGCTTTATTAGCAGAAGAAAAAACAGCAGAAGAATTTGTACGCGATTTTATGGAAGATAAAGATATTGAAATGCAGAGACGGGAAGCGCGGAAAGTTTTGGGCGTGGAAGAGAATTGCTTTGACATCGAAGTAATCAATAAGAGCTACAAATTATTGGCTAAACAGCAGCATCCTGATCTGGGCGGAGATTTAGAGAAGTTTAAATTAATCAATAACGCCCATAAGATGCTGAAGAGAGAGTTGTGTTAGGGGGGTTAGATTTTAATCATTAGTTTAAACAACAATGGCATACCATAAAGATTCAGTAGAGTACGCCTTCAGGGCAATGAAGGAGTTAGGTGTTCCTGACGAACAAGCAGCGTTAGTAATCGGCCGGCTTGAAGGCTGTGAAGAACAAGTACGCGTTTTTTTGGCTCAACAGAACCAAGGAAATGGATACAGACGCGATGGAAG
>CAYHVV010000115.1:0-3559 GCA_964360115.1 uncultured Methanosarcinales archaeon | reverse complement strand
TATAACCACATAGAAAAAGATGGGCGTTTAAGAGAAGAAAAAAAAAGACAGTACTTCGAAGAAGATGGCAACAGATTAGAAAGAATAAGAAGAAATTTAGGCAATTTAGTCGTTCTTCCGCCGGCGAATATAGTAGGGATTGCTCGCCGGAAACAAGGACATTCAAAAATTTATTTGTCAAATGCTTTGGGATACCGTAATACCATGAAGGAAGATCTCCTTAGAATAGTTTTAGATGAGATTTCACAAAATATCCCGAAAAATGGTTTGATTTATGTAACAAATCATGACGAACTATTTTATGGTTGTTCAGAGGAAGAGAGTAATTATTTAGAAAAATTCTTGAATGTATTTATGCCTAAAGACTCTTTTGAACCACACTTTTTGCCTCCCACATTAACATTAGACCGAGAGTTATCATCTAGAGCCAGAGATTATGAAGTCTGCTGGCGCCCGGCAGTTTATAGAAAAGTTGAATGGGAGATATCAAACTAGAATAGAGATTAGATGACTTAAAGAAAATTTACTTCATCAATTTTAATATTCTTTCAAACTCTTTCGCGTCATATTTATCTTTATACTTTCCCGCAGCTTCCCGCAGCTCTTTCAGGGTAAAGGTGAATCCTTTCTTCGTCAAAGTAGATTGATGCTTGCCCACAAAATCGGCAAACTGAGTTACATTGTGCGGCTTCTCTGTGTTATAACAACGTTCAAAGTCAATGAGAGTAGCATTACCTTTTTTATCAACGATAATATGTTTTAATGGATGATGCATCTCTTCCTTGTTTACATTTAGTTTATCCATCACATAACATTGCTGGAAAACTGCTTGCAAAACCTTTTGCAGATCTTCCTTAGGTGCTTTTGGCAGCCATTCTTCGATATATTCCCCTTCCGCAAATTCATAGGCGACATAATCTTCTCCAGTAAATAACATTCTGGGACCGATTGCTCGTTCATTGAGAGTCTTCAGCCACAGCACTTCGCTGGCGATGGCATCCGCCGCTTTACTTTCTTTTTTCTTCACCTTGATAGCAACTGTAATGGCCCTGCTCTTTACGGGAATTTGTTTCGTGAATACTAAATTTTTATCAAACTGCGCAGTATAAACAATTCCGCGTTTTCCCTCTGCAAAATAATGGATTCCACGCAACAACTTTCCTTCCAACTGGCGAAGCAGCGGGGTTTTCGTAATTTTGTACACATACAAAGATTCAAAAGCAATCTTTTCCTCACCTAATTCTTCCCACTGCAATAAGTTATGCTGCAAAATCTCTTCAATTTTTTGCTTATTAGTTAACGAAGAAAACAAAAATAAGACCATTCCGTCTGGAAACAGATGACGAGAAACATTTTTGAAAAATTTTTCTGAAATTTCCCAGCCTTTTTTGCCGCCATATAAAGCAGCGTCTTCAATTCCTCGATCTTGCGGCAGATAAGGTGGATTAAAAATTATAACATTGAAAGAACCGCCTAAATCTTCAAATAAATCTCCTTGCACCGCCCTTATTTTGCGCAGTTTCTGTTTTTCAATCTCTTTTCGTAACGTTTCAACCGCAGTAGGATTGATATCTACTGCAATAACTTCCCGTACGCTGGGTGCTTTTATGGCTGTTAAAGCCTGAATCCCTGAGCCGGTCCCCATATCTAAAACTCTTCCCGTAGCAAAACGGCGGACATATTTTTGTAATAAATATGAATCTTCAGCAGGTTGATAGATATCCATGTTCTTGAAAAAAAGTATCATTTTAGATAAATGTTGCTCTTTGAACCCAAAAAGTTAATAAATAAACAGAATGCCAGACTCTAAGTTGGGCTCGTGGTCTAGCGGCTATGATGCTGCCCTTACAAGGCGGATGTCGCCGGTTCGAAATGCAAGCAATCTATGCAAGTTCCTCAAGTGGGGCGTTCCTTCGGAAACCCCATGACTGAGCAAATTAGTTTGCGGCAATGAAAGTCCGGCCGGGCCCACATTTTTTAAGATTTTTCAGAATTTTCTTTCTTTTCTTCCGAGCCGCCTTCTTTACTGCTATCACCAACATCAGAAACTTTATCGTGAGCTTTATCTTGAACTTTCTCTTCCTTTTTAGGTTTTGCAATAAACTTTTCCTTCACGTCGCCGCCTAATTTCTGCGCCCCTTTAGTTACTTTGACTGCCAACCCGCTTAAGGTTCCTACTGCAGCAATGATAGCGGTAATGGCAACTGCATTCTCTTTTAACCATATTAAAGGAGTTTGTTTTGGTTTTGTTGCATCTTCCAAGCGATGGGTAATTTCTTCAATTCCTGGCTCTGCCAAATCAACATTCACCTTTGCATCTTCTAATTTATTGGTTAGCATCTGTTGCTGAGCATCCTGCAACTGCTTCTTAGTTGATTTGATTGTTTCAAACACTTCAGCAACCAGATAACTTTCCGCCTTTTTTTCGTAATACAAATCTTCTTGCACTTGCAGTTTCTTTTTTAGCTCGGTAAGCTTTAGTTCTAAATCTCCCTTGTTTATCTTTACCTGTTCAGCTACTGCAAAAGTAATCGGAAATATCTTTTCATCGATTTTAACAGAAGCAGTAATCTGGCCTTCTTTAAGCACATTAATTTTTACAGTAAGAGAATCCTGCTCCCCAGATTTTAGACGCGAAATAGTAGTAGAACTCAAATACTGTATCCCTTCGCCAATCACTTTTGCTGAGATGTCCTTGATGGTATCAGTGCCTTCATTTGCCACCATAAAAGTAACTTGATTTTCTTTCAGCTGTAAAGAGATGGGAAAATAAGAGGTTATATTTATTTTTGAATCATAAGAACTTACCACGATTGGAATTTGTTTAATAACACTTCCACCTAAAGAAGCATCGGTAACTGTCAGCTTAACTACTGCGTCACCCACATTTTCAAAAACATAAATAGGATTCTGCTCAGTGGTATCAATTACATCATCTTTATTGAAATCCCAGGCATATGTAAGCTGCTTATTGTCAGATATCCCAGAAACGCTGGTTGTAAACTTAACTTGCAACGGAGCAATCCCCGATGATGGCGCGGCAACAACAGAAACAGTAAACGGATCGTTAACAGTAATAGTAGTAGGAACGACAGTGCTGCCGCTTGCTGTAGTTACATTAGCAGTGGCAGTATATTTTCCTACACCATAAATATGCTTTGGTGAAAGTTCTGTGCTGTCTTCCTCTCCATCGCTATCAAAATCCCAGGAAACAGAAATGATTTCTTCCGAAGAGACTAAATCAAAAGATACTTCTAAAGGAGCTTTGCCCGAAGAAGGAACTGCATTCAGCGAAAGTGATTCTTCTGCAAAAGCTGAAGAAGCAAC
This sequence comes from uncultured Methanosarcinales archaeon, assembly GCA_964360115.1. Classification (GTDB taxonomy): domain Archaea; phylum Nanobdellota; class Nanobdellia; order Woesearchaeales; family GW2011-AR9; genus JACPIL01. Next base: position 232 of record CAYHVV010000115.1, on the reverse strand, counting down.
AATCATTAACAACGCCATCATTAAACCATATTTAATCAAAGATTTACTCATTTTTTTCACCACTTTGGATTCGGAGGTTTTCCCTTTTTAAAGATTATTATTCGCAAGAAGTTACTAAGTCAAAATTGAGACAAGTAACTGCTATTTACTTTTTCTCTTTAAATTCCCCCCAAAACAAGTACTTATTTAGCTGAATTATATTCTCTAGTATCTATTTTACCTTTTAAAAGTG
>CAYHVV010000114.1:3190-3632 GCA_964360115.1 uncultured Methanosarcinales archaeon | reverse complement strand
AAAAATTTGATACGCCATCTCTCCTTCGTAATGGCTGGGATATTTTTTTTGCATCTCTTCCCAAAATTCTTTTTGTTCCGGCGTGATTACCTGGTCTTTATGAAATTCATTCACGCCGAAATCTTTTATTGCTACCATCTTACACAAGTCATGAAAATAGGCCAGACAACTCACAAAATCCGCATTGATCGGAACTCCTTTTTGTTTCAATTGCTCAGCTAAAAATACTGCCACCTCTTGCACCTTGCAGCAGTGCTTGAAAATATTGCTAGGTACTTTATACTCGTTAAAATAGTTCAGGCATTGCTTTTCAGTTGGAAGTTTAGTCATTTCGTTTCATTCGCAACTTTCCGTTGGAAAGTTTCATAATAAAAATAAAAATAAAAAAAAGTTAAAAAGCTTATGCTTTTCCATTTTCCTTTTTCTTTGACTGAACTTTTTC
>CAYHVV010000114.1:0-3180 GCA_964360115.1 uncultured Methanosarcinales archaeon | reverse complement strand
CTGAATTCCGCATCAACTACTTTCTCTTTGCCGTGATGACCATCAGTAGATGATTCTTCATCATCAGCAGCAGAATGCGGCTGGTGCTGTTGTTTATCCGCAGTTTCCTGGTAGATCTTGGAGCCAATCTCCTGCACAGTTTTATTCAACTCTTCAATCTTAGCATTGATGGCTGAAACATCGCCAGCTTTCTTTGCAGTTTCCAGTTCTTCAATCTTTGCTTCAATCTTTTTCTTTGTTCCTGCGTCAACTTTATCCTTAAATTCTTCCAGGACTTTTTTAGTCTGAAAGATAAGCGCTTCAGCATTGTTATCTGCTTCAATTTTCTCTTTCTTCTTAGCATCTTCAGCTTCGTGCATTTTCGCTTCTTCTTTCATCTTTTCTACTTCAGCCTTGTTAAGATTTCCAGTTCCGGTAATTTTGATCTTGTGTTCTTTTCCGGTTCCTTTATCTTGGGCGCTGACATGCAGAATGCCGTTCGCATCAATATCAAAAGTAACTTCAATCTGCGGGACTCCCCTTGGTGCAGGGGGTATTCCTACTAAATCAAATTGTCCCAAGTTTTTGTTATCTGAAAACATTGGTCTTTCTCCCTGCGCGACACGGATAGTTACTGCCGTTTGATTGTCAGCTGCAGTAGAGAAAATCTGCGATTTCTTAGTCGGAATAGTGGTATTTCTGTCGATTAACTGAGTAAATACGCCGCCCAAGGTTTCAATTCCCAAAGACAAAGGAGTAACGTCCAATAAAAGGACATCTTTAACATCTCCAGAAAGAACTCCTGCTTGGATTGCTGCTCCTATCGCAACTGCTTCGTCTGGATTGACTGATTTGTCTCCTTCTTTTCCGATAAGTTTCTTTACCAGTTCTTGCACTGCAGGTATTCTGGTCGAACCGCCTACGAAAATTACTTTATCGATTTTTGCTGAAGTAAGTTCAGCATCCCGCAAGGCGTTCTTTACTGGTGTTTCCAGTCTTTTGAGAATATCAGCAATCAATTCTTCGAATTTAGCTCTGCTTAATTCTTCCTTAATATGTTTTGGCCCATGCTGGTCAGCAGTTATGAAAGGAATGCTTATTTCCACTTTTATCTTGCTGGACAGTTCAATTTTTGCTTTTTCTGCCGCTTCTTTCAGTCTCTGCATGGCAGTAGCATCATTACGTAAATCAATACCAGTAGAACTTTTGAAGTTTTTAGCCAAGTGGTCGATTACCAGCTGATCTACATCGTCTCCTCCAAGAAAATTATCTCCTGAGGTTGATTTTACTTCAAAGATTCCTCCACCTAATTCTAATATTGAAACGTCAAAGGTTCCTCCACCAAAGTCAAAGACAAGAACAGTGTGGTCTTTTCCTTGTTTATCTAATCCGTATGCTAATGCTGCTGCAGTAGGTTCGTTGATGATACGAAGAACGTTCAGTCCGGCAATTTCTCCGGCATTTTTAGTAGCTTGTCTTTGTGAGTCATTAAAATATGCTGGGACAGTAACAACGGCATTACGCACGGTCTGGCCAAGGTATGCTTCTGCATCACGCTTAAGTTTTTGCAGTATCATGGCGGATATCTGTTCAGGAGTATATTCCTTATCATCAATATCCATTTTTTCATCGGTGCCCATTTTACGTTTGATGGACCTGATGGTACGAGAGGGATCAATTATGGCCTGGTTTCTTGCTATTTGGCCAACAATAATCTCGTCATCTTTGATGTGTACTACGCTGGGGGTAGTCCGTGTTCCTTCTGCATTAGGGATGATGGTTGAAATCCCCCCTTCTAATACTGCTACTGCAGAAAAGGTTGTACCTAAATCAATCCCAATGGTAGGGCCTGAAACTTTGGTGTTTTTTTGTGTGTCTGTCATTTTAATTTCCTCCGAAATCAGTTGTTTTTTTATCGTTATTTTTAATGTCTGTATTTCCTGCATTTCCAGCGGCCGGGCCGGCGCTTATTTTTACTTTCGCATGGCGCAATACTCTGCCGTGGATGGTAAACCCTCTTTGAAATTCCTCTATAATTTTATTTGCGGGAACTTCTGCCGGCATCTTCACGAGCGCTTCATGATAATAGGGATCAAAATCTTTTCCTGTAGTCTCTATAGGAAAAACATTGTTGTGTTGTAATAACTGCAGTAATTGGGCATGAATTAATTCAATGCCTTGGACAAATTCAGTATTCTTTTGTTCTTTAGAAACTGCCTTTAACGCCAATTCTAAATTATCCAGTAATGGTAAAACCTGTAATAAGATATCTCTCGCAGCCATTTTTTTAATCTCTTCAAGATAAGCTTGATTCTGCTTGCGGTAATTTTCAAAGTTAGCTTGCGTTCTTTTAAGTAAATCAGTTAATTCTTCAATGCTTAATTCTTTCTTCTTCTCTGAAACTTCTGCTTCTTGTGGAAGCTGGTTTTCTTCCTTTTTTTCAGTTTTTGGTTTTGTTTCCATGGTTTGTTCAGATTTCTCGAAGCCTGTTTTTCATCTCTCGTTGACTTTAACTCGACATAGTTGATTCGAAATGGAGTTCATATATAAATTTTTCGGGTAAAGTTTAAAAATTATGCAACTATTTGGCACTTATGATAAAAAGAGTCACTGTAGTGAAAATCCGCCGCACACCGGAAGGAAATGTAAATTCCGATCTCCAATGGCTGGGAAATTCTCTGGGGCTTTTCGGGTTGCGAGATAAAGATAGCAGCTGCTTTAGGATATTCATAACTTTAGTCAGAAAAAGCAATCATCCTCTTTCTTCTGATGAGATTGCAGAGCGATTGAAATTGAGCCGAGGAACGGTGGTACATCATCTTATCAAGCTTATGGATTCTGGGATTGTGCTGCGAGAGAAAGAAGGATATCTCCTTAGGGAAGAAAGCCTTCTCCATCTCATTGAAGAATTGAAGAGAGATACTGAATCAGTTTTTACTGAACTTAAAGAAGTAGCTAAAGAAATAGATGAAAAGATTCACTGATTTCTTGCTGGGGTAATTGTGCCCTAAAAAAGGCACAGTTCAAAAAGTGAGTGATAATCATCATTGCCGTTCGCCTCGTGCCAACCTCGCAGTGTTTTAGTGGGCTGTTTTTTCTCTTTATCGAAGGGCTGCACCAATAATTTCGTGCCAGCAAAAGCAGTTCTCGGCTCACATCATGGCATTTATGATAATTATCACTCAGAAAAAGAACTGTGCC
>CAYHVV010000113.1:0-3716 GCA_964360115.1 uncultured Methanosarcinales archaeon | reverse complement strand
GCAAACTTTAGATCAATTAAAACAAGGAGTTATGGTTGTAGGTCCAACTGGGGAAAAGTTTACAGTAGGAAAAGGAGTAACTCCTAATGCATTAAGGTCCGGAGAACCAGTATATAATGTTGAAAATGGCGAGAAAGTAGGTTCAGTACAATATGCAGGAGATAAATTAGAAATTGTTGATTTCAACAAAGAAACTCAAACTGTTTTCAATACCAGAACTCAGGAAAAGGAATCTTTGACTATCGATTATTATCAGAAAGGAGAATCGGGCTGTACTACTGACGGCGGATGTAAAGTTGCTACCGGAGGAACTGCTACTATACAAACTAATGGAAAGCTGCAAGAATATTTAGTCGATTATGATTACACGACTTTTACTGGTGCAGAAAGAGCAAAATCTGAAAACTTAGAAGATGTAGAATTCTTTAATCCTTCAACCGGAAGGCAGGAAGGAACACGACTACCCGACGGAACGGGAATTTTTGCTGAAAGAAAATTAGATGAAAATGGACGACAGACGGGATATACGGGAGAATTTGCAGTAACTACCCCCGACGGTTTTATTGTTAAAGTAATGAAAGTAGGTGATGAATGGGTGACCGTTGGTCTTGCTAGGGATCTGACGGGTATAGAACTCATGGCAGTTGACCAAATTTTAACAAATCCCGAAGTAATAGAAATACTTGATGACCGAGAATCAAGCACTACTGGCGCTCTCGCCGGGGCGCAGACTTTCTTTGAATCTGTTTACAAAATCACTAACAACCTCAAATCTTATCCGGCTATCAGCAATCTCTTGTTTGGAGAAGCAGATTTCTACAAAAAATGGCGCAGTGATATGGATAAAGCTTTTGCACCATTATTAGCGTCTAATTGGTTCCCTTCCGCTATATGTGAAAATGATGAATTGCATTGGAAAGATATCGAGCCTGAAGGAAAAGCAGTCATCAAGACTACTTCAGGAACATATCAAGCAGTTGCATCTATCCAGATGGAACGTTCTCCAGAAACGTCGCCTATCCTCTGTCATAAAAATCCTGATGAAGATTCGGAAGAATTATTTATCTGTGAAAGCAGACAAGTCTGCGTCGATGACAATTTCTGTTATGCTGACAATGACCGTGATAATGAACCAGACAATAATGAACCTTTGAAAGGATATTTCTATAAGGTAACCTGGGCCGTTTCTTCGCCGCAGGATGAAGCATTTACTCCGCTAGTAGATGAAAATGGCGTTGCTGTTTCTTTCAATATCTTCCTCTACCCTGGAGCTGTTCCGATGTATAATCTGGATGGAAATATCGCTTCGCCAATCCAATTGCAGAATGGTGCATCAGATAAAGATGCAATCATAAAATATTCAACTAACGTCTATGATCGAGCTTGTATCAAATGGAATCAGGCGCCAATTAGTATAGGTGTGGCTGGAAGAGAAGGCGAAACCGCTGCCGGATACGGTGCAATCGAAGACGTCTGCTTTAACGTAGTTACCTCTTCCGTCGGTCAAGTCAACTGGGATCGTTCCGGGAAAAGCGCAACAAGCGTGACCGCAAGCCATGGGGAAGTCAGCAAGAATACTGATTGGTAGGGTATCTTAACTTAATATTTATAAAAGATTAAATTTCCAATAAGAATATGGCAAAAAAAACTGAAAACTTAACTATAAAACAAATTGTTAAAATAGCTGTGCCTATCTTGAAAAGGAACGGTATCAAGAAAGCAGGGATATTCGGCAGTTATGCTCGAGGAGAAGCAAAAAAGAAAAGCGACATAGATATGTTGGTTCAACCGCCAAATGGAATGGGTTTTGGATTTTTTGGTCTAAACTTGGAATTGGAAGAAAAATTAGGAAAGAAAGTTGATTTGGTGAGTTATAATGGTCTGAGCCCTTATCTCAAAGATAAGATTTTGGAGCAGGAAGTGAGGATATTATGAGCATACATGCAAAAACAATTAAAGTTTTAACTATATCTGATATTAAAAAAAAAGCAGTACCTCTTTTGAAAAAGAATGATGTAGTGAAAGCAGGGATATTCGGCAGTTATGCTCGAGGAGAAATGAAAAAAAAAAGTGATATTGATTTTCTCATAAAAATAAAAGGCAAAAAAAGTTTATTAGATGTTGTAGGTATTCAATTAGATTTGCAAAAAGTTCTTGGCAAGAAAGTCGATCTTGTTGAATACCAAGAGATTCATCCTTCTCTTAAGAAGCAGATCCTTGATGAAGAGGTTCGAATCTTATGAAGAAAAATGATTTGCTTTTTATTGAACACATTAATGATTCTATTAAAAATGCAGAGAATTTTGTAAAAGGCGTATCTAAGGATAGTTTCTTAAAAAATAAAGAAAAACAACATGCAGTTGTTAGGGCAATAGAAGTTATTGGTGAGGCTGTTAAGAACATATCCCTCGCATTTAGACACAAATATTCTGAAATCCCTTGGGCGAAAATTGCGGGGATGAGAGACAGATTAATCCACCATTATTTTGGTGTTAATATAGAGCGCGTGTGGGAAGTAGTAAAGGATGATATCCCTCTTCTCAAGAAGCAAATTCAAACCATCTTGGAAGAAATGGAGAACAAAAAATGAATAAAACCATTCAACATTATCTTGACTCTTTTAAGTTAGGTAAACAGTTTGCTGCCACCTTTTTAATAGATTTTGTCGCTTTATCGATAATCATTTTTACTTTTATCAAGTTTACCGATTACACCCAGCAGCGTTCTTTAGAATTATTGCAGGGAAGAACTACTGCAGAACTTCAGCAGATGATGCTTTCCTTAAGTCCAGAACAGTTGTTGCCGTTCGTGACTGCTTTGAAATGGTTTTTGATAACTTCCTTAGTAGGTTTATTTTTCCTGCTGGCCAGTTCGTTTTTTCTATTCTCTTACTCACAGGCCAGAAATTCAAATTATTTGCAAGGAAAAACATTAACCAGCAAAAACTACTGGCGATGGAACCTTCTTAATATGTCTTTACTGGTGCCTTCACTCTTATTCTTTTCTGCGTTGTTAGTCGTAAAATTATTTATGATGTTGCTCCTAAATATTCCGCAAAAACTTATGCCTGTATTTTACGTTACCCATAGCAACTTGATGGAAAATATCCGTTTAGTGATAGATGGAGCTGCCTTATTCTATATGGTAGTCCTATTTATCGTATTGATTTTATGCGTCTATCATAACTTCGTCAAATCATATAAGGCCTGGGATTCCATTGGTGCCGGGTTCAGCATTCTAAAAAAACAATGGAAAAAAATATTGTTGTTAGTCTTATTTGCTACAGTTAGTGCAATGATTGCAACGGTTATTCTTCTGCCGGTAAAGAAAGCTTTAATCTTTTATCCAATGTATTCTGCCTTGTTAAACATCACCCTAGCTGCATTTTTCTTAGCCTGGCTGCGCAGTTACGTGTTCAATAGTGTTCTCCATGGACATCAATAAATTTATCGAAAACGGAAAAATAAAAATTAAAGTTATTCCTCATGCCGGAAGGACAGAATTGAAAGAAGATGAAGGAAAATTAAAATTATATCTTAAAGCTGCTCCAGAAAAAGGTAAAGCAAATGCGGAATTGATTAAATTCTTTAAGAAACAATTTAAACTATCAGTACGCATCAAATCTGGAGAGACCAGTAGAGAGAAAGTGTTGGAATGTATTCACTTAACTTCGCCATTTTAACATTCTACTCTCTAATTGTTAGCACAATACCAAT
>CAYHVV010000112.1:0-3750 GCA_964360115.1 uncultured Methanosarcinales archaeon | reverse complement strand
CGGGGATTCTTCTAGGCCTGAACAAAAATAACATTCCTATCATCAAGGATATTTTCAAACTCTATAATGCCAATGGTGTTGTCTTAGCTTCTTCTGGCGGTGGAAAATCGTACTTTACCAAATTGATGATTTCCAGATTATTACTAAATGGCACTAAAGTGATGGTAATTGATCCGCAGGCGGAGTATGTTGATTTAGTGCGACGATTCGGCGGACAGCTAATTACCATCTCAAGGGATTCTGAAACCATCATCAATCCTTTAGATTTGATGGGGCATGATTATGATGAAAAGAAGCTCACACTTCTAGAACTCTTTCCGATTATGATAGGACAAACTTCTGAAATCCAGAAAGCAGTGCTGGACAGAGCTTTAACCTCAATCTACAATGCTAAAGGCATTACCAATGATAAAACAACATGGCGGAAAGAACCGCCGTTAATGGCGGATTTACTGCAACAGCTCAAGGATATGTCCAAATATGCTACCATTGTAGAAAAAGAAACCTATAGAAGCCTGATTAATCGGATTGAAATGTATGTAACTGGTGTATTCTCTTTCTTGAACAAACAGACAAACCTTAATTTTCAGAACAGGTTTGTCGTGTTCAATGTCGGCGATATGCCTAACCAAGTAAAGCCAACAGTGATGTTTCTCATTTTGGACTACGTATATCAAAAAATGAAAAAAGACATAGAACGGAAAATTCTGGTAGTAGATGAAGCATGGTCATTATTACAGAGAACCGAAGATGAAGGATACATTTTCAAGATAGTCAAGACCTGCAGAAAATTCAATTTAGGGCTTCTGCTAATCACTCAAGACGTCGCTGATTTGATAAAAAGCGACGCTGGGAAGGCTTTGCTCAACAATTCTGAATATACGCTCTTGCTGAGGCAGAAGCCTTCCATCATAGACCAAGTGGAGAAAACTTTTCATCTATCGCTACAAGAGAGGGAAAGACTGCTTACAGCTTCTACAGGCGAAGGAATTATCATCATTTCCAATGAACATTCAGAAATCAAAGTAATTGCTTCCCCAGAAGAGCATCAATTCATCACCACTAATGCTGATGAAAGGTTAGCAAAAGAGCGGGAGAAGGCGAATGAAATAGTAACTGAATTTGAACCAGCCTTTGATTATAGTAAGGGAATCTTCAGAAGCAAGGAATTGAAAAAGGAAGAAATAGATGACTTACTCAAGCACGGCTACATTCGTTCTCTTCATGTTGGTCTGTTTGGCGGAGCTCAAGAGGAATATCTGCTGAAACCACGTTCTAATGAAAGTCCAGAACATTTTTTCGTAATAAAAGCAATAGAAGAACACCTAAAGAAATATACTAAAAATGTAGAACTGTTTGAAACCAAAGATGCTGATATTGTCTTTGAATACAATGGCAAGAAAATTGCTATTGAAGTGGAAACCGGAGCAAAACTTCGGGCTAAGAATCCACGAGTTGAGCAGAAAGTAAAACAGCTTACAGAATTGTATGGAAGCAATTGGTTCTTCGTGGTAACAGACTGGACAATTAAAGAAAAATACAAAAAATATGGGGAAACAGTAGGCAGGAAAGAAGTTCCAGCTATCCTCAAGAAACGCTACTTTTTATCTGGTTCAAATTTTGAGGTTATAAACTCTCAAACCTCAAAAAAGCGCAGTTTCGAGGTTCAAACTGCGCCCGGTATTAACGACGAAATAGTTGAACATTTGAAACAAACGGAGGAAAACGAAAATGGAAAACAAACCGAAGGAATACAACAACAAACCAATAGTGGAAACACAGATAACTAAGAGCAAAGACGGGAAGTATCTGTTACACATAACCAAGATAACAGACATTAAGCCTATCGGCTATTATCACAAAGTGATGGAGAGTACGGGGCAGTAATTGCCCCTTTTTATTTTTTAATAGAATTAATTATTTAACTTTAAATCGGATTATCTTGACAACAACATATGTTTTTGGGTAAGTTCTTATATTTCCAATAAGAAGATAATGTTCATAATTTGCTTCATCAACATGATAATTCTCAACTAACTTGATGCAATGTTCATTGTTATTTGGATCTTTCATCATCCATTGATAAGCCCCCCATTCAACAAGCTTAGAGTGGCGTGGATGTTTTGATTTACAATTCTTGAAGCAACTGTATTCTACAGATGGTAACCAAGCATAATCATTTTGATTCATAATGATTGCATCTGGGTCTGTTAATAAAGTCTGACCCTCAGACTTTTCTTGGTTCTTCTTTAGTTCTAATTTGAAATGAGAAGGTTTGATTAAACCAAAGCTTTTTTTATTATCTCTAACCTCTGAAAAACTATCATTTGCCAATTTTCTGGTTAATTCAATCCATTGATCTCTTTTAAGACTTTTTTTAACAATATTTCCTAATCTATTCTTTTCCTTATGCACTATTATTCTCTTAGACAAGTTCTCCCATTCTTGTTCATAATTAAAAATTACGAACGAATTCTCTCTTCCGTCATTAGTAGGTAATCTTCCTTCAAAATCAACAATTTCCCAATCGTGAACGTATCCGTATGGCACTGGATAAATTCTACAGAAGCCCTTTTCTTCAGACCAAACTGACAGGCATCTACCTTGTCTACTTCCTATTTTCTTAATCTTGTTAGGCGCCCCCTGTCCAAATACGACCATATTTCTTAGCCAAAAAGATTCAGTCATAAATCTATTACCTTTAACTTTTGCTTCCTTAAGAATTCCGCGATAACTCCGCGATGACAAAAAGAATGATCTCGTTCAAAACACATTAAAGCAATACGCTCCTGTTTACCTAAAGCAATAACCTCATTTAATTTTTGATTTTTCAAAGGAAGTTCATCTCTATATCTCTCAAACAATCGCAGATAGTCTTTTTTTGAGTTTAAATTTTTTCTATCCTCACTTTCAACTCCCAATTCTGGAAAATGGATATATTGGATATCTATTTTCTTTAAGTGGTCTTTTAGTTTATTATTAATAAAAGAAAAATTCATGCTAAATGGATTTTTCCTAACATCAACAATAACTTGAATTTCATTTTCGATTAATAGAGAAAGAAACTGGTCAATATCTCGTTTCTCATACCCAATAGTATAAAATCCTGGACTGCTTACCTTTAGATTATCCTTATTTTTGTTTAATTCACTTTTAACGGTAAACTCTGGGTACTTATTGTAAATATATTTAATAAGATCATCCTTTCCTTTAAAGCGTTCTACTAAATTATGGACCGGAACATTAAAGCCTATTTTATTATCATTTAAATATTGCTTTCCTTGTTCAGTTAAAGAAGTCTCTGATTCATCAAGAAGACCCAAATTTTTGAGATGCCTTAAATCCCCAAATAGCTGTTCCGAGAAAGGTCCATATTTATATGGGAAGAAAGAATAAAAGCTGTTAATATATTGATCTACAGAATATTCATATCTCAACAGAAATGGTATTTTAACAATTGCTGTTCTGGAATGTACTCCCTTTCTGTCTAGTTCATCTATTACTTTCAGTAGTATTTTCTCTCTATTGAACAGACGCATAATCCCTTAATTAAATTCTAAAAGTTATAAATCTTACGCCAACCTGTCCACTGCGGGAGTGGCTCATATTCCACCCTGTTAAAAGCAGAAATTTGCAGGCATAAGCAGTTCTTACCACTGGACAACCTTCATACAATAAGTGGTTAGTGCTTTCTATTCGCACCTCTTCCCTCATTTTTTCATTATCCTTGCATCGGGGTTCCAACTTAAG
>CAYHVV010000111.1:0-3907 GCA_964360115.1 uncultured Methanosarcinales archaeon | reverse complement strand
TTAAGAGGGTTGTCCTTCTTATTTATATATCACTCACTTTTTGAACTGTGCCGTAATCTCGTAAAATTTAAATAGCCCTCTTCATTAGTTTAGGTATTATTATCAAAAGAGGTCTGCAGATGAGAAAAACTATTATTACTACGCTTGTTATCGCTTTGTTATTTATAACTGCCTGCCAGCAACAGCAGCAGCAAACTACCACCGGAGCATATTTAGGTGGAACACAAGGAATTCTTGCTCAATTTGAACCATTTGGCGTAGAAGAGAATGGCATTTATGCTATTTTTGATGAAGAATCTTTCCCTTTAGAATTGACCCTTCGCAATAAGGGAGAATATCAAATCCAACCTGATGAGGTTTCTGTAAAATTACTCGGGCCTTCACAAGAAGAATTTTCCAATATGAAATCGTGGGAATTGAAAAATAATCAACCATTAGAAGGAATTTCTGAACTTGTTCCTGAAGGCGGAGAAGAAACCATGGGTTTTGCTTCTGAAGCAAAATATGCTAAAGAAGTTGCCGGTATGGTAGAACGAGAATGGTTCGCTAACATTGAATATCATTACCAAACCTATCTGCTTATTCCAGAAGTCTGTTTGAAAGAAGATTTGACTGATCAGCGCGTATGCACCGTCAAGCAGGCTAAAACCTTCTTTGTTTCCGGAGCTCCCATCACTGTAAAAGCAGTGGAAGAAGATACTGCTGGAAAAGGAGTAGTCGCACTTAAAATATTAGTCAGCAATGCTGGAGCCAGCACGGCAAAAGTAACTAAACCCGGAGAAGAGTTTGGTGTAAGAAATGTTTTATCTTACAGCTTAGATGACCTTGCTTGGGAATGTAAATCCGCAGGAAAGCTTAACGAAGCCAGGTTGGACGATGGACAAGCAGAAATTGTCTGTAAATTAAAAGAACCATTAGCTGATGGCCACGTTTCAACTAAGCAAGTTAAATTGACTCTTGATTACAAATATCGGGAATTAATTTCTGAAAAGCTAAGGATTAAACAGAGCAATTGATTTTTCTTATTTTTTAAACATTTATTTTACACTTATTCTTACCCATTTGTACTGAAAGCACTAAATTTTCGTATTTGTCAAAATAGAACTGGGCGAACCATCGGTCAATAGACTTATGGCATGTTCACTTCGCTCACCGCCCAGCCTAATTTTGAGCACGCAAGAATTCCACTTATTAATTAGCGGTTTGCTTGCAAACCACCACCCAATGGAGTGGTGGAATTCTCCGCGTTTCAATCGTGCTTTCAGGATATCCCGAAGGCATAGTTATTACGGTTAGTTAATACCTTCGGTATAGAATCAAACATGAAATGTCTTTTGTATAATGCTAAATTAGCATCACTCTCTTCACAAAGCATGTAATAATATTCGTCATCAAAATTAATATTTTTTACTTTTTCACATCCATACGGCCGAGCGAGAGTTATTTCTTCCCCTATTTTTTTAGTTTCATTGTTGTCACACCCCGCCATTAATAACGCTGCAAGTCCAAAAGTTAAATATTTTTCATTGTTCATAAAGTATGAACTAGAGAAAAATATTTTTTTATTTTTCTCATTCATTCTTTATCCTCCCATCAGAACAATAATCCGCCTAATTCAATATGTGGCTTTGCTTCCGCCATCTGTCGTAATGCTTCATCGAGATTCATTATCTGAGAAAGCATTCTATGTTCAATAGGTTGACCTAATTTTAAAGCTCGTTCAATTCCATATTGCATGCCTCGGCTTATACCAAAATCTTCATAGACTACACGCAGGTCAAACTTATCGCCCATAGCCTGGCCGGCAGCAATTCCTAAATCTCTTTCTTCTTGGATAGCATCATTTAGTATTCCGGCTTGGGTAAAAAATAAATGTGAAGCATATGGTGCTTCTCCCCTCAACAAAGAATCCCTAACACAAAGCTTGGCATAGAAAACATTTCTTCTAGTCGATTCCCAATTCTCTCCCTTGAAAGGACTTTCAATGTATGCTAATTTCATTAGTTTTGATGATAAAAACAAGTTTAAAAGTATTTAGGACATTAAAAATATAGTTTAACTACTTGCTCCCCACTAACATCACAAACGCTAGAAAACTTTCCAATTGAATATACTCGTCGCTGCCTTCAACCATCCTGAATTCAACTTCTCCACACTTATCTACGAGCTCAACTTTCTTTTTGTCATCCAATTTCAAATTCCAAATCTCTTTCTGTATTTGCCTGATTACATCTAATCCTGACAAACCATAATCCAACATCAATGATAATAATTTTTTCCGCGATTCCAGAAAATTTCCTTTTGCAGCTAATGACAATACCTCATTCACTTCTTTTGGTTTAGCTACAGAAGCCATGGAGAAAATCAATTCTGGAGTGATACCTTTACCCATTACTGCGCAACTTTGCATGATATTTTCCAACCGTCTTACATCTCCGCCACAAACATCAAATAAAGCTTCTTTTGCTTCTGCACTAATAACTAATCCTTCTTCTTTCGCAATCTTATCTACGACTGCGATAATCTCTTCTTTGCTCAATGGCTTAAACCTGAATACTGCGCATCTGCTTTGGATGGGGTCTAGAATTTTAGAAGAATAGTTACACGATAAAATAAATCTGCAAGTTTTAGTATAATTCTCCATAGTCCTTCTGAGAGCCTGCTGTGCTTCTCTAGTCAAAGCATCGCTTTCATCGAGATAAATCAATTTGAACGGCACTTCACCGATAGCTTTAGTCCTGGCAAAATCCTTAACTTTCACCCGAACCACATCAATACCGCGTTCATCTGATGCATTCAACTCCAACGTATTTTCTCGCCAATTTTCGCCAAACAATTCGCGAGCAATCACTAATGAAAGAGTAGTTTTACCTACGCCAGCTGGACCAGAAAATAATAGGTGAGGCATATTTTTTGAAGTTACAAATGCCTTAATCTTTTCTACAATTTCTTTCTGTCCTTTGATGTCAGCAAAGGTTGCTGGCCGATACTTTTCTGTCCAGATAGATGAAGTCATAATTATTCCTGTAAGATGCTACTATATAAGTTTTACTTGGCACTAAACCTAAAAATTCCACAACAGTAAACTAGTCAGCCCTTGCTGTCCGCGCATTGCGTATAACCATCCTAAAACATCAGAAAATGAGACATTGAAATATAATACTAAAACTAGTGCCACCAGAAGAATGAAAAAAAAGAGACGGATAGAATTGATAATAGCCTTCACCACAAAAAGAATAACCACTGCTAATAGCAGTATTGAGACAACAGGGTGTGATAAAAAAGGCTGGATATCCATCATAATAATGAGAAATTAAAACTATTTAATAATTTCTACAATAAAACACCTACTTGGGGTTGTTGTTATTTAAATGTGGAATCCTGGGAACAAAGATGCAATATAAAACTGCCACTCCGGCCAATAAATACCATCCCGCGCCGATAGCCATGCCAATTCCTGCTGCAAACCAGAGCCCCGCTGCAGTAGTTAGATTCTTAATTTTTTCTCCCTTGCTTACTAAAATCATTCCTGCACCAAGAAACCCAATGCCGGAAACTATTTGCGCTGCGATCCGAGCAGGAGAATTTGGATCAATAACTGTTGAAAGTGCAGTAAATATCATTGAACCGCCAATAACTAATGAATAAGTGCTTTTACCTGCAGATTTTCCACGATGTTCACGTTCCAAACCAATTAGCACTCCTGCCACTAAGGACACAACTAGCTTAAACACAAAACCAAGTTCCTGTGCGGTAAATATTAAAAAATCTGCTGACATGAATTGTTTTAAGAAAATACTCCCTATTTAACTTTTTCTATATGTGAGAAATATTATTTATAGTTATTACGGGAAATTGAAGCTCCCCAACCCTAAAGGGTGGGGATTCTGACGATAGTTTTGGCATG
>CAYHVV010000110.1:0-3982 GCA_964360115.1 uncultured Methanosarcinales archaeon | reverse complement strand
CGTTAAGAGGGTTGTCCTTCTTATTTATATATCACTCACTTTTTGAACTGTGCCGCTTTTTCCACCAAACATGGTGCCGACTATTAACTCCAATCTCGCCTCTTTTTTTATCATAAGGAGTTGGGGAATTAATTTATTTAAATAGTTTTATAATTGTTAGAAGGTAGTGATAAAGAGTTCCCGGAAGAATTCGAGAACCCCTAAACACCTCTTTCCCCATTGGGATTAGTTGATAGAATAATTTTAGAATTAATAAGTGTTTTGGAATCGCAGGATGTTCTTGAATAAAAATATTATAAAAAATATTTAAATACTCTCCCTATTACTGCTTCATAAATACATCAGGAGGTTTTTGAGTATGGCTGCAAAAAAAGAAATCAGTGGCGCAATTTCATCTTTTAGTTATGGATATAAAGTAAAAGTGCTGGTCAATGGTATCGATGTCGGGATTACCGGAGGAAAATCTGAAAGCAAACGCCTGTTTATTCAAGGAAGTTCGTTAACTGCTAAAGCTCCTGCAGAAATGAAAAAACTATTTTGTCTGAAGGAAGGGGAGAATGCCATCGTAGTTGAATTTGCAAAAATTTCCCAGGGAGAAAACGATAAAGCTGAAGTTTCATTAACAGTAGACGGTAAGGAAAAACCATTGTTTTTCTTGCAGGAATCTAAAGCGTCTGGGAAAGTTGAAAAAAAGATAGAGATAAAATGATAAACATTAACTTACAAAGGTGATTGATATGATGGAAAGTATTGTTGTCAATATTAAATTGTGGGGCGTAGTGGCTGGCATAGCTTTAGGATTGCTCATACTCTTATTGATCGGCGGAAGTCTTTTAGAATCAGCGTTAAAAGAAAATCATCCTGCTTATAATATGATGACAAAGGTTATGGTTATCGGCGTTTTCTCTCTGATTTTTGTTTTAGCAACTAGCTTATGGCCGCTGATTTTTCAGGTCATTCTCTATTTTCAACAAAGTTTAAGCGCTAACGGAACATTTCTTTCAGTTTTAACTCGCATCAGAGTGCCTTTGGTTTTGGTGATGTGGGGGCTGCAACTGATTGGTTTGCTGATAGCACTGCCTTATCTGTTGAAAATAGGTTTCTTTCGTGGCAATTTACCTTAAAATTAATTATTTTATTTTTCTTTATTTTCTTCAAAATATTTGTAAATCGGCTGCTGTTCTTTTACATTCACTTCATTATTCGCCTGCCGAGCCAGCATAAAGAAAAAATCACTTAATCTATTTACATATATCATCAAGTCTGGGCTGATTTCAATCACACTTTTAGCCCGGACTAATTCCCGTTCAGAGCGGCGAGTAATAGTGCGGCATAAATGTAAAAAGGAACTGGTCTGAGTTCCTCCAGGAAGAATGAACTGCGCGGGCATTCCCAACTGTTCTTCAATTTTATCGATAGCTTGTTCTATCTCTTGAATATGCACCGGAGTTATGCGCGGCAAGGACTTTTTCTCTAACGCGCTTCCTGCCAAATCGGCGCCAACCTGAAATAAGTTATGCTGTATCTTAGTAAGAACTTCCCGCAGTTCTTTACCGTTGATCATAGATAAAGTAACGCCGATAACTGAGTTGAGTTCGTCAACTGCTCCCAAGGCTTCTATTCTAGGATCATCTTTCTGGATCATCCCGCAGCCAAAGAAGGCCGTTCTACCTTTGTCACCTATTTTTGTGTATACACCCATTTTTATTCACTATAACTTCCTATATTGATAACCTGATCTTCATAACTTCCATCGCGGTAAATAGTGATGCCTTTGCATTTTGCTTTCCAAGCTAATAAATATGCATTCTCTACATCTTTAATTGAAGCGGTCCTGGGAAAGTTGATGGTTTTGGAAATGGAATTGTCAACGTGCTTCTGCAGAGTAGATTGCATTTTGATGTGCCATTCCGGATCAATATCCTGTGCAGTTACAAAAATATCCCGTACATCTTTTGGAATCTCTTTATTATTTTGAATATTCCCTTCACGAGCGATTTTAGAAATTAATTCCGGTGAGTAAAAGCCGCGTTCTTTAGCGATCTTTTCAAAGTTTTTGTTTAAGTGTACCAAATCAGTATCACCTAATATTGATTTGTTGTAAGAGATGGCAAACAAAGGTTCGCAACCGGAAGAGGCATCAGCGAGGATGCTGATTGTTCCCGTAGGTGAAACTGAAATGCAGGTCATGTTACGCATTTTTCTGCCTGCTTTATGATGATCAGAACCTTCCCAAGACGGACAGACGCCACGTTTCTCTGCTAGTTCTAAAGACATTTGGTATGCTTGGGTCTTGATGAAACTCATGATTTTGTCAGCCATCTCCAGCGCTACTTCTGAATCATATTTGATTTTAAGTTTGCTTAAGATATCGGCAAAGCCCATCATGCCTAATCCAAATTTGCGCGTATTCTTAGTTTGTTCTTCAATCTTTTTGGTCGGATAGGAATTCATGTCGATAACATTATCTAAAAAGTGAACTGCGGTGCGGATAGCTTTTTCTAATTCCGTCCAGGCAATATCATTTTTCTCTAAGTCAATAAATTTGTTGAGATTCAATGAGCCGAGAACTATCCCTTCGTACGGCAGTAATGGCGCTTCACCGCATTGGTTGGTTGTTTCAATCTCTCCTAGATGTTTTCCTGGATGTTTACGGTTGATTTCATCAATGAACAATAATCCCGGATCGCCATTTTTCCAGGCGTTCTGGGTAATCATGGCAAAAACGTCCCGGGCTTTCATTCTCCCGACGTATTTTTCCGTCTTAGGATTGGTAAGGTAATATTCTCTGTCTTCTTCCACTGCTTTCATGAAACGGTCAGTTACAGCTACGGATAGATTGAAATTTTTTAACCTGCCCGTGCCTCGCTTAGCTTCAATAAATCTGATGATATCAGAATGATCAACTCTCAGCACAGCCATGTTTGCTCCAGGGCGAATTCCGCCTTGCTTGATCGCTTCCAAAGCTTTATCGTATACTTTCATGAAAGCTATCGGTCCGGCAGCGACGCCGGCATTGGAACGCACAAAGTCGCCTTTGCTTCTTAATCTGGAGAATGAGAATCCTGTTCCTGAACCGCGTTGATGGATCAAAGCAGCATCTTTCAAGGCGCCGAAAATACCGCTGATGTTGTCTTCTACCGGAAGGACAAAGCAGGAACTTAATTGCTGGGTAATTGTTGCTGCGTTCATCAAAGTCGGAGAATTAGGCAGAAATTTTAATTCGGCCATGATGGAATAGAATTCTTCTTCAGTCTTTTTGATATCTTCCTTAGCTGCGCCGTACGATTTATCTGCAGCAGCAATGTTCTTTGCAACTCGCTGCAGCATTCCTTTTGGCGTTTCAATAACCTGCCCTTCGGGGTTTCGTATTAAGTATCTTCGTTCTAATACTTTCAATGCTTCGTTGGAAAATTCCAGATTAGAATCTTCATTTTCCCGCCCGATGATTAATGCTCTTCGTTCACGTTCCTGATCTTTATGGTGCCGGAATAAAATGAAAGCTTTAGCAGTTCTGGCATGTCCTTCTTCAATCAAAGTTTTTTCTACTAAGTCCTGAACATTGTCAACAGTAGGTTTATCCTTGAACTTTTTTTGCAACAGGTCTAGAACTTTTAAGGCTAAGGAATTGGCTAGATCCCTGTCCTTTCCGCCGACAGTTTCTGCGGCCTGAAAAATAGCTTCCTCTATCTTTTTAAGATCAAATTCAACAATACGACCATCTCGCTTGATGATGCTTTTGATGGGCTGTTCTTGAGTCATATAGTGGTAGAATTAAGGTGAATATAAAAGAATTTGGGTGATTTGCACAGCGGTATGGGGAGTTATGGTTCTTTTATTCCTCGCTGGGATATAAATACCCCGCTGCTCTGCAGCGATTAGCGAGGAATGATTGAAAATCCGTCTTGAAGATTTGCGTAATACCCCACAGCTCTGCTGTGGTTGGGATAGCAAATCTTAGGATTTTCATTTTATTTTTTAA
>CAYHVV010000109.1:0-4059 GCA_964360115.1 uncultured Methanosarcinales archaeon | reverse complement strand
TCCACTAAAAAGAAGAAAATGCCTACTATGGCTGTCCCGCATCAATGCAGAAAAGAAAATATTTGCATCCACAACTAATTTCATTAGGCTTCTTTTAGAACTCGTTTCGCCACTGCCTTATTAACTTTCCGACCTAATTCCAAGGCATCTTTCTCCGTCAATCTGCTTTTAGAAAGAAGTTTATCCATTTTTGCAAGAAGCATCAACTTTTCTTTTATTGCTTGCCTAGCTACTTCCGACCAATTCAATTCCGGATGCTGGTCCATCTCTGTTTTCAGTTCTGCCGGTACGGCTAAAGTTATGCTTACCATCCTGTTTATTACGTGTAATACGTGTCAATATTTAAATGTTCCTACGAACATATCCTCGCATCTTCCGTCAATTCTGAACTCAAAAACCTGTGCATTAAATAATCCGGCAGATATAACAAATAAGCTATTACTTCTTTCAACGAATATGCATCTTTATAATCCACCAGAGCCATAATCTGTTTTTCAGTAAATTTAAAATCTGCAAAAAATTTTCGGCAGTAATCATATTCAGCTTCTTTCATTGATTCAAATTTTTCCCATTCATGATGCAGCCGCGCATCGTACTTTCTCACTATACCTTGAAATAAACGCATCAAATGTGTTTCATCTGGATTAACTGTGGTTACTTCCCACATCCCTGCTTTTTCCAAAGCAAATTTCTTGAACGCTAACTGCATCATAGATTTCGTTTGACCTATCCCTTTTTTCATGGAGAGATAACATAACATTTGATAAGCGTCATAGGTAGCTTTAGCGCAGCGTTTGAACAGCAATTGGGTGGACGGCATTTCCCGGGAAAAAGACATCCTGGATGGACTTTCCAACAGATATTTCTTAGTATTATTCAAGATAAAGAGATTCTTAAAACACTGATAATTTCTGTTTTCTTCGGTAAAATTTTCAATACTCAAGATATTATGAGTTCTGTCTGCTAATTTGACTTGTATAGCAATTTCTTTTAGTTTTTCGTCATTATGGTTGAAGATGTTAGAGATAGAACGATAGTAAAAGTCTCGTTTGTGTCTGGTAAGAAGCTTCAATGCGCTAATAATAGTTTTAACCGCATCCGGAGGGGCGTGCTGTAGAAGGTCTTGTTCTAACTTTACAAAAACTTCTTCTTCATATTGATCAAGCTTTTCGATGTCCGAACCTTCTTCGTCCAAACCCAGCTCATCACGATAGACATCAACAACCTCCTCCACATAATCATGTAATAAACCTACAGAAAGAGTAACTTGGTCGTTAATCTTGGCATCTCTCAATGCCAAAACCACATTTAATGGATGAAGTAATGCTTCCTGCCCATCCTTCCTTTTAGGCAGTTGCGCATATAGTTCTTCTGTTTTGCTAAGAAGATAGGAAAATAAAGAACTGCCATCTGATAATGCAGCTTTTAACTTTTGGATATCATCTTCCTTCAGCCAATGTTGTAGATATTTGAAGGCTCGATATTCAGGGGTTTGCTTAACCATGATTCATTAATTATACCATACAATTTAAGACTTTTGCTGGAAGAAGCAGGGAGAAGGTTGTAACCTAGAGTTTCATATTAGCCTCTTTTTTTAGAAACCTTTATAAACAAACTTACAAAATTTAGTGCTACCATGGAATTCAAAGTCCTAGAAGAGTCTAAAACCAAGCTAGTATTCCAGCTGAAAGGAGAAACTCATACTTTCTGTAATCTATTAAAAGATGAATTGCTTAATGTTAAAGGCATTGTAATTACTTCATACAGGATAGATCATCCTTTGATAGGGGTGCCTCAATTTTTGATAGAAACTAAAGGTACTGAACCTCGCAAAGCTCTGAAAGAAGCATTAATGAATATCAAGAAAAAAGCTGAAGCATTTAAGAAAGAAGTCGCTGAATTCTAGATTTTTAATAACAATTAATTTTTGACCATTTTTTAGACATAAATTTTTAAATTATCATCCTGCCCACATATTAATGCAACTAACAGAACTCGTAGAAAAAGCAGTAAATTCAATCGATCTAAATAGTGAGCCCCTCGGTTCTGGAGCTGACGGCATAATTTATCCCGTAAATGAAAAAGTTGTTTTAAAATTGCATTTTCAAGGAAAAATACCATTGTTTAAAGTTACTAAAGATTCCGACAGAAGATCTGCTGAAAAAGAATTCAATATTGGCCAGGATCTGTATCAGCAAGGGATACAAGTCCCCCTATTTTTCGGATTATTTGAACCTAAAAAATCACCTTTAAACTATTGGGGGATATTGATGGAACGGATTCACGGCGTAGAATACAAATATCTTCCCGGAAAGCTAAAACGAGAAGCAAAAAGCCAATTCAATACCCAAAGTAAACTGATACGTCAATTAGGTTACTGGCCGGGAGACAGCTACCACGACGTAAATACTTTATTTGACCCGCATAACCTGAAACTATATCTGTTTGATTTTGTGCGTTGGGAAAAAAACTGATTAGTAGTAAGAGGATATAGAATTAAATATAATGAAAGACACAAGTAAGTTATAATGATTAATATCTTTCAAACATTAGTTGCGAAAACACTTATAATTAACTTTTGTCCGCAACTAATATCTAGAAAATCATTTAAACTCATTCTCTTCCCGAACTTAAATGCTTGATAAAGGGGTTTGCGTACGCTTCTATAAACGAAAAGATATTCAAGATGCTATCATAGCGCACGCTAAAAATAAAGAAATAGGGATGCGCTACAATGATTCCTTCGGCAAACGTCCGGATGTTCTTTCCTATCCTAAAGAGATTCTGGAACTTTCACTCCGGGGAGTCACTTCTTTTCATGCCAGCGAGGAATTATGGGATAATCCCCTGGAATTAGAAAGCAATAAGTCCAAGAAAGAATTAGATCAATTGCGCAGCGGCTGGGATTTGGTATTAGATATTGACTGTAAATTCGTTGACTACAGCAAAATTGCTGCCAACCTCATCATTCAATTTCTCAAGTATTGCGGAGTGAAGGATATCTCCGTGAAATTTTCTGGGAATAAGGGATTTCATATCGGCGTACCTTTTGAAGCCTTTCCCAAAAGAGTAGGCGAAATAGAGACAAAAGATCTTTTTCCTGACGCAGCAAAAAGAATTGCCTATTACATTAAAGAAAATATCAAAACGGAATTAGGAAAAAGAATTCTTGAATTTGAATCAAAAGAGGGGAAGGATGTTGCTTTTGCCAAAATAAGTGAAAAAACTAATCAGGAAAAAGAAAAAATTAAAACTAAAATATCAATAAAAGATGAGGAGTTTGGTGATAACAAGGAAGTTGATATTCTTGACGTAGAACCTTTTCTGGAAATAGACACCGTATTAATTTCTTCTCGGCATCTATACCGCATGCCCTACAGCCTGCATGAAAAATCAGGATTAGTCAGCCTGCCCATCGATCCGGAAAAAGTGATGGAGTTTCAGAAAGATATGGCTAAACCAGACATAATTCTGGTGCCCATGTTCATCTTTTTAGACCGTAATGTCAACGGAGAAAGTGCACGGCAATTGTTAGTGCAAGCCTTAGACTTTGACGTCAAGTTGGAAGAGGAAAAAGAACCAGCAAAGAAAGAATATGATGAACTAAAGCTTACTTGTCCTATCAAAGAAGATTTCTTTCCACCGTGCCTGAAATTAATGCTGCAAGGCATTGGCGACGGCAAAAAACGCGGAGTATTCATCTTAATGAATTATTTAGGTAAAATCGGCTGGAGTAAAGAAGAGATTGAAGCATACCTCAAGAAATGGAATGCTCAGAACCAAGAACCATTACGCGAAGTATATCTCAAAGGACAATTACATGGTTTCAAAGCAGGAGATAAATTGCCGCCGAACTGCAGCAATGACGCATATTACCGCGGCATTGGCATCTGCAAACCGGACAGCTTTTGCCCGCGCATCAAGAATCCGGTCAATTATACTATATTGAAATGGAAACGGCACTTGCAGGATCTGGAAGATAATCCGCCTAAAGAGCCAAAACCTACGGCACAGTTCAAAAAGTGAGTGATATATAAATAAGAAGGACAACCCTCTTAA
>CAYHVV010000108.1:0-4069 GCA_964360115.1 uncultured Methanosarcinales archaeon | reverse complement strand
CTCGGCTCACATCATGGCATTTATGATAATTATCACTCAGAAAAAGAACTGTGCCTTAGAACCGCTCTACTTAGCCCGCTAAATATCTTTTCTCTTTCGCCCATATTTACAGAATTTGCGTATTGTACAAAGATCACACTTTGGATTGATAGGGACGCAGATAGTCTGTCCGTGCCCGACAAATAATCTGTTGATTTCAATCCATAAATCACGCGGAACGAGTTTCTGCAATGCTTCTTCAGTCTTTTCCGGCTCAGTAGTATTCACCCATCCCAGCCGGTTAGAAATTCGATGGACATGAATGTCTACAGCAATAGCCGGCTTCCTAAAAGAATATGCTAAAATACAATTGGCAGTTTTTCTGCCTACTCCCGGCAAGGAAACCAATTCTTCAAAAGTATCTGGAACTTTTCCTTTATATTTGTCTAAAATTATCTTACTCAAATTTTTCACATTTTGTGTCTTGACTTTGTAAAAACCAATCCCATACAGCCTTTTTTCTAATTCTTTGCGATTCATCTTCACAAAATCTTCGGGGTTAGGGTATTTTGCGAACAGTTGCTTGACGATAGGAATAGTAGTAGAATCTCTAGTCCGTGAACTGAGCAGGGTCGCCACCAGCATCTGGAACGGAGCGTAATCCCTTAGCTCTTCTAACATAGTCAGGGGATGATTTTTTTTAAGAAGAGAAAATACTTTTTTCAGATCAGAAATAGAAACCATCATTCACGGACGTCCCCCTTCACACAAACACTAACACAATTCCCAGCACAAACAAAGTGCTTCGTACACAGAAAGTCAAAACCCGCTGATAATGTCTCCTCCATCGTTCACGCCTAGCATCAGAGGATGCTTCCTGCGTTTCTACTGCATGCTCCATCATAGAACGAAGCAGGTGAAATACTGCTGCTAATCCAATAAATATCAACATAGCTACAGCGATATAATAAATCATCAGCGGCAATACTACTCCCCGCATAAAATTTCCGATAAATAAATCTCTTAATAAATAGAATGATTGGCTTACACCAGCAAGAGTAAACATACCTCCTATCAATCCTAAAACAAAAATCCCGACTGGAGAAAGAACGTAACGAAGTACTTCCTTGGTCTGCACTCGCACCGAGTTAGGCATAACTAATTCCAAGGTTGTAAAAAAAGATTGTACTCCTGCCAAACCAAACAACAATGCAGAAAAACCAACTATTTTATAGAATAAATAATGCAGCTGTGAATCGTAAAAGAATGATAATAAACCCACCCCAAACAAGAGATATGCTGTAAATATGCCCAACATATATAAGGCGCTGCTTTTGATGATTTCTTCTTTATCTTTAGTTACGGAAAGAATAGCCAATAATACCAGAAGCAAGGCCAGCATTCCAGGAACAAACATATTTTGCAATGCATGTCCAGTAACTAAGGAAAAAGTTAAAGTTGAAAGTACATTCGGCGGCTGTCCCTGTCCTAAGATGCCAATTGCATTTTGCCCAGCTGACAATTCCGGACAGGACGGATCTTCATTATTTTTTACACGTTCTTCTACTAAAGAAACAATGGTCTTTGAACCAATTAAATAACTGCCCGTAGAAAAAACAACTGGAATAGAACGAGAAGCTTTCTCTACGTTATATGCTTCAAAATACGCCTTTAGCATCTCAAAATTATTAAAATCACGATAGACTTCATACTTCTTAATTTGCAGATTAGGATATTTTGTTTGCAAGGCTAACAAAGAAGCACTGACTTCATCACAATCTTTGCATTCCTTTCCATAAAAATAATACAGGCAGTCGTTCTGCTGGTTTTCCTCAACCGCCAGAGCCGTAGGAAAAACTACGAGAATTGCCAAAATTAAACTTATAGTTAATTTTGTCGACATTATCACCATAAGGTTACTAGGGAGAAGGATTTTATAAAGGTTTTTGTTAGTAGAATTTAAATAGTAGTTATTTCCTTTAAAAATTATGGTTACGGAACTAACTGAAAAAAGCTTCCAAAAAGAAGTGCTTGAATCCAAGCTGCCAGTAATCGTAGACTTTTGGGCTTCTTGGTGCGGGCCATGCCGGATGCTGGCTCCAGTATTTGAGGAAACCAGTAAAGAATACGCCGGAAAGTTAAAATTCGCCAAAATTTCTACAGAAGATCACCCAAATGTTGCTAGCAATAACATGGTTAATGGGATTCCTTGCCTCATAATTTTCCACAATGGCGAGGAAGCAGGAAGAATTGTCGGCTTTATGCCTAAACCACTCTTGAAACAAAAGATTGATGCCATAATGCATAAATTATAATGCTTTATGATAAGTGCTTTTTGACTGTTTATAACACCTATGGGGTGTATCAGCTAAAACTATTTAAGCATCCCTGCTTCTTATCTTTTTATGGGGGAAGGTCAAGGTATTATTGCTTGTTTCTACGATTGCGATCAAACATTGATACCTGATTACATGCAAGACCCGATGCTCCAGCACCTAGGGGTTGACCCAAAAGAATTTTGGGACGATAATCAAAAATTAAAGAAGGGAGCATCTGCAGTAGATGTCGATATCAATTCTGAAAATTCTTACATGATTAATCTTATCCTCTACATTAAAGAAGGAAAACTCCCACCATTATCCAATGCGGATTTAATAAAATATGGTAAGGAATTAATTATTCCCTACCCCGGTCTTCCTGAATTTTTCATAAGAACAAAAGACGACGTTAAAAAATCATACGGGCAGCAGGATATAAGTTTAGAACATTATGTTATCAGTACCGGTTTAAGAAAAATGATCCAAGGGAGTTTGTTAAATGCTCCCGGAGCGATAGATCAAATTTTCGCTTCCGAATTTCTTGAATATGAAGGAGTTATTAGCTTACCAGCCAGAAATGTCGGTTTCATAGAAAAAACCAGATATCTCTACGAAGCAAATAAAGGCACCAATATCGATCCAACTATTGACGTTAACAAAAGGATGCCTGCAGAAAAAAGACGTATCCCCTATAAAAATATGATTTATGTGGGTGATGGTTTCACAGATGTTCCTTGCATGACCATGCTCACTAAACTAGGCGGTCAAAGTATTGGAGTATATGATCCGCAGAAACCCCAAAGTAGGGAAGAAGTACTGGAACTGCTTCAGGAACGGCGCATTTCTTGCATTGCAGAGGCAGATTACCGCAAAAACGGGGCTGCTTCAAACATAATTGAAGAATCGATAACCCGCGTTGCTGAAAGAATAATCCAAAATAGAATATAAACTGGCGCTACTTTTTTATAGTACGGACATTCTCTATTCTTATGAAAATGATTGCCCAAGGCGCAGAAGCAAAATTGTACAAAGATAATGCTACTATCATCAAGGAACGTTTAGCAAAGGCTTATCGCCACCCTGAATTAGATCAATCCCTGCGTCAATTCCGTACTCGCAGAGAAGCCAAAGTTCTGCAGAAGCTGGAAGATTTACAGTTCCCTGCACCGCATTTACGGGAATTTTCTGACAAGAGAATGTCTATCGTGATGGACTTTGTTCCAGGTGATACCTTAAAAGAAGTTCTCCAACAGCATGCTGACCAATCTGAACATCTGGGAAGAGAAATTGGGCAAAGAATTGCGCAGATGCATCAAGCAGATATTATCCATAGCGATTTAACTACTTCAAACATGATTAAACACGAGGAGACCAGAGAAGTAAATGTTATTGATTTCGGTCTATCTTTCTTTTCCGAAAAAACAGAAGACAAAGCTGTAGACTTATTTTTATTGGATCGAGCTTTGGAAACAACCCACATTAATCTTTACCCGGAAATATTTGAACAGGTGCTGGAAGGATATCAAGAAGAAAATCCTGAGGCAAAAGAAATTCTAGAACGCCTGGAAATAGTTAAGAAACGTGGAAGGAACAAAAAGAGATAAAATCTCTTTTTTAGTTTCTTCTAGAAACAACAAGAAAAAATAGATTTTTTCTGTGTTTTCGTGTGAAAACAACAAAAAGAAGTAAAACTTCTTTTTTAGTTTCTTTGCAGAAACAATAAAATGAAAATCCTAAGATTTGCTATCCCAACCACAGCAGAGCTGTGGGGT
>CAYHVV010000107.1:0-4248 GCA_964360115.1 uncultured Methanosarcinales archaeon | reverse complement strand
CAATAAACTTTTGGTATGACGCAGGAGCGTTAGCGACGAGTAATATTACTTTTAATTGCTGTTAAATCCCCCGACCGAAGGGAGAGCGCAGCGGGGTGCGGAGTGAAACGGAGCAAGTTTGTTTCTTGCCGTACGTAAAGGGGTTGGCACAGTTTTCTTGTTAGTCGTTGGGGGTTAAGAGGCTTAAATCGTAGAAGAAGGAAAATAAGTAATCTTGTACTCTTTGATATACTCCAGGTGGTCAATGTTTTTGATGTTGGTTGGAAAAGCTTCTCTCAAATTAGAAATAAATTGCATGAGTTCCTGAGAATCTGAAAATTGGACTTCAATCTCAAAGTCATATCCTCCTATTGCTTCTGTATTGTAAACGACATTGGAATTTTGTGTAATATATGTTTTTATTTTTTGTAGGTCTTGTTTAGTTATGTCTTTAAGTTGGATGAATAGTTTGTAGTATTTGAAACCTAATAAATGAGTGTTGATGAATGGGCGATAACCAAGAATTATCTTTTGATTTTCTAATTTTTGAAGTCTATATCTGACAACTCTCTCCGTTTGATTAATCTTTTTGGATAATTCTAAACTGGTTTGTCTCGCATTTTTTGTTAATTCTTTGAGTATCACTAAATCAACATCGTTTAAAAGAAGAATTTTTTGATTTTCACCGATAACAAATCTTTTATCTCTATTCTTCTTTTGTGGATAAATAAATGAACGTTCAAAGTTAAGAAATTTTGTCATTAAAGAAATCCAACGGTTTTCTACATAACTACCATATTTTTCATAAAAACAGTTCCAAAATTTCATAAACTCAAATTCGTTTTTAGCGTAGATGGCCATCCAAATATCCCATTTTCCCAGAACGGAAACAATCCAACCAGTATGATTTTTGAGGTAGCTGATAATCTCCTGTTCTTTCTCTTTGGTTACGTTTTCCAATTTAAGGGCAATGCGGTAAAGTTGTAGCCCTAATTTTATGTGATCTATAACTGGATAATAAGAGAGAATTACTTCTTGCTTTTCCAAGCGCTTAATTCTGTAATTGGTTAATTGCTTTGACAATCCAACAATTTTGGCAATAGAACTATCTGGTGCTCTTGCGTCCATATCCAAAGCTAGTAAGAGCTTTTTGTCTTTAACATCAAGTATTTTGATCATAATTTCCTAACAAATTACTCTTTTCTTTATAAATTTGTCGCTTTGTAAAATAATAGATAGACAATATTTTATATAATCCCAATAACACTATCTGACAATAATAACGGATAGAGGAAATAAAAATGGAAAATCTGGATTTACTCGCAAGACTTAGGCAATATGCCTCTGGATTAGAGGATGAGCTAAAAGGAGCTTTTGAAGATAAAGCAACATGGAATAATGTTTCAAAAGGTGTACATAGATCACTAGGAGCTTATGCTGGGTTACAGACCATCACAATACAAGAACGAACAGGGCTTCAAGATGCATGTTACAGTATTAGAAATTATGGGCGTGCTTTAGTTAAATTTTATCAAGCATTTCCAGAAATTAAAACTATTGATGAACTTTACGCGCAGTTTCCAGATTTAAAGCAAGAGGTAGAAAAATAATGGAAAAAGTTAGATTCAGTATTATGGCTGGAAGTAGGTGGGAAGGTTGCCAAGCCTCATTTGAAGTGCAAAAAGGAACAACTATAAAAACAATTTGCAAGCTACTGGAAGTTGATTCTCTAGAAACATATAATCAATGGTGTGGTGAAGGGAATGGAGAATATGTTAAAGAAGGAGAAATGAGAAGTGGTAGTTATCGGATAGGTTACGATAAAAGAAGTAACTTTGATAAAATTTATGAGCAATTTAGAGAGCAAAAAATATGACAGAATTAGAACCACACGAAAAGAAAATTAGTACGATTGAATACCAACTGCTTGAGCTTTGTGGAAATGTATTAGATGGGTATCGAAAGAGGCTTGAAGAATATGAAAGAGATGTTGATAATCAGAATGTTCCAGTCTCATGGAAAAATTACCAAATAGACCGAGATAGTTTACATAATTCAATTATGAGTTTACAACTTCTTTTGGGCTTAGATTGCCTCCCTAAAATGTGCACAGCTCCAAGAACATTGGAAGTGGCTTTGCGAGATTTAGGAGTTAATGAAGAACAGATTAATGCTGAGATTAAATGTTGTGAAGATTATTTGCAAAGAGCGCATAATCTGAAAGAAAGATCTTTAGATTATTATCAGAGGGAAATTAGGACAACATATGACTTTCTACGGAGAAAAAAGAAAAGAGGAGAAACATTAACTTTAGAAGAAAAAGAAAATTTAGATAGAGTGTGTGAAATCTTATCAGCAAATCATTAGTTCTTGATGTCGTGCCTCTTAACCCCCTCGCCGTTTAGTGCGTCGTTTTAAGTGCCAACCCCTCAAAGTTCTTCATTTTTAGCGTAAGCGTAATTTACAAATAGGCAAGAAACAAATTGGATTTAATTCCTGTTATATTCTTTTCCCCTACGTAGTTGGGGAAAATTTCGTCCGAAAAGTTCAGAAGTCGGCATATTAAGGACGAAGTCCATTTTTGTAAAAAAAGTAAGGGCAAAAACAAAAAACATATATACTATTTCCAAATAGTAATCGCAAAGGATGATAAACATGCCAGAATGGAATTTTATAAATGGGGTGGATTGTAAAGCAATTGAATCAGTAGATTCAAGATGGGTATCAGCATTAGAAGTTGCTTTGACATCTCGGGCTACTCCTGACCAATCAGGTTATCATGTGAATACGGGTGCTGTTACAAAGGAAGGTCACGCAGTTCCTGGTTCTAATCATGAGATGGCAACAACAGATACGGTAACTCATGGTGAAGAAGCAGTTATTGCTGCAGCATTGGACAAGTTTGGAAGGGATGATCCTATTGAAGTAATAGCTTTTGCAGGGTTAGGTGGTGGTGAAATTGCAAGCCCATGTGGTAATTGCAGAGATGGTATAAGGCAATACACTGATCCAAACAATTTGGTAATTATTAATGCTCCTCGGGATGGAGGAACAGCAGTACTTGTTCATGGATACGCATATTTCAAATCTGATTTTAGGGAAGTGAAAGGAGCAGAAGAATCAAGATTGGATGCAATAAGACAAGCGGTATTTGCTGAGCAAACTGCTTATGACATCTATTCAACAAAGTCTAGTCCTAGAGTTTATGGGGCAGTTATTGTATGTGAAAATGGCAGTATTTTCAGAGGTAGTTTTAGAGGAGATGTGGCATATCATCCAGATTTACCAATTTCTGCTGCTATTGGTAATTTTCGAGATGGAAGTGATGATATAAGTAGAAAAGATGTAAGAGAAATAGTAGTTGCCACTACTGGAAATATCCCTGATGTTATGTATAAAGATAGGCAGCATGCTTTAGAATTTGCTGAAGCAATACAATCATTGAATGGGAGATCCGGAGAACCATTGCCAGTATATCTAGTTAATGTGGGAGATGACGGTACTTTAAAGATCTTTAAGACAGATACTAATGAATGGTTGCCACATATGTTTTCTCCGAAACATTTAGGATTAGAAAAGGCAATCGCTGGTGGATATGCTAAGCTATTTAGAAAGTAGAGTTTTGTTTTTGCCAATTTTATTGTTTTGCCGACTTCTGAATTGAATATAATTGCCTATTAGCGAACAAAGGGATATTTTTAGCTAAGAAAGGCTAACACTTTGAAATTCTGAAGCACATAACTTGAAAAAGTGTTACTTCTGATTGGGGATGTTTCCTAACTTTTCTTTTATCAATGTATTGTTGATGCTCAGGAAGTATTTAGCCCAGTATTCTGCGGAATACAGTCTTTTCTTCAGTGCTGGTGAAATGCCGCCATAAGCAGCTATAATTCTCATCTCTTTGCAAAGATTTTCAATGATCTCCTGGTTTGTTCTTATTATCTGTTCAATTGGTTTTTTATTGTGCATGTTTTTCACCTTTTGGTTTTTCTCCTAAACTATGGCGAAGAAGGGCTTAGGTGGTTTTATGAGCAACAAAAATAAGCATATGTCCATCGAGTCCCGTCTCTTAACCAAAAGGAAGCCAAAAATCTGCACTAAAAATCAAGAAGAACTGAGCCCCGGACAATCCACTGGACAAATTCTCTAAGAGCTCAATACTCTAAAATTTTGGTGATTTAAGTCTCCGTTATTCTAAATTTAAAACCCACTCCCGCACTGGACAACCACGGCTAGAATATTTAAATCACTTTTTTCTCCTTTTGAGAA
>CAYHVV010000106.1:0-4271 GCA_964360115.1 uncultured Methanosarcinales archaeon | reverse complement strand
ACTGTCAATTGAGTTTTGATGTTGAATTAATTAGCAAACTGTCAAACTTGGGTTATAACTTCTCTAAAGATGGTCTGCTGGTGCAAGAAGGTTCTTTCACTAAAGAAATAGGATGTACTACTTCCGCAAGCACAGGAAAGTTTATTCCTCTCGAAACGGGAAACTACACTCTTTGTGGTGCTATCATAAACTCAACTGTCAATAGTGCTTTTCCTTCTTCTTGCGCAGAATTTACAGTTGCTGATACTTCTAATATCTTTTGTGATGTAAATATGCAACTGAAAACAAATGAAAGCATCTTTTATGAAAACGGGCAACCTATTGAATTTAAACCAGAGCTCAACAACAAATCTTTTCCTTTCGTCATCGAATATTGGATTGAAGACTTATTTAGCGAGATAGTAAAGCCTAAAGTAAATACTACTAACACCAATCAAAAATCTTGGAAAACTAATATCGGAGAAGAGGACAGAGTGCTTTTTATCAATGCAGTTGTTTATCGTGACCAAAAATGAAGTGGCAATAAACAGTCCAGCAGAAGAGATTTCACCTATGAATTCAACTCTCAATATCACTGAAGTATCTCCTGAAACAGTTTCCTTCGGAGAAGTGCTCAATGCAGAAATTGAGATGTACAAAGGAGCAACTGATAAGTATTCTGTTTCCCTTTGGGCGGAAAAGAGCGGGAAAATTATCAGTGAGAAAACTAAAGTTCATCTCAAAAATAAAAATACCTTGTACAAGTTCACGCTGCCAGTTCAAATAGAACCAAACTGCGATGAAACGACTAAAGAAGGCACGGCGCAGCTAATAGTGGAAGGGCTAGGCTTACATGCAGAAAAGGAATTTACTTTGGAAGGAATAAATGAAGACCTTTGCCAAGATAAAAATTCAGCAGAGGCAGCAGCAGAGAAAAAATCAAATAATTACTTTGAAATTATTGATTTTCCCGCAATAATCTATCCTGGAGAAGCCTTGCCCGTTAAATTAAAAATACAGAATGATAAAGACGCAGATTTCGCAGTCTGGAGTTATATCTTTCGCGGAAATAAATGTTATTCCTGCTCTTCGACGGAAAGAGATGGAAATAAAATTTCTTTCTCCGTTGATAAAGATGAAACAACAGTAGAAGAATTGCCAGTTACAGTAGATCCAGAAATTCTCGAAGGAGAATACACTCTGATGGTGAAATATAAAAAAGATAATCAAAAAACGGAGAATTCAATCACACAGAAAATCAATGTAAAAGAACCAGCCGAGGCCAACTCTGCCGATCAAACACTGCCTTTGTTATCTCAAGCTGAAAATTTTGGATCTTTCCCGGTTTCAAAAAAAATCCCAGCAGAAGGATTACCAAATTATGAAGGCATAATGGTGTATGAATCTACTGCAGAGAAGTCTAAAAATCTTATCTCTTGGGTGCTGTTTATTTCCTTTGGATTGCTGAGTCTAGTACTCATAATTAAAAGGAATTAGGCTATTGTGCTTAGGGTGATAGCTTTGGTTCACTTTTGATCAAACTTTTTGTAAAAAGTGCCAGGTTAGGTATTTAATTCTTTACGCAGAGCGTTACTTTTGATGAAACCCTACGAAAATAATATTTTCGGGGTTTCGGAAAACGTTCGTTTTCCGCAACTTTTTGTAAAAGGTTCTGGGAAACACTTAAAAACCCGCAAACTTTCCACGCTTTATGGGAAAAAATATTCTTTTTAGGGCAATCGTAGAAGTATTAGGAAAGCCCAAAGAACATGTTGATTCTACCTTAAAAAGTTACATTCAAAAGCTTAAAGAAAACAGCCATTATCAAATAGTTAAAGAAGAATTGGCTGAACTTAAACAGCACGAAGACAGCGAGTTATGGATGGCTTTTGCAGAAATTGAAATAAAAACCGCTGGGGTTGCAGAAATAATTGACTTTTGTTTTGATTACATGCCCTCCTTAATTGAGATAATAGAACCAGAAGAGCTGCAGTTAGATAGCTTATCAGTTTCTTCATTCTTAAACGATTTACAAGCAAAATTACATGGTGTGGATATGTTGGCTAAACAGATGAAAATGGAAAACCAGCTCACTAATAACAGTTTAGCAAAGCTTCTTAACAATTATATCACTATTCTATTGCGCGACAATAATTTAACTTCTAAACAATTGAGTACCTATACTGGTATGAACATTGATATATTGGAAGATTATCTGGACAAAATGATTGATGAAGGAAAGATAGACCTGAAAGAAGGAATTTATTTTCTCAAAGAAAAAGAAGCTGAAATAGAAAATGGAAGAAAATCTGAAGAAAATTGAAGCAGTATTATTTGCTGTCGGTAAAGAGATAACCTCTGAACGTATTGCCAGCCTTTGCTCGATGGAAGTGCCGCAGGTTGAAGCAGTTATGCAGATCCTTAGCAGCCAGTATGCGCAGATAAATAATTCTTTGCAGATTGTCAAAAAGGAAAGCGGCTGGAAATTAACCGTGCGCGACCAGTATGTTCCTTTAGTAAGCAGTCTCGTCTCTAACACTGAACTAGAAAGGCCGTTGATGGAAACCTTAGCGGTAATCGCTTGGCGATATCCGGTCGTACAATCTGAAGTAGTAAAACTGCGTAATGCTAAAGCTTATGACCACATGAAACAGCTGGAAGAAATGGGTTTCGTAGCTAAAGAAAAACATGGACGAACATTTAAAGTTAAATTAACAAAGAAATTCTTTGAATACTTTGATTTACCCAGTGAAGAAGCCAAGCAGGCATTTCTGAAACATGTATCTTCTGAAATCTTGAAAGAAGCAGAAGACGTGGACAAGGAAGCAGATGAAGTGGAACGGTTGAATGAATTGCAGGGGAAAGAATTAGAAGGCAAGGACGAGATAAGTAAGGCCATGCAAGGAGTAAAGAAAGAAAATGCGTGATGATAAACCCCATCAAGGAGATAGATTTCTCGAGACTCTTACAAATAAAAAAGTATGGGTGAGTGAGTATAATGTTCGTGGGGATGAAGTGGTTGAGCTCTATGATGATTCTAATTGGCCCATTGACCAATTTAACCAGCGGTTTATTTATTTATATGGGATGGGCGATTATACTTTTCTCACTTATTTAATCGATTCTTTAATTGCAGCGCCCGATCGCTATAAATTATGTTTAGAGATTGCCAAAACCCCCTACTTCGACCGCAATTCCCCCAATAAAATTGATAAAAGTGAGTATATTTTGGCAGTTTATAACTGCTTAGAAGAAGCTTTTGATAATTGTTGGGATCCTGAAGAAGAACATAAATCTTGGTCGGCAATTCGTGAGAGGGTTAGCGCCGATTCTGAAAATAATGAGCTAATGGTTCTTGCCGCTGAATACCTTACCACTGAATATATTAACATAAGAAAAGATATTGTTTTCCGAAATAGTACTAGGATTGATCTTGCCGGTCAATATCTTAACAGAAAAAATAAATCCTCTCGAAGTAAAAAATAACTTAGATTCTGTTCTCTAAACGGGCTACCTTTTCACCGCAATCCATAAAAAACCGCGGTTTTCAGGGATTTTGGAAATAGCAATTATTTCTCCGCAATCTTTATAAAGCCTCTTTCTCTCGAAATTATATGGATTTGTCGTCGATAAAATCTATTTTTAAAAATCTTAAAAATTAAATTAAACTAAGCCCAAAAATGACCGAAACTAGCCCTGAAAATAAGCCAGAAGAGCGTCTGGGGATCATCCCTCGAGTCATCGAAGAGGAGATGAAAACAGCATACCTAAATTATGCTATGTCTGTTATTGTAGGGCGAGCCCTCCCTGACGTTAGGGATGGTTTAAAACCAGTCCATAGAAGAATTCTCTATTCAATGTATCAAAATGGTTTATTTTCTA
Source organism: uncultured Methanosarcinales archaeon (assembly GCA_964360115.1). Lineage (GTDB taxonomy): Archaea > Nanobdellota > Nanobdellia > Woesearchaeales > GW2011-AR9 > JACPIL01. The sequence goes on along the minus strand of CAYHVV010000106.1, from coordinate 410 downwards.
ATAAACCGTTTAAAAAATGTGCAACCATAGTGGGATATTGTTTAGGTCATTTTCATCCGCATGGTGATCTGTCAGTGTACGATGCGTTAGTTCGTATGGCTCAGGATTTCTCTCTTCGCTATCCCTTAGTTAAAGGACAAGGTAACTTTGGTTCCATAGATGGAGATAACCCCGCAGCATACAGATACACTGAAGCCAAGCTCAACAAACTAGCCGAGGAGATGCTCAAAGACATTGAAAAAAAGACCGTTGAATTCAAAGACAATTTTGATGGATCACTCCAAGAGCCGATGGTTCTTCCGAGCCGGATACCTAATCTTTTAGTTAACGGTTCTTCTGGTATTGCAGTTGGTATGGCTACCAACATTCCTCCTCATAATCTTAAAGAGGTTTGCACTGCGCTTATCTCT
>CAYHVV010000105.1:0-4348 GCA_964360115.1 uncultured Methanosarcinales archaeon | reverse complement strand
CGAATACGTGCAAGCAACTCTTTTAGCTGATAAAATAGATTATATCACTATGTTGCAGAATTTTGGATTTTCAATTACTGCCTTTCTTCCCGCATGGTACCTCCATGAAGGAAAAAGATACGACTGCGTCATGATGGCTAATCCTTTGGCTCCGCATGCACTAAACGATAAGGCGCTGCAGCACGATTTAGAAGAACTTATTGGCGGTTTCGAAGGACATAAAAAATGACTGAAAAGGAAATCTACGACAGGAACATTGGTGTTTGGGATGAGGATTTCCAAAATAAACTAAAGAATGTCACGGTCGGTTTGGCTGGGTTAGGTGGTTCTGGGGGTTGTCTTGCATCTATACTAGCAAGGAATGGGTTTGGTAAATTTAAAATAGCTGATCCCGATATTTTTGAGATACATAATATTCAACGGCAGCTGTTTGCTGTTTACAGTTCTCTCGGACAGTCCAAGGCGGAAGCCACTAAGGATGGCATTAAAGAAATAAATCCGGCAATCCAGGTCGCTGCATACCCTGCTGGAATCACTCTTGAAAATCTTGATGAATTTTTAGAAGGATGCGATTTTGTGCATGAGGTAATCGATTACTCTGCGCCAGAGGTAAAAATTGCCATCCACCGGAAAGCACGAGAAAAAGGGATTATTGTTTCGTCAGCGGCGATTATTGGAACCGGCGTGGCAACTTTGATTTTCCATCCTCAAGGCATGTCTTTTGAAGAATATTTTGAATATGATGAAAGAAAGAAAGAATGGAAACAAAGCATAGATAAAATTGCCGGAGTATATCCTGACTATATTAATAGGGAAATTTTTCTTGGAAGAATTGCCAAGGGGCAGGTGCCGACAACTGCAGATGGAGCATTTCTGACGGGAATAACTACTGCTGGACTTTACAAAAGAATCCTGATGGGAAAAGAAGTTGCCTATGCTCCAAAGATGGTGCGGTGGGATATGCTAGACGACCAATTCTATAACCGCGCTATTTTAGGTTAAACCATGAGCTCTAAAAAAGAAATAGGCGATACCGCATTAGTGTCCCTGCCTGTTTGCAACTCAAATATAATATCTCTTAAGCTGGAAGGAGAGAACCCCTCAGGTTCAATCAAAGATAGGCTTGCTTCCCATCTTATCTATACGGCGCTGCGAAAAGGGAAATTACGCCCAGGTCAAAAAATTGTCGAAATCACGACTGGAAATTCTGGCATTGCTTTTTCCCGGATTGCTTCTGAGCTTGGCTATCAAGCAGAGATGATCGTACCAGATACTATCAACCAGGAAATTATAGAGCGCATTCGATATTATGGAGGAAATGCCATAATTGTTCCGCTTGCTCAAGGGATAGAATCATTCTTTGAATTGGCGGAAAAAAAAACAAAACAAGGATATTTTTGGTCAAATCAGTATGGTAATAAAGAAGCAGTATCTGCATATTATGCTCTAGGTCAGGAATTACTCCGGGACGTTCCCGTATTGGATTACTTAGTTGTCGGTATCGGTACTGGTGGAACTATAATGGGAACTGGGAGCGAATTAAGGAGAAATAATTCCTTAACCAAAATCATCGGAGTTGAATCATTTGGAAAAGAACATATTGATGGAATCAGGAATACAAGCCTTATTCATCGAGGAGATAAAGACCTTTATCAAAAAACATTTCCTGATACAACTATACGGGTATCGCTTGCACAAGCGAGTGAAGCGGAAATTTTACTTAAAAAAGAGAGCATCCGTGCCGGTGTAAGTACGAGTGCTGCGCTCTACGCATGCTTAACTATAGCTGATACAGTTACTAATAAACGATTAGTAATCATTTCAGCGGACGGGAGGAGATATAAATGACAGAAGAGAACATTTGGACGAGATTTACACGTTCGTATACTAATGTATTATCTAACTGGGAACCTTACCGCGAATTAGTTTCCAAAGTCTTGGATTGTATGGCTGAGAAAGAAAATATATTAGACCAAGGCTGCGGAACAGGTATTTTCTCCCTGGAGCTGGCAAGAATGGGGAAAAAAGTGATAGGTATTGATAATAACCTAGCCATGCTTTCAGAAGCACAAGCCAGGTTGAAACAAGCAATGAACAGAGGAGAAATCAACAGCAGTGTAACATTTATGGAAGGAAATGCTGAAACACTTCCATTTAACGATGATTCTTTTGATGGTGTAGTGGCAAATAATGTCATATTTTATGTTGAGAATCCAAAAAAAATGACTGGAGAAGCATATCGGGTTCTCAAACCAGGCGGTGTTTTAGCAATCTCTGGACCAAATCAGAACCCGGACATACAAAAACTTCTTGATAACATTGTTTACGAGTTCAAACAAAAAGGAATTTACGATGCGCTGCGGGAAGATGTGGAACACTTTTCTAGCAGCAGTGTCCAGCTTAAATCTACAGGCATACATAATATGTACCGGCCGGAAGAAATGGTGGAACTCCTCGCAGAAACAGGTTTTAAGGAAGTTATTGAAAAGTGTGGAGAAGTCTATTTAGGGCAAAGTTACTTTGTTGTCATGAAGAAATAATTCATCCCCTACTGGTTAGCCGAAGAGATCATAGACTTTTCTTTTCCTAAACCTCTTATTTTTTCAGGACCAAGCAATTTTGAATAGTGCGCCTCGCCATCTCGAAGATCCTTTGGTTGTTTTATCTCAAAGAAACAGTAATTATCACCTTTGGCGATACATTTAGTTTCTATGCAAACCAGTACTTTTCCCGTAACTGCCTGCAATGTACCCGCCAATATTCCAGACAAATATGCATCTACAGCAGTTGCAGTAAGCCCGTACATCTGTCTAAGATATTTAGCAAAAGGACTTTTCTCATTTTTATATAGAGCAACACCTTCTTCCAAATTACATTTCACACATTTTAGTTCTCCAAACCCCAATAAGGCGGTTTGCTGCAAGACAGAATTAATTTGATCTGCAGCTCTTTTAATGCCAAACTTGTTTTTCATATAATCTGCCGCGAGAACGGACTGTTTTTCGCCGACAGCATACAGGATTTGGTCTATCTTTGGACACTCTTTTCTGAGTAATTCAATTATTTCTATATAAGTATACATCGGGAGATTCATTCCCGGGATATTCCAGACAAAAAACTCACCGTCTTTCCAAGTGGCGTGGCCGCCGCCGACTATTCTTGTTACTGTTTTGTTAGATTCATCCATTTATTCATCCATTTCCTTACTATCTATAATATATACCTTAAGAGACAATAAACATTACAACGTTTTTGCAACTATTTTCTTCTTATTTAAGATTATGAATTACGATGCCATTCTTAGATATTTCCATAGGATGGATATCTTCATCGTTTTTTACTTTCCTCATTTTACGAATGATAAGATGCCGTGAGAAATCACCGCCTAAGCTCTCATGCTTTATGTATATAATGCCATCGCTCACAAATTCAGAAACACCATCGCTGGACAGTTGCCCTTCCGCAGCTTGAGAAATGAGAAGAGATGTCGCTCCGCTTGTTCGTAGCTCATTTATGAAATGATAGATGAATCTTTTGATAAAAATCTCGGTGACATCTGTAACTGAGCCAAAAGTATTGGGTGTATTTATGGCTAATGCCGATAAAGAGTCTATCACTAACCTGGAATAATTATCTCTTTCAACTATTTTAATTATTTCCCTTACTGTACTCTCTTTTATGTCACTCACAGGAATATCTAATATTTTTACCTTTCCTTGTTTTTCCAAAAGGTCAAAATTCCAGCCAAACTGCTGAGCCTGTTTCTTTAAGCTGGCTGCATTTTCTTCAAAAGTAACAACTAATCCTTTTTCATTAAATGTTGTTGCTCCGTTATAAATAAACTGCAGTGCAAAAATTGTTTTTCCTGTTCCCGGCACGCCAGTTACCAGGGTGTTCCCCCCTCGAGGAAACCCGCCCCCCAGCAGTTCGTCAAAGCCAGGTATGTCTGTTCTTACAAAGTCCATAACTATTCGAGAAACCCTCCCCTTTTAAAACCTTTCCACAGTATAGATGAAAATAACCTTGTCTTTCATTTCAATCTTCTGACATTTTAGTTCTTTATCAAATTTAATATCTTTCCTCAATTCGCGGGGAATAAGAAAATATTTCGTTGCAGAGTTTTTGCCGCGAGTGCTGATATTAGTCTTCAAATCAGTTATATCTTCAGAAAAAACATATACATTGTCCATATGCCCTTGGAGCTGGAGAACTTCATCGTAATCCATCAGCAACTCTAAAATAACTTTTCCGTCACCTTTCATCTTAGAGCTAATTATTGTACCCATACTGATAAGAATAATAATTTATATATTTAAACATTCCTATTTTGGGATAATTTTTATTAAAG
>CAYHVV010000104.1:0-4417 GCA_964360115.1 uncultured Methanosarcinales archaeon | reverse complement strand
TTTCGTTGGGATTGGAAATCAACTCCCAAATATGGTTCATTGATTTGCAACAAAGGATTCTGGTACGGATGTAAAGAAGGGAACGAAGGGAACGAAGGAAGAGAATTATCTGAATTAATTAACGGCCAAAAATACAAATGTATAAGTAGCGAATGGATTAAATAAAAGATTTACGTAAAAGGTTTACACAAATGTGGTGGATGAAAAGCAAAAAAGTTAAAGAAAATTGGAAACACCATTTTCTAACTTTCTTTCCTAAAGAAAAGAAAGGGATAATGGTGCAATTTCTAGTTTCGTTACTTCTTTGTCTCATGATTTTCATTCCCGCGTGTTATCTCGTTTCTGGAATTTTTCGTACTAGTGAGCAGGCGAAAGATAATTTCTCTGAATTTGTAAAAGGATTAAATGATTTCCAAGAACACGGGCAAATAGGGGAGCGGAAAAGCGTTTTACTAATCATGGACGATGAGACGGCTATCGCGTATTTTGAAAAAGGAACACAGGAAACCGTGATTAATGTTGATGCAAAGGCATTAGAAAGTCTTTTTGATTATTCCAAGCGTCTCCTGAAACCGGGTCAATGTGATGATACCAAAAATTGTTTGTGCCTATTTAGGGAATCTGAGTCTGATGTTCCCGCATTTGGGGAAAATGTTGTGGTAACTCCTAAAAAAGTCCTTTGTACTAATCTTGATTATGGCTTGACGGTAGAAACCTGCAATGTAGGTAAAGCAATAGGGGTTAATTCATATACTTGTGAAGGTAATAATTTTATGATTGAACGCGCCTTAGGCAACCCAGCAGATAGCTACTACGAAATACCTCGCCGGACCGTGTTGTATTTTATCAAGTTTGATGATAACATTCGCTTAATTGGCAATTACGGCGGAACAAATGAATAAAATTAATCAAATGAATCAAATGAACAAGATTGGGGAAAAGGGCAGGATGGACAAGAAAGGAATTACTACCTTGATGATGATCTTAGAAATAATTATTATTCTCATTGCCGCTTACTCTATTTTCAGTATTGCTTCAAAGTATGCCAGTTCTGAAACCACAAATAAAATTATTATTGCTGATGATCTCAAAATGATGGTAGATACTTTAATAGGAACACCAGGAGAAACAGTAGTACAGTATCCAGGAAATGTTTCCAAGTACACTTTTATTTTGAGTTCCAGTTCAGTAAGCGTTTTTATCAAGGGAGAAGGAGAGCAGAAAAAGATAATGAGATACTTCTCGCTTCCCGCAGGTTACCAAGCATTTGGAACTCTTGAGAGCAAAGATAATCTCTGTTTAGAAAAAGAAAAAAATAAAATAATGTTGCGGGAATGCATCAAGACCGCGGTTGCAGAAAAGGCCGCTATTCAAGGTAAAGTGAGCCCAGCAGCTTTAAGCGGATCGGAAACAAAATCGTCCGTGCCTTGCGCCGGAGTACAATTAGATCAGGCTAAATCGTTTGAATATTCCGGTTTGTCGGAAGGGAGAAAATATTATCTTGATTCCTCTAAGAAAGGTATTTTCCGCGGGTTTGTTACTGCTCTAAGCAATAAAGAAGGATATTATGCCTGTGCCACGGAAGACCAATGTGACTGCCGCTGGTTCCAGCCAGATAATAAATTAGCAAAATCTGCCACCGTTGAATTAGAAAGTGGATTTGGAGAATTAGACGGTAAATTTTGCTTCCTCAGCGTCGGCGGTTCAAACGTACCTAAAAGATGCGCAACAACAGTAGACGGATTAGGAGAAAAGTTTGATTACAAATATCGTAATGAAGAACCAGAGATGTATTTTTATGCTGCCAGTTATAAAGCAGATCCAACCAAAACAGGTACACAAATTGATGCCAATGGCAATGAAATCAGAAAAGCAGTCTATGCTTGCAATGTGCAAGGCCCAGAAGGAGCTTGCATTTGGTTTAGAGATTATTTCACTACTTTAGCACATCAAGTAATCCGTTTTGATTCCGGCTTCGGAGAACTTGACGGGAAATATTGCAAACTCAGCGGCATAGCTGCCCTGCGATATCCCGGCGCAACAATCCAGCCGTTACAGCCAGACAAGTGTAAGGGTTCTTTTACTGAGGCTTTCCAAATTTCAATGTGGCCGCCGCTTAGTGCAGCAGAAAAATCATATTTAGGATCGATTAGCGATGAATCAGTCACGCCAGAAGGGGAAATCACTTCTATGGGGCAAATTGTATGGGGATCTTCAAGCGGTAGTGATGCAAAGGCATGGACTAACCTTGGTGAAACAATATGGTTGAATTTATTAAATTACAAATTTACTGATGTGGTTTATGTCACTTCAGGACAAAACGCTAACAAGTTCATCTTAGTCAAAGATGGCCAATATGTGTCTGACAGTGAACGAGATTCACAATTAGAAGTAGAAGCTCAGTATGACGCGTTAATTGCGTTAACTAGACCAACATTGATTGAAAGGTCTTATGTACCAGAGGATTAAGAAAAATGGGCGAAGACGACATATTTGATTTAACCAGGAAACAGATATATTGGGGCATTGCTGCCTTCATGGTAGTTGTAGCTGCCCTTATCCTTGTTTTTATTATTTTCCCACAATATCAAGCTTCTTTAGTTGAAGTTCCTCCGGAACTGCGGGCAGAGTTGATAAGTCTACGATTTGTAAATACACCAGAATGTTTTACTTACCAAGATCCAACTACTGGGCGGATTTTTGCCGGAGTTATCGATTTAAAAAAATTTACTCAAGAACGGATGGATCAATGTTATCGTACTGAACCAGATAAAGGATTGAAAGATTTTAATTTTGCGTTAGAGTTAGAAGGTTATACACCAATACTCGATGGGCAGAAAAAATTGTTAACTACAAATAACTTTTTCAACAAAGTTGATTTTACTCTTTACAAGCAAGTGTTGGTAAGGAATGCAGATAGATTAGAACCTACGCGTTTAGTTATACACGTCCAAACGAGGATTTAAGATGATAAGCCTAATTAAAAATAAGCGAGGACTGATGGACGATTTTACAGATTTACTTTCCTTAGTATTGATACTTTCCGTGCTGGGTTTTTTTGCTGTTGTAGTCTTGCGTACTGATGCCGGCGATAAGAATGATAGAACTTTAGAGAGGATAGCTTCGTTTAATGGCCAGGAAGCGCTTCTAGAAATGGTCAATTCTCCGGTTATGTTTGAAACTAAAGAAGTAGTAATGAAGGACGTGATATTTTCAGCAGTAAATGCAAATGATGGGGCTCTTTTTACGGAAAAGATGCAAGCTTATTTCGAACAACGGCAGATAGAAGGAGCAGTAGCAGTATATGATTCTGTTTCCTATGGTGTAGATGAGGATCCAGAGCCGCTGTTATCCTACAATAATGTTGTTTTTATTGGAGATGAAAAGGGTGCAATATATCTTACTAATATTGCGGGCACGGGAAATAAAAAAAATCTAGTGGTAAAACTATTTGGATAGGATGGAAGTTTAGACAAAATGAGATCAAAAAAAGGCGCGTTATTTCATTGGGTGGGAATTGTGGTTATTTTTGCTATAGCTTTTGCGGTGTTATCTCCAGTAGAATTCGGCGTCAAGCCAAAAGGAACCTGGCAGCTGGATTTCCTGCATTATAATTTTGTTGAAGGTGAAAAGCAATTAGCGGATACAGATCAGCTTGCGCTTCAAGTGGGAAGAAAAACTGCCCTTTCTTTAGCTGGAAAAGGCGGGTTTGCAGACACTCCTTCCTGCGGCACATTAGGGGGAGTTACTTATTGGAATAAAGATCAGAAATTTTGTTCTCTCAATGTTGACGGAGAAGTTAATGCAGAATTTAATTCTCTATATAAGAAATATGACCAAGGAGCAAGTTATACTGTTTCCCGCCAGGGAAAAGAGTTGATAGGCAAGACCAATAAAGAGATTATTTTAGGTCAAAAGGATGCACCTCATTATATTCTTAATTCTGGATTTAGAATAAATCTAGATTACAATTTTGATGAATATTTCTTATTGCAGGATGAAGCGCGAAAATTAGTGAATGAATGTAAATCTGCCGAAAAAATCCAGGATTGTTTAGAAAAAGTAAAACCTTCCTATTGGAATTTTGGCGATTGTGAAAATGGTCTGTTTGTGGAACAGGAAAAGAAAGTAGCTTTTTGTGTAGACAGCCCGCAGAAATATACTATTTTTGAAAAAGGGAAATTTGTGCCAGTACAATATAAATTAGGGTTGGATTTCGGGAAGAATTGATTTTCTTTTAGGCAAACATTTATGTATGTTATCCCGAAACTGCTTTACATCCCAAAACTACTTTACATTTTTAAAATCGTTCCAAACTTCTTTTGGAGTTCGATAGTGTAAACTCATGTGCAGCCGTTGTTCGTTGTAATGCTGCACATAGTCTTTCACGCTGGTGAAAGTACCAGTTGCGAACTCC
>CAYHVV010000103.1:0-4490 GCA_964360115.1 uncultured Methanosarcinales archaeon | reverse complement strand
TAATACAGCTGTCTTATTTTTTATGAAATATCAAAGAAGTGGCGAAGTTAGGTTATTATTAACAAATTTTAGTGTTTGATTTTTACCCCAATATCCATCACTCAATAAATAACCTAACAGTCTAGCCCAATCAGTATCAAGGTTCTCAGAAAATGTTACTCCTTGGCTTCTATTTACAAGCTTAAGATGAGATAATCTGCTTTTTTCAATAGTCTCTGCTGATGGTTTTTTACCTTTCATAGGAGAAGTTCTTCCTTTGTTTGATTCACTTATTTTCTTTCTTGTCTCTTCAGATGGAGAAATTCCCTTATTCCACGGGATGCGTCCACTCATATTTTTTCTATGTTCTTCAGAAAGTTTTTTCCCCTTATGGGATTCGCTCATTTTTTTCAGTTGGTCTGGAGTTAATATTCCAGTTTTACCCTTATTCCAAGGTACTAACCCTTTCTTGAACCTTGCATCAACCACATCTAAATCAGAAGCTTAAAAATTTATCTTTAAGAAAATAGCTGGTTTTTACTTTAGAGCTCTAATTCTTAACTAATTAATTATTATCTTGTAGTTAACACAAATATTTATATATATGTAGAATTACATAATTAAATAAATAGTTAATGAAAAAAAGCAAATCATTACTTCCTTCAAAGGAAATGAGGTAAGTCCATCTGATCATTGCTCCCAAGCAACTGCCTTCTGTTTCGTGTCCCTTTTGGGAAAAGAGTAAATATCGTGATTGGAAGTCACGCTAAAACACTACTAATGATTTGCCCATTACGTAATCTTTTTTTAAAGCATTAAAGAAATTAATTAAACATGTGTATATGTGGTATAATTATGATGTTTCTAATATATAAATTAGATGTTGATTAGAGAGTTGAGCTTCATTTCTTCTTTCCTTCCTTCTTCTCAGTACTTTTTTCTTCAGTCTTTTTATCGTCAGCTTTTGGAGCAACATTATTTACTACTGGATTCTTCACGACGGGATTCTTGACATCGACTTTTCCTTCGTGGATCTTCATCATGGTCTGGCATTTAGGATATTTATCGCATCCTAAAAATTCGCCGTAGAAACTTTTTCGCAGAACCATTTTTCCTTCTTTGCAATGCGGGCAGAGCATGCCTTCTTCATCATATTTCTTTTTATGCGTTTTACTTTGATCTTCATGCTGTTGCAAGCTTACTGTTCTTCTGCTTCTGCCTGAACCTACTTCGACAACAGGATTTTTACTCTTTTCATCCATGTTGCCAGTAAACTTGATCGGTCCGGATTTTGGGATATTAAAAAGAGTTTTACAGTCGGGATATTTATCGCAGCCGATGAAGCGGCCGAATTTTCCTCTTCTGACCATTAATTTTCCTTCTTTGCAATTAGGGCAATGTCCCATGAAATTAGCGGCATCAGAAGTTTCTCGAATTGATACAATTATTTCTTTACCGATTAGTTTTTCTTTTTTCTTGAAATCAGCTAGTAATACTGTCAGAAATTTCTTGGCTTTTTCTAACACCGTTTCTGGTTTTTGTTTTCCTTCGCGGATCTTTTCCATGTCCTCTTCAAAATCTGCAGTGAGTTTCTCATCGATGATAGTGTGAGCATATTTCACTAAAATCTTGTCAGTTTCCATACCTAATTCGGTTACCGTAATTTTTACTCCTTCAGCATAACCGCGTCGGAATAAAGTGTCTAAAATTTCTGCTCTGGTCGCTTTTGTACCAAGATTACGTTTTTCTAACTCTTTGATGATAGATGATTGATTATATCTTGCCGGGGGCTGAGTTTCTTCGTCATGTTTTTCTATTTTAGTGATATGGGCGACTTCATCTTTTTTCATTTCCGGAAGAGTGATATCTTCTACTTTCAGGTAAGGTTTGTAGAACTTGTGCCAGTTTTCTTCTAAAGTTCTGGTCCCTTTAGTTAAGAACGGTTCTCCTTTGACGTCAAAGACTACGGTCATGGTTTCTCGTACTGCTGGCTTGGCACAAAAGGTAGCCATGAATCTTTTGACAATTAAATCGTATAGTCTCTGATCCCGCGGCTTAAGATTTCCCGGCACATGTCCGGTAGGATAAATCGCCGGATGCGCTGGATCTGTTTTTTTCCCATTATTTGGTTTGAGTTCTTTTTCTTCCAGTAATTCCTGAGCTAAATGCTGGTAATGGGTTTGCTTGGCCAGATCTGTAAGGATTTTTTTGAATCCAAGTTTTGGATCAAGTTGTTGCGAAGAAGTTCTGGGGTACGAAGTGACTCCCGCTAGATATAAACTCTGGGCGATAGCCAGAGTTTCTTTAGGAGTGATTTTGAATAAGGCGTATGATTCTGACTGCAGGTCAGATAAGTTGAATGGCGTAGGTGGTGATTGATTGTGTATTGCTTTGGTTACATCGGTAATGAGTGCTTCTTTAGCATCTTTTATTTTATTATAAATCTCTTTTGCTTTTTCTTTCTCCCACAATTTATCAGTATCTAACAGTTTCTTCAAATCTGGAATAATATCTTTAATATGCTCTAAAACTTTTTTTGATAAATTATTTAACTCTTTAAGTATATCTTCTTCATTTCCAATAAGAATCTTTGCTTGTTTAATAGTATCAATATTAACTAATTTATCTTTTATTTTTTCTGGAAGATTTATTTTCTCTTCTTTTAAATATTTAAAAAACAATTCTACTTTTTCTGCAACTTTTCTACCTTCTATTTTTCTTTGATGCCAGGACTCAAATTCAATCTTGTTCTTAATATGAAGTGCTTGAATCCGCCAGAATGGCTCAGGCTTGAAAGCTTGAACTTCTTTTTCTTTTTCTACCAACATATGCAGCGCCGGACCTTGCACTCGGCCGATGGACATGACTTTGTATGAACCGGCCGCTTTGACTGACGCAGTCAAGGCTCGAGAAAGATTGATTCCGTAAAACCAATCTAATTTATGTCTGGTCTCACCGGCGTTAGCCTGTCCCCAATCCAGATGTTTGCTTTTGTGGTTGTATGCTTCGAGAAGGTCTTCCGGAGTTAAAGTAGAAAATTTCATACGGTTGCTGTCTTTTTGTTTACAAGCGAAGCGGATCACATTCAAGCCGATGACTTCTCCTTCAATGTCGTAGTCGCAAGCGATAGTAAATTCATCTGCTTTTGCTGCCAGCATAGCAATAGTATCTATGTAATCTTTAACATAACTGCTTTCTTTAGATGTGAGATAAGTTGGCGTCCAAGCTACCTCAAAAACCGGGTAACTCCAGCCTTCTTTATTTTTTTCAGTTAAACCGTAAAGGTGACCGACAGCAGAAGTAACGATGATATTTTTGTTATTGTGTTTTAATTCGTAGTAGCTGCACTGCTTATTTTTCTTTTTGGACGGTTTTGTATCAGCTAAAGCGAATGCAACCTTTTCTGCAGAACTGGGCTTCTCGGTGATGATTAATTCCGTCATACCACCTCTATTTTAAAAAGGGTTTAAAAATGTTTGGAAGTTTCGGTTTAGTAGAAAAAGTCGCCTTGGCCATTCAGTTCGTGTTTTTTAGTAAAGTAATATGATAGATTATTGTATTTGAAATTTTCAGAACATCTCTTCTATGTATTCTTGCAATTCCTGATGTTCATGAAAATCCATTAAGAAGTTCCACTGGTCTGCCGTGTTCAAATAAAAATATTCCTGTTTGCGGTACAACTGGTTCAACAATTTTTCTGCGCGGTAATGTGGAGTTTCGCCGGTTTTGGTGTTGGGGTCATAATTCGCTGGCCGGTAATTTACAGGTAAGTTACAATTAACCATCGTAAAAATGGCCATGAGTTCTATCATCGTGGCGTCACAACTAGTGTATTGCCTTGGACGAAGTAAATAATGCATGTGATGGCCATGTTCATGGACATTTAACCCTAACATATCATTTAATGTCCTTTTTCGATTTAAACTGACGAAAATTCCTTTATCCCAGCAGATGTGAGCTGCGGGGTTAACGAGCGTGTCATTATCTTTCTCTTTAGATATAACTGGTTTAATCTTTTCATACGCTTCCTGCGTAACGTAAGCAAATGGTCTAGCAGCAATATTTTCGTAAGTGATGTAATCTTGCTGGTCAGTATCGTCTACAATTGTTTTAAACAGGTCGTGGACTTTAATTATTCCATTAAGATAATTCTTTGATAATGATGTATGGGTATATTGCCATCCGGTTCCAGATAAAACCTCTGGCGTAGCAAGCCGTTTAACATTAGTCTTCTTGGGATATTCATACCAAGATAATTGTAGAAAAGGGATTCTTTTTTCTTGATCGTTCTCCAAAACTATTAAATCAATAGTTTTCTTAGTCACTTGATATAGCTACTTTTTGAGATATTTTAACCTTTTCTCTATACAATATTTTTTAATAGGGGATTTTTACGATTTTCTGCTTAAGCATGACCACTCGCAGTTCTTTCGTAGTTCCACGGGACCGTTTTTTACCGTATGTGCATAGCTGATTTTTTTTAACAATCTATATCCTACTGTATAGAAATC
>CAYHVV010000102.1:0-4527 GCA_964360115.1 uncultured Methanosarcinales archaeon | reverse complement strand
ACTCCTAAGAAAAATGTACGACTACTTACATTTTTCGGTCTGCTAAACAATTACGCCTAACAGAAAAGTCTTTAAACTTACTTTCTCTTTCTTTAATAATGGATTACGTAAGAAGAGGATTGCATAATACTTTCAATTCTATCAAAAAGCATAAATTGCTCTTCACGTTAATTGTAATCTTACAAATACTGTTTGTGGCTTCTTCTCTGGCTTTAGGAACACAATATTTGATTAAGATCTTAGAAGATACGCAGGGAATCATTGGCCCATTAGAAAAAGCTAATTATGATTCGCAGAAGATCAAACAGGGCGAACCATTCACCCCAGATTATGCTTCCATCTATAATAGTTATCAGTCTATGCTGAAGAAAGTATTTTCTTTCTTTGCTGAAATGGCAGCATTATTTTTGTTGCTTAACGGAAGCATTTGGTTGTTAAGCCATTGGATGTTTCAGGAAAAAAAACAATGGAAAATAAAGATAAAGGAAGGAGTGCATTTTCTGTTGAAGATTTGGGTTTCTACGTTTCTTTTGCTTGGAACATTTGCGATAAGTTCATATTATATATTACTTCATTTTATTCGAATAAGCCAATCCTTCAGCAATATAGCAATAGTGCTAAAATCCTTGCTCATTGTTTTATTCGGAGTATATTATTTCTTCTTAGCTGCTCTCGCTATCGCTCCACCGTCAGCTTGGAAAAAGTTTGCTGCGAGATGGGTACAAATATCTATTATCAGGTTCCGTAAAACAGTCGTTCTTTTTTTTATTATCATGGTTATATTATTTGTAAGTTTTACTGCCTTATACGGAGCAATTGAGTATGAGATATCAGTCATATTTTTACTCTTGCTAGGAATAATTTGCATGATTATGCTATGTATTACCCGCCTCTTCTGGATTGCCGGGGTACAGGAAATAGAACATGAAACAAATCATAATTGACACTAATGCCTGGATGGCTATTACTGAATTTAAGCTAGACCTATTTACGGCGCTGGAAAGGGATTGTGATTTTTCATATAAGATAGTAGTACTACAAGGCATAATCGAGGAATTGGAAAAAATAATTTCTGAGCAACGAGGTAAATTCCGGCAAGCCGCTTTGCTGGCAATTGGAATCATTAAAGCAAAAAAAATACAGATAATCCAAAAACAGAAAATAGGAAAGGTAGATGATTTGCTGGTGCAACTTTCTAATAAGGGAGACCTAGTTCTTACTCAAGATGCAGAATTAAAGAAGCGATTGAAGAAACCTTATTTGACCATTAGACAGAAGAAGAAAATAACCTTTATCGAGTAAGTTTAATTATTATACTTTGATTAATGAGAATACAATTATTATACATTAAATATTATACTCGCAACCGGCTAATTTAGCTATCTTTTCCAACGATTGGACACCATACTCCCAATTCGGATTTCTGTTCGGAAATTCCCAAGCGGGAAAAAACTCTATTTTTTTTATCTTCGCATTGCTGAACCAACGAGATTTTTGATTCTTCATAACATTGAACGACTATATTTTCTTTAAAATAACCCCATTCTTCACCTAATTCTTTTTCTAACGTTTGTTCTTGCTGTAGGCAGGGCATGCACCACCATGCAGAATAGAGATGAACATTTTTTTCGATTAGGCAATCAGTTAAACTTTGTTCATTTTTGCTGCCGCACCCAGCATACAAGAAAGTCCCTGCAGTCAAGGCAACCATCGTCTGCCGTAAAGATTTAAAAAAATCCATACTTTTAATTCTTCGACCAGAGTATAGATTACTTTAGCATATGATGTATATGTTATCGCACCGTTAAATTCAACTTAATTAGAAAATCATTCCATTATACAAGGAGTATACTTTTCAAATTCATTAAAATATTTTCCGGTTGAAGCATTATAATACACCAGAATTACACCAATTACCGGTTGATTGTAAGTTTCAAATTTCCAAGTGGGATAAGCAGTGATCTTTTCATCCAAACCTTTTTTTTTACTTCATCTCCGTGATTTTCAGAACAAATAACATCGTTTGGTTTCAAAATATCCCAAGCTTCTTTAGTAAAGAGCGATTCTTGATATTTGCAAGGAGGACACCATGCTGCACTGTAAATATGTGCATTTACTTTTTCACTGACTAAACATTCCGCTAAAGAAACAAACGGATCTTTAACCGCCGGGGGAGTTATTAACTCTTCACTTGTTTCAGAAATATCACCACAACCACTAAGAGAAGACATAGAAGATGCTAAAACTAAAGCACATAATGTTTTTTTCACAATAATGATATTGGAAAACAGATATATAAAAGTTATGTAAGAACTGGCTTGTCCGGAATAATAGAGAAAACAACCAGGCTAGGCAGACGGTTTTCTGGACAACACCTTTTCATAGTAAAATATATAAACAAACCATCTCTCCAGCGAATAATTAAATAATTTAATTAAATCAACTACGGGGTGCGTGTAAATGATTGAAACAGGTTTGATTGCGATTATCATCAGCATGATTGCGTTAGTATACGCTGGTTATTTAGCTTTTAAAATTTTGAAAATTGATCCTGGAACGGAAAGAATGCAGGAGATTTCTAATGCCATTAAAGAAGGAGCAATGGCTTTCATGGCGCGACAGTACAGGACTATTGCTTATTTTGCGGTCGTTATTGCAGCAATTTTATTTTTTGCTTTTGGATGGAAAATGTCTGTCGGATTTTTAGTGGGGGCAGTTCTGTCAGCATTATCCGGCTATGTTGGAATGAGCATTTCTGTACGCGCGAACGTGCGGACAGCTAATACCGCCAAGAAAGGCTTGAATGAAGCATTGAAAGTAGCTTTCCAAGGTGGCTCAGTAACAGGAATGGCAGTAGTAGGATTAGCTTTATTCGCAGTGAGCATTCTTTATGTTGCTTTCAAACATGATGTCGCTTCTTTAGTTGGCCTGGGCTTTGGCGCGTCATTAATCTCTTTATTCGCAAGAGTGGGCGGCGGAATTTATACTAAAGCCGCTGACGTAGGAGCAGATTTAGTGGGAAAAATTGAAAAAGGAATCCCTGAAGATGATCCACGCAATCCTGCAACTATCGCTGATAACGTGGGAGATAACGTCGGAGATTGCGCGGGCATGGGCGCAGATTTATACGAAACTTACGTTGTAACGCTGTTAGCAGGAATGCTGTTAGCGATGATTCCTTCTGTATCTTCGCAATTTAATAATGCAGTAGAATTTCCCTTGATGTTAGGCGGAATCGCCATCTTAGGTTCAATCTTCGGAACTTGGTTTGTACGTTTAGGTAAATCCAAGAATATTATGTGGGCACTATACAAAGGATTGATAGCAGCAGGATTATTCTCCGCAGTAGGATTCTATCTGGTAACAGTGTATACTAACAATCCGTTGAATCTTTTTTTGGCCGCAGTGGTAGGATTAGTAATCACTATATTGATAAATGTAATTACTGAATATTACACCAGCACTAAATATCGCCCGGTAAGACAAATTGCCGACAACTCAGTTACAGGAGCTGGAACGAATTTGATTAGCGGCTTAGCGATGGGAATGGAATCAACAATATTGCCAGTATTAGTTATTTGTGGTGGAATCATTGCAGCTTATTACTTAGCAGGAATTTATGGTATTGCCATTGCTGCTATTGCTATGCTTTCCTTAACCGGCGTAATTATTGCTTTAGATTCTTACGGGCCAATCACAGATAATGCCGGCGGAATTGCTGAGATGGCTGGATTAGATAAGAATGTACGCAAAATCACCGATGCGCTAGATGCAGTAGGAAATACGACTAAAGCCGTAACGAAAGGTTATGCAATTGGTTCAGCAGCCTTAGGTTCATTGGCTTTATTTGCCGCATTTACTATAGAAATAGAGAAATTAACAGAAACGCCGATAGAATTCTCATTGACTAATCCGGCGGTATTAATTGGATTGTTTATCGGCAGCATGTTACCGTTCATCTTCTCTTCAGTATGTATGAGAGCAGTAGGAAATTCGGCGCATAAAATTGTCGTAGAAGTAAGAAGACAATTTCAAGAGATTAAAGGACTGATGGAAGGAAAAGCCAAGCCAGATTACGCAAAATGCGTTGATATTGTTACTAAGGCAGCTTTGCAGAACATGATTGTGCCAGCGATGATTGCTATTCTTGCTCCTACACTGGTGGGAATGTTTTTAGGTGTGAAAGCATTAGGAGGATTATTGATTGGCGTGATTCTTTCCGGCTTAATGATGGCTTTATTCATGTCTAACACCGGAGCAGCTTGGGACAATGCCAAGAAATACATTGAATCTGGCGTGCATGGCGGCAAAGGTTCTGATGCGCATAAAGCAGCAGTAGTCGGAGATACAGTTGGAGATCCATTTAAAGATACAGCTGGTCCAGCCTTAAACGCACTGATTAAAGTCATGAATACATTTGCAATTGTCTTTGCGCCACTGCTGATTGCATACGGATTAAACCTGTTCTAATATTGTACTTATTTAGCTAAAGACTAGCCTCTAGCATAGAGAACACATTTTTTTGCT
>CAYHVV010000101.1:0-4567 GCA_964360115.1 uncultured Methanosarcinales archaeon | reverse complement strand
TACCAAAGGCATTAAATAACTATAATAACTATGCCTTCGGGATATCCTGAAAGCACGATTGAAAAATACGAAAATTTAGTGCTTTCAGTATATAATCAAAAATATCTTTTACACTAATGATTCCAATGGAAGGAAGGAACGAATTTAACAACGGTTTTTTAGCTGGAATAATATATACTAGCGCTGCTAGTTTGGCTATCTTGGGTTTTATGGGTACTTTTGCTTACGTTTATCATCTTAACACTGAGAAAAAGATGGATAAATATGAGGAACGGATTGAAGAACTGGAAAAAAAAGTTGAAAAGTGCTGTGAAAATAATTCTTTAGAGAACTTTGAAAAAAGGAATTTTCAACAATATTAAATTTTTATTCAAAGCTAAAATTCCGCCATTTCACAGTCTCTTAGAGAAGTTTTATGAATTATTAAAACTTCTCTTTAGATGATATTACCAAGCTTTACATTAGATAGGCATTCACTTTCGGAGTAATGATTATCCTCCACGTTTAATGTTAGATAAGTTTGTTCTTGTTGTTTTTGTAACTTATTAGTGGAAACATTTATATATTACACTACTGCTTTGTGACTAAAACATGTTGGGGGACTCTTATGTCAGAAGAACAAAATACAACTCCTGAGGGAGCAGAATATCAATTTCATTGTACGCAGAAAGACCACAATTCAATAAAGAGAAAAAGCTTTTTATGGGGTACTGGCGCTGGCGGGGGCATAGTAACAATAATTGCTTTGCTATTAAAGACTTGTAACGGATACACTTCAATTTCTAATCAAAATGCCGATGCAGGTATTACTTATGTTGGTGATGCAGGAGTTCCTAAATGTTCTGATATCAAAGGATGTTATGATAAAACACAAGTAAGCCAGTTACAAGAAAAAGTAGACAGATGTAATAATTCTTTGGGAAAAGATGAAGGCTGTTTATACAAAGGACTATTAGAAGATTGCCTTGAAGAAAAAGATGAACCTTCTAAGCATGAATGTCCCACCGTTACTCCCACCGTTACTTATACACCTAAATCCTGCCCAGTCTGCCCAGCAGTAAAGGAATGTCCAAAAACACCATACATTAGAAAAGGAGACTAAAAATGAAACTTGATGACTTAGTAAAAACAATGATTGTTCCTGCAGTTTTTGCTGCAAATACTGCTTATGCAACCGAAGCCAAAGTTGCAACACCTGAGCAAATTACCAACGTAAAACAAACTAATGACTCCACCGATATTTTGGTGTCTCAATATAATGTAGATGATTGGCATCAACAAAAAAATTTAATCGACAATAATCAAGCTACTGTTCTGATTCAACCTGTTCAGGATAAACCTGGTTACTGTGAAGTTGGATTGGATGGATTTCCACAAAAGTATGATTCTCCTGCCGACAAAAGAACCAAAGACGGAAAACTAGAGAAATCAGAAATGATTTTGAATTTATCTGAACCAAATCACACTAAACAATTTTACTTCCCTTGCGATTTGAAAGCAGAAACACCAATACCAAATGGTGTTTCAGTTCCTCAACTACAAACTGAAGAAAAAGATTTGCCTTCATTAACATTCAGCCCTGGCGCTGGATACTTACAGATTTTCACTGCTGGTGATGATAAATTTGATTTTGCTGGAGATTTATATGGCGGAAGTCTTTTCCTTAACGTTCAACCTAGCTTCACCAACTGGTACTGGGGCGGACGATTCTTAGGGTATGGAAACGCCAGTTCTGCAACTGAAAATATTGAAGTGCCTGCTGCTGAAGGTCCATTAGCTGGACAGTTAGTAATGCGCGGTGTCAATGATTATTCCTTAGAAACTTTGGGAATCGGTGTTGGATCAACATTCGGATACATGATTCCTCTTGGTGAAAAAGGACTATTTGGAATCGGCTTAGAACTGGAAAATGGAATTATGCATGATTGGGTTACTAGAGAACTCACTGAAAATTCTGCACATTACATCAACAATAATATTGTAGAAGGAACGGACATTTCAAACCCTTCCGATAATACTGAAACTTCATTTTATGGATATGGAATGGGCGGTCTGCGCATTAAATTGCCTTATGCTTGCTTAAACTTTTCCGGCGGAGTTAGAACTAATCTTGACAACGTTTACGGTATGTTCGGCGCAGGAGCCGCATACTGTCCTAATAAGGAATAAAAATGAAACAAGGATTCAAACTGCTTACGGTACTATTATTAACGCTGCTTTTAACAGTCAGCGCTACTGCGCAAATCAACTGGATGAAGCAGGATGGAAACGTAAAATATCTTGCTTGGGATAATGGTCTTAATAGTAAGAATATCTATAATGGAAATTCTGCTAATTTTGCAACCGGTTACTTTGGTTCTACTATTAGTCAAACTGTTCATTTAACTGTAACCATCAACAGCAAAGATGACGGAAAGATTGTCAGCACTATTGTTTCTAAAGATGTAAAGGTAGCTAATACTTTAGGATATCAAGTAATCACTGTGCTTCCAGAAGATTATAAGAATAAAGTTGGTGAATATATTATAGTTATCAAACTGAAAGATGCAAATACAGAATTAGTAGATTCAAGTTTATATCTAAATGTAAAATCAAATTTAGTTCTCCAAGACACACCACCTGTTCAGATGTTTGTAAACAACGCACCCGATATGAAAAATATCCCAAACAAGGAAGTATCAGAAAATAATCTATTACAATTTACTGTTTCGGCAACAGATAAAGATAATGATAAAATTGAATATAGCGGTCAAGTATGCGGAGTAAAATTCGGCAGCAACTGCCTTTATTGGAACAATATCAATTTCGTTGGAGCTTCATTAAACAAAGACACTGGTAAATTTACTTGGACACCTAATTATGACTTTGTGAAACATCCTAGCCTTTCCCGCAATATTGATTTCAGATTTAGAGCGAACGATGGAGAGAAGAAATCAGATTGGGAACAGATTACTGTTACTGTTAACGATGTTAATAGAAACCCCTTATTTAACATTATAGGAAACAAAGCAGTTCAAGAAGAACAATTATTGATGTTCACCATAACCGCTGTTGATTTGGATAATGACGAATTGGAATATAGCGTTTTGAGCGTTCTTCCGCCAGGAGCATCTTTAGATAAAGATACTGGAAAATTCAAATGGACCCCTACAGATGAACAAGCCGGCGTATATCCGGTAACTTTCAAAGTGGTGGATAAATTAGGAAACAAATATTTTGGCGGCAAAGATATTGAGACTATTATTATTACAGTTACAGATCTTGTGGTAGATAAACCCCAATGTGATGACGGGGTTGACAACGATGGGGATGGAAAGATTGATTTCCCTAATGATCCAGGTTGTACTGATAAAAACGATGATAATGAAACGGATGATCCAGTAGACTTACCTCAATGTAACGATGGAGTTGACAATGATGGAGATGGAAAGGCAGATGAAAATGATCCTGGCTGCCATAGCGATGGAAACCCAAACAATCCTGGAACATACGATCAAACTGATGACAATGAAACAGATGACCCAGTAGACCTGCCTCAATGTAATGATGGTATTGACAACGATGGGGATGGAAAGATTGATTTCCCTAATGATCCAGGTTGTACTGATAAAAACGATGATAATGAAACGGATGATCCAGTAGACTTACCTCAATGTAACGATGGAGTTGACAATGATGGAGATGGAAAGGCAGATGAAAATGATCCTGGCTGCCATAGCGATGGAAACCCAAACAATCCTGGAACATACGATCAAACTGATGACAATGAAACAGATGACCCAGTAGACCTGCCTCAATGTAACGATGGAGTTGACAATGATGGGGACGGAAAAGCAGATTTCCCTAATGATCCAGGGTGTACTAACAAGAATGATGATGATGAGACAGATGCAGAAAATCCCCCAGTTCCATCAGTACCATTTCCGTTCACTAATATCAAGTTTAAGTCTGTAACAGTAGAAGATACTGTCCTGGCTGGAAATCTGATGATTGTTAATGTAAACATCTTCAATAATGGAAAAACTAACCTCGAAGATGTTGAAATTCAAGCCACTATTTATGAAGAAGGAATCTTCGGCAGCACCAGCGATTTCAGCTTATTAAAGAACAAAGGCGTGAGCAAAATCGTCTCTGCGCCCATTCCAGAAGAAGTGCAGCCTGGCTGGTATATAATCAAGATTACCGCTAAGAACTCACATTACCATACTTCAACCTATAGATTAGTACATATAACTAGTAACACTTTCCAGTAGTGCCTGTGTGTTCCTACTCGATGATACTAAAATCCGAAACATTTAAATAACGGACCCATTTTGAAGTGGTAAAAGCCTCAAAGTACGCTTGAATATGACTAAGAGTGCTTCACAACAAAAAACCAAAATGGTTTTGATCCAGAAGATTACCAGCAAGGTATTTTCTGGGAATAACAAAATAACGCTCAAACCTTGAAAAAGGATTTGGAGGAGAGAATAAAATGAAAAAATTACTAAGTTTAATGGCATTGTTTGTCGTTAGCTTGCTGACTGTCTCTATGGTTAGTGCAGATTTAAGCACTGATATTGAAGTA
>CAYHVV010000100.1:0-4583 GCA_964360115.1 uncultured Methanosarcinales archaeon | reverse complement strand
AGCACGGTTTTTTCAAGAAGATTTTTACGAGCACTTTTTTTTAGTATAGTGAACTTTGAAAAAAAGAATCTTCGATAATATTAAATTTTATTTAAGACTAAAATTCCACCACCTGAAAATAAACACCGATTTATTCCTCGCTGGGTCTAATACCCGTTGCTCTGCAACGATTAGCAGCGAGGAATGACCAGAAATCCGTCTTGAAAATCGCCGAATACCCCACAGCTCTGCTGTGGAGTGAGCGTAGCGAACGGTGGGTAAGCGATTTTAGGATTTCTGTGTTTATTTTCAGTGCAGAAATACGATGGGTTTCGTATTTCTTGCATTTCACAGTTTCTTAGGGAAGTGTTATGAATTATTCAAATATTCCAACTACCCCGTACTTGAAAACAGTCAGGACAAAGTTTACTCATACTTTTTTCTATTCATATATCTCCAAGCGGCATAGAATCCGATAATGCCCAGCAATATTCCTACTAACAGCCAACCGGCAATAGCTGAGAATGCACCGCCCATGCCAACAGCTGCTCCGGTCAATGCCGGCGGAACGAGATTAAGTTTTCTTGCTTCTTCTTCTGTAACTAGGTCAGTGTGGAAAGTAAACTTCTTTTCATCCATCCTTACCAAACTCCAGAAGTATACAGTCATTTCAAAAGTATATTCTCCCGGTCCTTTGTCTTTAGCATCCAGGTAATCGGAAACTCTCTGCATCATTTCAGCTTCAAGGTCTACTGATCTGGTCCTGAAAGAGTCAATTTTATTTCCTCCCTTTAAGACATTTACCTCGACATAGACATTGCGTATTTGCTGGTTCCATTTGTTAAGAAGATCCATCGTGTATTGGTTTACTCTGTTGGCAATAAGGTATTTATCAAAATAAGTGATGTCCACTTCTGGTCTTCCGATAAGCAATGTTTTGTATAACTCTAAGGTCTGGTCATCATATTTAGTCACGGCAGAAACTTCATACTGTCCGGCGTTGTTAAAATTGTCTTTTTCGATGGTGGCAGTAAGCAGTTTTGTTTCTTTTGTTTTAAGACTGGCGGCAGACGTTTCTAATTCGTGTTCTTTTTGTTCTTTATCGTTAACATAAAATGTAGTTTGTACTTCCTTGATATCTTTCTTTCCTAGATTTTTTACTTCTGCTACTAATTCTACTTCATTTCCTTTTTCGTGGAAGTTGATAGACCCTTCGATATAAAGGTCTGGGTAAGGCCCGACAAAATTTATTTTATGTTTCAAGATCAGTTTTGAAGAAACGACATTAGCCTGAGAGTTTTCAAATCTTTCTTCAATCACTATATTAGCAATAGCTGTTCCTGGGGGAACTTCCTCTTTTTTGAATTTGATTTCAAATTCAACTTCCTTAGCATCGTCTTCCGGACGGAAAGTTAATTTTTTGTCATCAGTCTTTAATTTCACAAACTCACCCATCTCTCCATCAACATAGACATCAACGGTGAATTCCCGATGATCGTTATTGACCACCCAGAACTTGCCGTCAATTTTAATATTGTTCTCATCATAATCATCAACGGCGAGGTTAGTTCTTGCCGGCCTAATTCCGATAGCCGTGGCTAACTGGACAATCAGTAAAAGAGCCAAGATCCAGATGATTATTTTTTGTTTCATTTTTATCCCGTTATTGTGAAAGTTACTGTCGATGATTTGCTTCCTGCTGATTCATTTAATGGAACCGAAACATTAAGGTCGGTTATAAAGTCATTGCTGATACTATGCCAGTCTAAATTTGCCACGTGGAACACATTGCTGGTGGTATTCATCTGTGTCCAATCAATTGATGAAAGGCTGGCGTTGAATGCGCTGCTTTCATTTGCCCTGATCTTGAATAAATAAAATGTCGAAGGCATAGATACGGCGTCGAAAAACTTCGTTGCAGTAACGGTGATGTTAGCGATGATGTTACCAATGTTTTCTGCCCTGAATGGGGAAGCATTGTTAGGTGTGCTGACATTTGCGCCATTGTTAAGAGTTCCAAAGGCTACTGAATTATCTGTTACGTTAATTGAAAGGTAAGACTGAACTGTAAAGTTCTTAATGGTGGAGTTCACGCCGTAGGCAGTCTGATCGTAGGCAAAGACCCGCCAGAAGTAAGTCGTATCCACATTTAATTCGGTGTTGATGGTGTAAGTAGTATTACTATTGGTGGTATTGATAATGCCGCTGACATTAACTTCTGTATTGCTAAAGTCAGCATTATTGTCTATTTCTAATCTATAACTGATGTTTGAATCGCTGTCAACATCAACGGAATTATTCCAGACAAAAGTAGGCGTCCTGGAAGTAGTGGTGTTTCCATTTCCGAGCGAAACTAGTACTGGTGCAGGAGGCGGAACGTTGCCGATAAGCACACCATTCGATTCCAGCATCTGTCCGTCATCATAACCATCGTTAGGAGTGATTTCTACCGACCAGTTCTGACCTTTAGTTGTTTCATTTGCGACGATTAAATCAGTGCGGTTGTTGTATAATGCATTGATTTGTTGAGCAGATAATGAACGGTTGAATATTATCAATTCATCAATAGTTCCATTAAAGTAATTCGACGCCCCAGAAGTTCCTATAAGTAAAGCACCAGTATTAGATAAATTGCGCGCATTATATAATCCTGACGCTACAAAAGCTCCGTCTTTAAACAGGCTGTAATTCACATAAGTATCGTTGTAATATTTAATTACTGCACCGAGGTGGTGCCATGCTCCGTCATGAAGTCCCGTTACTACCGTGCCTGAACTTATTGTTACACCAGTAAAACGAGTATCATCCAGATAAGTATTTAACACACCACCCGCATTAAGGTACAAATCGTAACCTG
The DNA here is from genome assembly GCA_964360115.1 of uncultured Methanosarcinales archaeon. Taxonomy (GTDB): domain Archaea; phylum Nanobdellota; class Nanobdellia; order Woesearchaeales; family GW2011-AR9; genus JACPIL01. The sequence goes on along the minus strand of CAYHVV010000100.1, from coordinate 1,747 downwards.
AACTTCCATCACGTTTAAACAACAATCGTTCCACTGCAGAGGGTGTAGTGTGAGCCGATTTTAACCAAAGTATTATACTAAAATCACTATTCTCAAAATCTATAGAAGCATTATCAGCAATAGAAAGAGCATCATTAATTCCATCCAACATATACACTCCTTTTCCGTCATAACCGCCAGTAGCGTTCCAAACAGCTCCACTTACAGATCCATTATTTCCTTTACCAGAATAATCCCGTGCATTACCATTAACTCCGCCAGTGCCGTTTAGCTGTTCAAACGGCATATTCAATACTGCAATCGGTGTTCCATTGACTTTCCAATTGAATATGCTTTTAATCGAATCTCCATCAATATCAGCAGACGAAATATTGTATGCAGTCAAGTTCTGATTAGTATCATTCGTGGCAGGATTAGTCGAATTTAAGATAGGTGTTGTGTGTGTGGGTAAAGTATTCGCCACCGTGAAACAATTTACTGACGAATTTGCCATATTTCCAGACGTGTCATTCGCATAATACAACCAGCAGACTTGACTTCCTCTAGCAGTTGAAATGTTTGCTTGCTCACTGGCGCTATATACAGCTCCAGAGATGTCAACCGTGCTAATGTTAGTCCATGTTCCCGAAGCGTTAGTGGAGAAGATGTAATAATCTAATGCAACATCATCACTTATCGTAATATTTGCAGTGAAATTCTGGTATCTTCTGAAGTTAGGTGAAGTGTTGACAGCGCCACTGAAAGTTGGACTTATTTTATCAATGATCAGCACACCATTAGATTCTAATGTCTGTCCATCATCATAACCGTCGTTAGGAGTTATTTCTACTGACCAGTTCTGTCCGGTAATTGTTTCATTTGCGACGATTAAATCAGTGCGGTTGTTGTATAATGCATTGATTTGTTGAGCAGATAAAGTACGATTGAAAATAATGACATCGTCAATACTACCGTTAAAATCGTAAGCTAAAGCTGAATCTAACCCTATGGTTGCGTTCAATGAATTGTTCAGATTATATATTGTCGACTCAGCAAAACTCTCATAAACGCCATTGATGGCATAAAAAGATCTTTTATTTGCAGCATCTATCCCTGCAACAACATGATACCATTTGTTTTGAGTGGGCGCTGTTATTGTGGAAATAGTATAGAATTGACCATCTGAACCCCAAAATAAGGCAACTCCATTTGCTGAAGTGATAAAAAACCTCACATTATTTGCAGTTGCGCTGCTGCCTTTGCCGTAAAGCACTTTCCAATTATTGACAATACTTTGCTTCACCCACATTGAGATAGTGAATGAGTTATTATAAAAATTAATAGTGTCTGAATTATTTATTGTAACATAATCATTGATTCCATCAAACTGATATCCTCCTTTCCCATCAAAACCTCCGGTTGCATTCCAAGTTGCTCCAGACACAGATCCATTATTTCCTTTACCAGAATAATCCCGTGCATTACCATTAACTCCGCCAGTGCCGTTTAGCTGTTCAAACGGCATATTCAATACAGCAATAGGCACGCCATTAATTTTCCAATTGAAAATATTCTTGATTGAATCGCCGTCAATATCCGCAGTAGAAATATTGTATGCAGTCAAGTTCTGGTTAGTGTCATTAGTAGCTGGATTGGTTGAATTCAAGACTGGCGTTGACTGGGTTGGGAAAGTATTCGCTACTGTGAAACAGTTCACTGACGAATTTGCCATATTTCCCGACGTGTCATTGGCATAATATAACCAGCA
>CAYHVV010000099.1:0-4615 GCA_964360115.1 uncultured Methanosarcinales archaeon | reverse complement strand
AATGAGAAAAATGTTTTTAATTGTTTTAAGTTTAGTAATAGTTTCTATGTTTGTTGTCGGTTGTGGAACCGGGCAGGCAGGTAGGCTTAACCCTGTGGAAAAATTACGACCGACAAAAACTTCTACTATTCAGCAATGTCCAGAGAAAACTATAGAAGCTACTTGTGCAGATAAAACTAAGATATTGTGCACCAGGTTAATTAATGAAACTGCTGGGTATGAAAACATACCGGTATTATGCAGTCCCGGCGTTTGTACTGGAGATACTCCAAACGCAAAATGTAGCAAACCCAAAATGTAGTTTAGCTTATACTAAAAATCCTTGACTTCCGAACATTAAATCGGGATTTTTAGGATATACAAAAGTCCTGAATGTTTGGAATCTTAGGACTTTTGGTATAACTCCAATTTTTTTAATGGTCTTAACAACAAGCAGAATTATAATTTTCTTACTTTCGCTTCGGCACATACAACATTTCCCCTTTCACAAAGAATTCAAATACGGCAAGATTACGTTTCCGCACATCTTCTATAACTAAATTAAAGGAGTTGCTGCTTACTACCTCTATATATCTTCTGTCAGTAGGTTGAATATCTTTAAAGTATAATCCGTCATTTTCAAAACGTTTTTCTAACGGGGAGATATACAAAGAAACCCTACTTTCAGTACGTACATTATTTACCAACAAATAATTATCTTGAAGAGCATGAAAAATATTATCTCTAGCTACTACCCTTCCACTGAACAAAACTAACCCTTCTAAGTGCCCTTCGCTAATAGTACAAATATCAGTGTAACTTCCTGGTTGTACTTTTTCAGCATCATAACCCATTTCCAACAGCTTCTGTTGAATATGCTTGTCCATATCCTACACCTTCTCTAACCTAGCTAATTCTTCTTCTGGTTTCGCTCTTGAAACCATCTGTACATTAAATTCTAGGCGTGAAAACATTTCATTTTTTTTAACTTGGCCCAGCAATTTAAGTTGCTCACCTAATAAATCAGTTTTAACTTCTTCAAAAGCAGAGATATTTTCTTTGTATATAGCTATCTGCTCTTCCGTCTTCCCTAGCAGATGAGTGGTTTGATTCTTCCACAACACCCCGCGGATATTGCCAGATCCGTCATCAAGAACTAAATTCATTACATATGACAATGCTGGTTTTACTTTTCCATGGCTATTACAACTAAAATCTCCGCTGGATTCAGTTACTTTCTTGCTGCATTCCGGACAGACATTAAAAAAACGAGGATCGAAAACTTGTACGACTGTGCCAACAATTTCTGCACCAGCTCCGTCCTGAAGCTCGCCTATTTTTTTTCGTTCATGGGCCGCTGCTTCCCGCACGGAATCTATTTTTTCTCCTTCCGGATTAATTTCCATGCTCCCTTGGTTGCCCATATGAATTTCCTTGCCATTATTATTTTCCCGCACATAAGCGTCTTTTACCAGCAAGATGTCGCCTTCTGAAACATTTTTTAGCAAATCTACTTGGTCGTTCCAGAAAACTACCCTGATAGTGCTGGTTTCATCTCCGATAATAAGTGAGCAGACCTTGCCGCTGCGATCTTCCTTAGAAAATTCGCGCGTCTCAAATTTACGCATTACTTTCCCTAATGTGGTAACGTTGCGCATGCCAGAATAAATTTCTTTAATCTTCAATTTTTTTTGTGCTGTAGAAACAATTTCCACGCCTAATTCGTTGGCGATGATGTGCGCTGCTCCTTCTTCACTGATAAGGCCGGAAAGTTCGTTAATTTTTGCTTTTAATTTCAGTTCTAATTCTTCACTTCCGAGCTTTCCGCTGTCCAGAATCTTCTGTTTAATTTCAGCTAAAGGAACCTTATACATGATGACCACCCCCTACAATCAGGGAACAAGATAAAAACGCTTTATAATTATTTATCTACTGAAGGATATATAGTGAGTTTCCTTTAGAATCAAACTATATAATAGACGTTAGCGCAATTGCCAATCTGCCTCTCTACGTTGCCGGCCTATAGAATAAACATCGTTCAGACTAAGTATCTATTCATCTAAGCTTGGCTTTTTACTCGCCAAATAATCATTAAATTCATTCTCATGGATTCCGTATAGTGCAGTATATAACCTCTTTCCAATTCTTGTTCCTCGTCTCATCTCATCAACTAAATCATTTATACTATATTCTTTTTGTCCAGTACTAATAAGTGGTTTTGTTACACCAACCAAATCTTTTAGTCCACTATCGGATTCAAACTTTTTTACTATAAAATCCAAAAAAAATTCATCAACTTGCCTGTCTGTCATTTTACTTTTTTAAGATGAGAATTCATTTAAATACTTTTGGTAAGAATTTTTATATTTTACACTTAAACCACTTAAAGAAAAAACTTAAAGAGAAACTACTTCAAAAATTTCTCTTCGAGAAAGGTCCGGTATAGATCTAGATTTAAATTGATTCTTGCTACTCCAGTCTTTATTGCAGCTTGCGCAACAGCAAAACTTTCTTCAACTGCAACTCTCTTGTCAAATGGCTTGGGGACAATATAATCTTTGCCGAATTCCAGTTTTTCTATGCCGTATGCCTGAAGAACATCTTTGGTCACGGGCAGTTTTGCTATCTTGGCTATGGCGCGGGAAGCAGCTATTTTCATCTCTTCATTAACTTGTGTTGCTCTGGTATCCAATGCTCCCCTAAATATGAACGGAAAACCTAAAACGTTGTTTATCTGATTGGGAAAATCGCTCCTTCCCGTTGCTATAATTATATCCTGCCTTGTTTTTTTTGCAAGTTCGTAACTTATTTCAGGATCGGGATTGGCTAAAGCAAAAACAATGGGATTATCAGCCATGGAAAGAATCATTTCCGGAGTTAAAATATCTTTTCCTGACACACCTACAAAAACATCTGCTCCAGCAATAGCTTCTTTAAGCGTCCTTGCTTTTGTTCTCGAGGCGAAATACTCTTTATAACTATTCAAATCTTTTCTTTCTTTATGGATTACCCCTTTGCTATCCACCATAATCATATTTTCTCTTTTTACTCCGAGTTTCTCATGAAATTTTGCACAGGCAATTCCTGCGGCTCCCGCTCCAGAATAAATTATCTTTACTTTGGATATCTCTTTTCCGGAAATTTCAAGAGCATTAATTAAAGCTGCTCCGGAGATTATTGCTGTTCCGTGCTGGTCATCATGAAAAACAGGTATGCCCAAATTTAATTTTTTTAATTCCTCTTCTACACGGAAACATTCCGGCGCTTTGATATCTTCAAGATTTATTCCTCCGTAGGTAGGAGAGATTAATTTTACAACGTTGATTATTTCTTTTTCATCGTGACTGTCTATCAGGACATCTACTCCATCAACATCTGCAAATTTCTTGAATAGGACTACTTTTCCTTCCATCACCGGTTTTCCTGCTAACGGTCCGATATCTCCTAAACCGAGAACGGCTGTGCCATTGCTAACCACAGCAACTAAATTGCCTTTATTAGTATATTTGTAAGCAAGAGAAGGATCTTTTTCTATCTCCTTGCAGGGAACAGCTACACCTGGAGTATAAGCCAAAGATAAATCTTTTTGAGTTGCGCATTTAACTTTAATTAAAGTGCCTATTTTCCCCTTTTTTTCTGCATGATAATCGAGTGCTTCTTGTTCTTTTTTTGTTGACATTTTTATTACCGTTGATTAAAAAAACCCTTACTTTAAAAAACTATCCGGTGGTGTGGCTTGCTTAGAATCGTAAAAATATGTAAGGTATTTTGTCGTCTAGTGGCTAGGTAACGCTGTTTATTAGGAATCTTTATTTCGCACATACGCTTTGCGAGCGCCTTGGCCGCTTTGCTCTAGTGACATGTCCGCAAACACTATTAGGAAGACTAATGTCGCGATCACTTGCACTGAAAAAAGAATTACCATTGAAACTATTAAGCCACGGGATCCGTGCAATTGCTCCATCTCGCGCATGTTTGCGAACATAAGCAGGATTAAGAACATAAATTCTGGTTTCACTAATTTTAGAGTCTTTGAACATTTTCATATTTTGTGTAAAATCTTTTCCTTGACCATACACTCGTTCAGCAAGCTTCCGCTCTTCGGAATTTAATCGGGCATATTCTGCTGAAGTTGTACCGATTGCTAGATAACACCACTCTGTCTTATTTTTGCGTAAGCGTAAGTTGGGCAAAGTAATGAGCACAGTATCTGGAACTATGAGAGCTTGTTCAAAGTCTGACTGCAAAACAGGATAATTTTCCTTAACTGCGAATTGTGCAAAATCCCCATTATTTTTTTTAAGAAGAGGATTATGAACCTCTCGAGTCATGACCAGAACAGGTACTTTCCGAGCGCCGTTAAGAAAATAAATTACTCCATCCGCAGTATAAAAACTCTGACTGCACAGCTCTTTGTTGGTTCGACGTTCATTCATTAATTGATCAACATGCAGCATTGTGCCAGGCACAATTTTTTTATACACTTCCCGTAATTTTCCAGTGACAATTTTTAATAACATCTGTCTATTTTCCTATAATTGATGTAAGCTGAATTATAAAGATTGTTCATAAATGTTTGCCTTGTGCTATCCCGTATTTAGTTTACATAACGTATATCACTTTGGTGATATACTAT
>CAYHVV010000098.1:0-4671 GCA_964360115.1 uncultured Methanosarcinales archaeon | reverse complement strand
CTTAAAGAAAAGCAGAACTATTATTTATATCATTCGTTTTCTAAGACACTCTGTGTTTTATCACTCTTTTCTGGCCAAAGAAAAAGATTGTTCGGAACTGTTTTTCACGTAGAAGAAATATTGAGTTTCGCAAGCACTTATCGAATCTTGTTGCTTATGCAAAGTGGCATAAGCTTAAGACAATAATTCTCTTTGTTGACCGGGCTACCTATCATAAAACAGATGAAGTAAAATTGTTTCTCAAAAGACATCCAATAATTAAAATAAAAATGCTTGGGAAAAAAGATTCAAACAGTAATCCAACAGAGGGATTAGTAAATAGGGGGCTGGCAGTAGCTGTAAGCGTAAACAGAAATTATGCAAATCTAAAATAACTAGAAAAAAAATCTTAGAAAATATAACCCCTGTTATGAAACATAGCTTAATTCGAAGGGTAGCTGTAATCCATTATGGGGTGAGTTTCTTATTTGGTCTGTAATCGCTGATATAAATCTAAAAACTGTTTCGTAATTATTCTAACATCAAATTGTTTTGATTTTGAATATGCACTTTCTGCTATTTTTGTTCTTAATTGAGGATTGTTTAATAATCTATTTATCTGCATAACTAACAATGTAACATCTCCTGGTCTGGCCATCAGAACATCTTTTTCCGGCTCAACAATTTCACGTAATTCAGGAAGATCGCTGGTTACTATTGGTGTTTTACAAGCCATTGCTTCCAATAGGCAAGAAGGATTTCCCTCGGTCGCAGTCAAATCCAGATAAGGCAAAACTATGATGTCAGCAAGATTTACATATTCGACAACATTAATATCTTCAGTAATTACTTTAATGTTAGGCTTGTTTTTTATTGAGTTAAAAAACTCTTGATTAGGATAATCCCTAGGTGCGATTATGATCTGTGCTTTTATAAGAGAGCTTCCTCGAATCAAATTTTGTAGTCCCTTTTTGAAATAGGTACTTCCGTAGTAAAAAACTATCTTTTGATTAGTGTACCCATACTTCTTTTTCAAATTTTCTTTATTTAACGGAATGAATTTAGTGGTATCAATATGAGAACGGATAACTTGAATCTTCTCTTTCTTTACTCCACGATTCTTAATTTTTTCTGCCATAATTTGTGTATGCACAGTCACTACGTCAACAAGGTTAAGAATTCTGGAAAGATATAATGAACCTAATACTGAACGAGAATATGATTTGAGAGTGTGAACTGTTTTCGCATTTTTGTGATGTTTTTTGGCAAGGATGGTTTTAAACACAAACAATGGCGAAGCGCTAAAATTATGGATGATATTAAATTGTGTTGATTGTGATTTTATCTTCAACAACAGCTCTCTCACCTTTTTACTAGAAATGATTGTAACTTCACAAAATTTGGATAACTCTGCAGCGAAACTGTTTGCAGTAATATGGGCAGATTCCTTGGTTACGTTTGATTTTCTGGTAATTAAGGCTATTCTCATCGATAAGATTAGGGGGCGGTGATTTTTAAGCATTATGATTTTTTTTAAGGTTCTGTGTTATCCCAAAACCATTTCCCTACAACAAGTTTTTTAGGGTTATGAAACTAACCAGAGCTAAACTTATCGAGACAATACGCAGGAAAAATGAGGACGGAGGCTTAGTAAAATGAAAAGAATTTATCTATCGAAGGGAAATAGTTTCAGGATACGACTGTGCCCGTTCTAAACAAAATCTTTATAAATATCCGCCATTCCAGAGAAGCCATGGAAGCAACAATCGTAAATTTCAGACAAGGAAGACACCATATTCATGAAAAGCAGATGGTGCTTAAAGTAGCCAGTTCTGCAGACGCAGCAGTTAAATTAGTAGGTAAAACTGTAACTTGGACTTCTTCTTCTGGAAAAGAAATCAAAGGAAGAATAACTGGTCTGCATGGAAAAACCGGCAGCGTTAAAGCGCAGTTCTCTGAAAAAGGTCTGCCTGGACAAGCTCTCGGAAAGAAAGTGAAAGTTAATTAATTCTTACTTTTGAGTGGTTAAAATTATAAAGTATTGGCTTATTTTATTCTAAAATGACAGAATTAAGAACCTTACATCTAACGGATATTCATGATGATTGGGAAAAATACGAAGTTATTGCCCAATACCTTGTCAGTAAAAAGGATAATGATCAAGCCATCGATGCCGTTTTTGTTACGGGAGATTTTATTGACACAGATCCTGAAAATAAAAACGGAACTGCTCACCAGATTGTTCAATCATTAAAGCAACTTCTTGAAAACGGCACTATAAAAGCCAAAGCAGAGGAATTTGAAACTTTGGTAGCAAAACACCAAAAAGAAGGTAAGATTGATTTAGGCAGTTTAGATGAAGGGGTAAGAAAACAATTTGAAACCCTGAGAGATATAATTCAAACTAAACAATCAGAAGTTGTTGCTAAAACAGCTACTGAATCTTATCAAAGACACGCTGAAGAACTTAGCAGGATGGAAGTTCCGGTTTATGGTGTATTAGGAAATCATGATCTAACTTTTGGTTATGATGTTCTTAGAAATAAGGTAACTTTCTTAGATAAAATAAACAAAGCCGCAATTAAAGGAAAAACCGGTTTAGAATTTATATTAAAAGGTGATATCAACACAACGCCTATTGAAATTCCATCGTTCTATGGTAAATTCTTGCCCCTGGTTAAACAATATTTTATCCCTTACCTATCAGGATATTCTTTATCCGAGCTGAGTAAAGCAGAAAACGAGCTCCAAAAGAATTTAGCAGACGGACAGGATGAAAGATTAGAAAAAATCGCTAAAAAAGAAGAACCGAATTATTCCGAAGAACAATTGCGCGAAATGCAAGCTCAGTTAGAACAGACCATTGAACTTAGAAAAGTAGTGCTCGCTTACAACCAAGCAGAACGCCAACGCTTAGGTGATAAAAATGAAGTAGACATTTATCTTACTCATAAACTCCCTAGCTGTAAAAGAGCATATCCTGGACTTGTTGGTCCGCTTAGTGATATAACCACAGAATACGCAGCGAAGGCTAAAGCAGTACATGGCGGACATCTTCATAATGGACAAATTGGCTACAAGACTATTGACGATTTCCTGAAGCAAGAAACAACTGAAACAGTCACTGTTGATGGCACAGAAGTTCCCGTGTTCTACTTAGCTGATAAAGAACCACGAGAACTAAATCCAGGAACAAAATATTTCTTCGTGACTGAATATGATGCTAATAAAGAAATAGAACAAGTTGTGGTTCATGAATTCTATTACGAAGAAACTGCGTAAATTATCTTTTTTTCCTTACTACTCCTACTGGCCTTGAAGCCATTCTTTTTCCTCGAGCTTCTGCTTGTACCTGAGCCCTGGTTTGTGCTGCTTCCTGCCTCTGTTCTTGCTGCTGTGCTCTCTCTTGCGTTTGCTGTTCTGCTCGATGCGACGCAGTAGCTTGTGATAATTGCGTTTCCTGATGTTCAACGAAAGCATCGAGAGCCCTTATGATTGCTCCACAGATTCTTCGTACTCCTTGAGGCCCCATGATTCCGCCATGTATTGCTGCTAATGACTGTTCCCAATTTTCTGCAGTAGGTTTGGGCAAAGAAACATTTCTTGCGGTTGAAAGAGCTACACCCGCATGAGAATATAAATTATCAAACACTTCGTAGATTTTTCCTTTTTCTTTCCGCCGCAGATAGCGTAAACTGCGAACTGCTTTTTTCAAATTCTTTTTCAAATGCTTTAATTGCTTTTCAGCTTTATCAACAGCAACTTTTCGCTCTTCTGGTGTTCGTGCGCTGCGATATAGAGCAGTAAGCAGCCCTTCACAAGCATCAATAGCATTGATCAAATATGATTTTGGTTCTCTGACATTTTGTACACGCCTAGCGTTCTCTTCTCGAGCCTTTTGATTATCCAGCTTCTGACCAAGCCATTTTCTCGCCTTTTCTCCGCCTTCGCGCCAGTCCTTATCGCTTTTAGCTATTTCTTCATCCGTGGGACGAGAAACCAGAAAAAATTTCACGATATACCATAAAATCATGATGCTGGCGATGTACAACGCCCAGGCAAGGAAATTAGCCATTGTGCCAGCCACGCTGGCAGAACCGATATCTACTCCGCGTTCAGATTGAAGAGAATAATTCATGGCGCTTAATATCCAGAAAAGTAACATAGAAAGAAGCAATTTAAGTAATACTGTGCCCCGGGTTTCTTGGCTTTTACCATTTGCATCTTTACCGGGAATATTCCACAACACATAACCTAAACCAAGAATAGGAGTGCCGAGAAGTATCAATCCTACTGCAGTCGCCCAGCCAGTTCCTACTGCTAAGATTGCTGCTGCGGGAAGGAAGATTGCAGAAATAGTTGCAAGAACTGCTGCTATAACCATCGCTTGATTTCTTTTTAGAAATGCAAATGTATTTTTTCCGCTTTCGCCTCCAGCTCCTAAAAACGACATCACTGCAAAAAATAGGGCAAAAGTTAAAATCCAAATCAATATCCTAGTAAATGCGACTAACCCAAAACCTTGAAGAAAAGATATGCTGCCAATAGATAAGATTGTGTTCCAGACCCCGCCTACAAATTCTAAAGGTCCTGCAGCAGACACTAATGGAAGCGCTAATAGAACTGACAACAACCACATCTTTTTCATGTCAGAAAGAATAGATTAGAAATATATAAGGTTTGCGGGAATAG
>CAYHVV010000097.1:0-4687 GCA_964360115.1 uncultured Methanosarcinales archaeon | reverse complement strand
GTTCCGTTATCAAACCAGAAGTAAACCGTATCTATTTGCAGGAGAGCATCAAAGACACTAGCATTGAATGTTTGATTGCTTGACCGGATGCTGAAGTTGCTGTAATCGACAGGATTGTTCAAGAAATTAAGAGTTACATTCGGAAATGTTTTATCTACCGTAAACGAAATATTTACAGTATTGTTCAAATTTCCAACAGTATCATTAACATAAGCAATTACTGTATGCAATCCTTGGGGGAATGCAGAGAGATTGACATTTGCATTCCAATTACCACCGGAAAAAACAGCTGTCGCATTAAAAGGAGTAGTGTTGGTATTGAACATAAATAGTGCTGTCTGCACTTTAGTAAAACTCTCAACTATTGACAGACTAAATTGTTGTGTTACGGCACTGAAGTTGCTGCCATTGGTTGGGTTTGCGAAAGCAACGGTCGGCGCGCTGCGATCAACAGTGAAATTAATGTATTGGGTGTTATTAATGTTGTTATATGTATCATTAGCAAATACCGTTACACCCTGCGAACCCTCCTTGAATCTGGAAGTATTTACGCTGACATTCCAAGTGCCGCTAGAATTACTAGCAGTTAAGTTAAATGGATTAGTGCCGTTATTAAACATAAAAATAGTAACGTTTACATTAGAATGAAGATCCCAGACGGTTGCATTAAAATCTTGTATCTTCAAACTTAAATTAGAACCATTTAGGGGGACATTAATTGTTACATTTGGTGGATCATTCTCTTCGGTGCTGTAGTTGCTGAAAGAAGTTATGTTAGCAGATAAAATTTTTGATGTTGGATCATATGAAATATTACATTTAAATGTTGGATCGGGGCTATTATCACAGCGCACTCCGGATTTCAATAAATCTGGAGTTTGTTGATACGTTAAATTTTTAAGTTCAATACTTGCAGTTTTATTAAGATTAAATGCTTGATCGGATGCAGTACTGGAGGGTAAATTTGCAAAACCCACTACATTATTTTTCAAAAAAACATTTAACCCTAAAGAAAGGTTAACCGCATTAGTAATGTTTGTATTGCTCCAATTGATTGCTCCAACGGAATTATTGTAACTCAAGGTGTTAACTAAACCGCCGAGATGTAAGATGCTGTAAGCCCGGACGGAAAAATTATTGTTTATAATAAAATTGTTTCTGGAAGGCGTAGTTCCGTTAAGTACGATTCCAGAACCAGTGCCAACAGCAAGTACAGAAGTAGTACCAATCGTATTATTAAGAATAGTATTGTCTTCTGAACTCCCTAGAACTATTCCGTTACTAATCTCTCCTTTAGGAAAAATATAATTATTTCGTATTGTGCCGTTGGTAACGCCATAAAAAGTAATACCGTCGGTATAAGTATTTCCAATTATCGATTGTTGGATAATACAATTATTAATAATAATGTTGTCATATCCACCAGCATTGTTAATACCCGTGCCATCATTAACTTTACTATAATTAATAGCATAACCCATACAATCTATAACGATGCTATTAGCAAGAATAGTTAAACAAGTTCCATCGGCACTGATATTGTTTCCAAGCTGATAAGTCTCACCAGCCGTATTCAAAACATCAGCACAAGTGGTAATGGTTGAAACTTGGATGCCAACAGCTGCGCCAGTTATTCCCGCAGTAGCGGTCTTAGTAAATAAGACAAGACCAGATATTAAAAATATTAAAATTACTAGTAAAACAACTACCTCTCTCTTTTTTTGAAAGTACATCTATGATTGCCATAAACTTTCAGGGTTTATTAAGATTACTTCTAATGATAGTTCAAATTAAATCAAAAAGCTTAAAAAATAAGGCTTTTCACTACTACAACATGATTCTTGAATCAATCATTAAAAACTTTGAGCTTAAACAAAAAACATTGCTACTGATGTTAGCTGGTACACTTTCAGCATTAGGATGCGCTACTGGAGTCACAGAAGAAAATCTCTGGGAAAAAAGTTCCACTTACAATCAAGGAGGAAATGCCAGAACATCTCAACAAGGTGGCGCAGCAGGTTTTGATCACATTGATATAGGTGGCACTACCAGTTCAGAAAACCAGTGCGTTCCTAATACTTATATCATCTGCCACGATGGAAATGTATACTGGCAGGATAGTTGCGGAAAACTAGGAGAAATTGATGTATTATGTTCTGATAATAAAATCTGCGACAATGGACAATGTGTCCTAGACTGCAGCACGGTAACTCCTACCTCCGGATGTCAAGAACAAACTTGTTCCTTTTATGATTCTTTTAAAGAAGACACCTGTAAATGGGATGTCATTAGCGGAACACCATACGTTTCAAATGATAAATTACATCTACAAGGAAAAGCATTGATGGGAGTAAAAAATATTTTAAATTTATCTTCAGACTGCTATGGAAATTTTATTGCACAATATAACGTAGAATTACTTAACGCTAACACTCCAGGAAACATAAAAATATCTCATAGAAATGCAGATCCTAATTTTAGCGGATTGACCATAACTTATTACCCTTCCAATGAGAATAATAAAATCATTCTTGATTGCAATTCACACGAGGTTGTAGCGGGAGACTTTGATTTACATACTCAAAAAAGACTTAAGGTTCGTAAAACAGAAAATCAACTAGAGTTATATGTAAATGATCAAATCGCTACTTCAGTTGCTTGTAGTAATAATAATAATAATCCCACGCCGATAAATGCGATGTATGTATATGCTGGGTCTGCAGTCATTGATCAAGCAATGAAGATTGATGATGTAACAGTATATTGTTCTTCAAACTAAACCTTTTTAAACACCTTTTCTTTTTTAGGTTAGTATGGATTATAAAGAACTGGGCTTAAAATGCGGGTTAGAAATTCATCAGCAATTAGAAGGTAAAAAGTTATTCTGTCAATGTCCAACAATTATCCGCGATGATGAACCTGATTTTGTCATTCAACGCAAATTACGCGCCTCTGCCGGTGAAGCTGGAACAATTGATATTGCTGCACAACAAGAACAACTAAAAGGGAAAAACTTTGTCTACCAAGGATATCGTGATACAACCTGTTTAGTAGAAGCAGACTGCGAGCCGCCGCATGAAATTAACCAAGATGCTCTTTATACAGCACGGCAATTATGTAAACTAGTAGAAGCAGAAGTTTTTCCTATCGTACAGGTGATGAGAAAAACCATTGTAGATGGATCTAACACTTCTGGATTTCAACGAACGGCACTAATTGCCAAAGATGGAACAATTCAAACCAGTACCGGAAAAGTTAGAATAACAAATGTTTCTGTAGAAGAAGATTCATGCAAGATTGTCAGTGAAAATGCTGATGAGAAAGTGTACTCCTTAGACCGGCTGGGTATCCCCTTAATCGAAATAGGAACTGCTCCGGATATCACTTCGCCGGAACAATGTCAGGAAACAGCTAAAAAAATAGGTATGTTGTTACGTTCATTACCCGGAGTCAAAAGAGGCTTGGGTACAATTAGACAAGATGTCAATGTTTCTATCAAAGGCGGAGCCCGCATCGAGATCAAAGGAGCGCAAGATCTGCGGCAATTGCCCTTGTTAGTGGAGTTAGAAGTCAAACGACAAAAAGAATTACTGAAGATAAAAGAAGAATTAAAAAAAGTGAAATTGCCATCACTAAATATTGTTGATGTCACTCCCCTGTTTACTATTTCTGGAGCTAATCTGATTAAAAATACTTTAGCAAAAAAAGGAAAAGTGTTGGCTGTAAAATTGCCCGGATTTGCCGGTTTTATTGGGAGAGAAGTACAGCCGGAACGAAGATTAGGCACTGAATTCTCTGATTGGGCTAAAGTACGAGCCGGAGTGGGCGGCATATTTCATTCTGATGAGTTACCCAGGTACGGAATTTCTGAACGTGAAGTACTTGAAGTTAAGGCAAAATTGGGCTGCGAGCAAAAGGATGCTTTTATCTTGGTAGCAGATGGGGAGATAAAAGCGAGAAAAGCTTTAGAAGCAGTATATGACCGAGCACTGGAAACATTGAAAAGCATTCCGGCTGAAGTACGCAAAGCTAATGCTGACGGAACAACCAGTTATTTACGACCCATTCCTGGAGCTGCACGGATGTATCCAGAAACAGATGTGCCTTTGATTAAACCTAATCTGAGCAATATTGAACTCCCAGAAACACTAGAAGAAAAAATGGTTCGTTTTCAGAAGGATTTTGGTCTAAGTAAGGATTTGGCTGAATTTGCAGCTAAATCAGATAAATTAGTGTTATTTGAGGAATTAGTAGAAAAATACCCTTCAGTAAAACCTGCTTTTATTGCGGAAACTCTTATTTCAACCCCCTTAGATATTAAGCGCCAATTTCATCATGACCCCGATAAATTGACGGAAGATAACTTTAGGGACGTATTTAGGTATTTAAAGGAAGGTAAAATTCACAAGGACATTGTTCTCGACGTGCTTATCGATATGATTACCGATAAATTTGATATAAAGCGCTATGCTACTCTCGGAACTGAAGAGATTCATAAGGAATTGCTTAAGATCGTTGCCGAAAACAAAGGGGCCCCGCTTTCTGCTTTAATGGGCCAGGCCATGAAACGATTAGCCGGGAAGGCTTCCGGACAGTTTATTTCTGAACAGTTGAGAAAAATACTGGAAAAAGGCAGAGTGTCTTAGAAAACGAATGATATAAATAATAGTTCTGCTTTTCTTTAAGT
>CAYHVV010000096.1:0-4703 GCA_964360115.1 uncultured Methanosarcinales archaeon | reverse complement strand
ATAGGCACAACTCCTACAACATATGCTAAACTAAACGAAGAAGAGCGGAAACTTGCTGAACGTGTCTATGGTCAAGGAGATGACTTTGCTCAGAATATGAAGATGCTTAAAGATGCCAAAATTGGCGAAACCAAAATTTACGTTCTTAATCCAAATTATGTTCTAAAAAATGCACAAGATGGTGCAATTGTGCGGGCTTCGTGGCTTGGCGATTTCGATGTCATTTCCAATTTCGTCGCCGATTATCGTAACGTCAACGATTACAGCCGCGTCCGTGGGGTACGTCGTGAGGTCGTCGTAAGCGGCACGCAAAAATTTCAAGGCCATTTCATGACACCAGCGCCAAATGTCTTTAAGGCTCACTATGATGCACTTTTAGCTGACCCGGAAAATGCAGTGAAAACGCTGGATGATAAAACCGCTGCCAGTATGCTGAACATTATTTCCAGCTATTTAGCGTCTAAAATATAACTCTTTACCTCCTCTTCCATAACTTTTAAAAACGAAGTTCTAACTTTCTATTTTATGACTAATAACAGCAATTACCAGCCTATTTTCATCCTGCCTGAAGATACTCAAAGAACTACCGGCAGGGACGCGCAAAGAAACAACATCGCTGCAGCGAAAGCAGTAGCTCAGACGGTCAGAACAACTCTCGGTCCCAAAGGAATGGATAAGATGATTGTTAATTCTGCCGGTGACGTTATTGTCACGAACGACGGGGTCACTATTCTGGAAGAGATGCAGATTGAGCATCCCGCAGCGAAGATGGTAGTGGAGATCGCCAGGACGCAGGAGAAGATAGTCGGTGATGGAACTACTACTGCAGTAGTAATTGCCGGTGAACTGTTAAAAAAAGCAGAAGATTTGCTGGATCAGGAAATTCATCCAACAGTATTGGTAAAAGGATATCGATTAGCAGAAGCACAGGCGCAGAAGTTCTTGAAAACACTGGGAGAAAAAGTATCGCTTGAACGTGAAGATCTTTTGAAAAATATTGCCATAACCGCCATGACCGGAAAAGGGGCAGAAGCAAATAAAGAAGTGCTTTCTGAATTAATTGTGCGGGCAGTGAAAACTGTTGCAAATCAGGGAAAAATTGATTTAAGTGACATCAAAGTAGAAACTATTGTTGGTGAAAGTGTTGATACCAGCGAACTAGTGCAGGGTTTAGTGTTGGATAAAGAGAAAGTTCATAGTTCTATGCCGGAAAGAGTAGAAAATGCGAAAGTGGCGCTGCTTGATGCCTCTTTGGAAATAAAGAATACTGAAATTGATGCTAAAATCCAGATAACTGATCCGATGCAGTTAAATATGTTTTTAGATCAGGAAGAAAAAACATTGCGTCAGATGGTTGAAACTATTGCGGCAACCGGTGCATCCGTGCTTTTTTGTCAAAAGGGAATTGATGATCTTGCTCAACATTTCTTAGCGAAGAAAAACATTTTTGCCGTGCGCAGAGTGAAGAAAAGTGATATGGAAAAATTATCTAGATCTACTGGAGCAAGAATCATTAGCAACTGGAAAGAATTGACTGCTGCTGATCTGGGAACTGCTGGCGTAGTTAGAGAAGAGAAAATCAGCGATGAAGAAATGATTTTTGTAGAGAAATGCCAGAATGCACGAGCAGTAACTTTGCTTGTCCACGGCGGAACGATGCATGTAGCTGACGAGATTAAACGTGCCGTAACAGATGCTTTAGGTGATATTGCTGCAGCATTGCGAGACGGCGCAGTAGTTGCTGGTGCTGGCGCAACAGAAATGGCTTTAGCGAGAGAGCTGAAGAGATATGCAGGGACATTGCGAGGGCGAGAACAATTAGCAGTGCAGGCTTTTGCCGAAGCGATGGAAGTTATTCCTCGTACTTTAGCTGAAAATGCAGGTCTTGATCCAATAGATGTTCTTACTCAACTGCGGGCAGCGCATGATAATGGGCAGGTGCGATCAGGAGTCAATGTTTTCACCGGCGGATTTATGGACGCTTGGCAGGAAGGAGTTATTGAACCATTGAAAGTAAAAACTTTAGCTCTTAGCAGTGCGGCAGAAGTAGCAGAAATGATTTTACGCATTGACGATGTGATTATGGGCCGGAAGCAGGAAATGCCTCGAGGAAATCCGGATATGGGAATGTAAGTTCTCTTAACGATAACAAACAGAAAAAGTATCCTATTAACGGGAGGAAAATAAAAATGACATTTGAATTAAGCGCACAATCAGAAAAAGTAGTTCCATATCAATACTTTGGAGACGGCATAGTTATAGATTTAATGCCACAGCTCATAAAAGCGGGATATGTTCCAGCTAGCGTTGCTGTTATTGTTGACCGACGTCAAAACGCACCTGAAGAAGTAAGACCTCATTTTAATACTTACTTCTGGACTGGAGACAGCGTAGGTACTAATGAAAAAGGAGGAGCATTACTTACTCTAGATTCGCCTCTGCTGCGACAACTTACTCCAGAAAGCCCTTTAGTCAATGGCGCATTGAAATTAGATAATAAACAATGGCGAGAACTGAAAGCAGATAAGGAACACTCTCTTTATTTAACTCCTGCACAAGTAGAAGCTGCTCAGGGAAAAGGCTATGTTTCGGAAAATGGAAAATTCGTTGCAAACAAAGCTGTTGACAAAGCATGGAATCACTTGAACAGAGGAAACAATCTTCAATCCTATGCTCAGATGGTCAGTGAAGCTTCAAAAAGTAATGAGGTCATGAGACTATATTTTGACAGATCAAAACCAACTACTCCAATCTTGCGGTCCTTGGTGCTTAATAGAGTTGACAACGATTCTAATGCTTATGGTGACTACCTCCTTGACAACTACTATGGTCGTCTGGTCGGGGTAGCGCCAGAGGCGCACGAAAAAGCACTTGAAGCAAGAGTTACAAGCGCTTTGGAAGCAGGAAAAGCGTTTGAGTTTAACGGCATGCTGTATGCGCCAGTACGTGGCGTTTCACTAAAATAAACTCGGAGAGTAGACAATTAATCCAAAACATTTTTAACTTGCTCTTTTCTTCTTTTTCTATGAACCTGGCAATCTTACTTTCGGTACTGCATCTAATTCTTTTACCATTCATGATATATTTTGTATCTAAAGGAACGCCTTTTTTCACTCTACTGGCAATTGCTATCTTATTATTTTCAGTGTTAACAGATATTACTGGAAAATTGTTAGGCCGGAAAAAAATAACTGCTTCTTTCCTCCATCCTTTCTCTGACAAAATTGTAGTTTTGACTTTATTGTTTGTATTTGTGCTGCAGGGAATATTTTCTGGAGTATTATTCGCAATCTTCCTGCTGCGAGATATTATCATAAGTATAATCAGAATGAATGCTTCCAGAGATGATGTAGTGATTCGCGGCGAGTTATATGGAAAAACAATTACCCTACTGCAGTTTGCCCTGGTTTTCCTGATTTTAACTAAATCTATTTTTCTCCCTCTGGAAAAAGCATTTACATTAGTTATTTCCCTATTTAGTTTGGTTATCTTACTATTAGGAGGAATGTCTATTTTACATTACGGCTATGTCTATCTGAAAGGATTACGCACGCGCCGGAAGTTAGGAACAGTTCTGGAGAAAGAGCCGATGGTCATCTTGGCTAACAAGAAATCTGGCGGCTATAGGGACAAATATAGGCGTCATTTGCTGAAACGATTCGCCAAACGGAGAAATGCTCCCATCTATTATGTATCAGGCAAAAATATTTTTCTGGATGTTAAATCTAAAGTAGGGGACGTGAAAAATATTATTATAGCCGGAGGAGATGGAACATTCGAAGCAGCGTTAAACAATCCTTTTTTGCAAGAAAAAAAGATTGGTTTTTTTCCGTTAGGTGCGGGAAATGCATTTTATTCTTATTTTTACAAGGGAAAACGTTTTGAATATTTACGTTCACGGTTTAAGTTCAGGGAACTTCTTTTAGATGTGATAGAACTAGAATTCTCTGGTAAAAAAAGAGAGACCTTGTTTTTGAGTGTAGGTGCAGACGCAGAAGTTGTTCATATAGCTACTGGTAAAGAGCGGCATTCTTTTCCGGATTATTTCTCTGCAGGAACAAAAGTTCTCTTTGGTAAAAAAGTACGATACGATTTAGTATGTACTGTTGACGGCAAGAAATATCATTGGGATAACTGCATTAATCTTATTCTGGGAAAAGTGCCTTATTTAGGTTTTAGCGTAAGGTCTTTGTTAGGAGACAGCAAGGAAGATGATGGTTCGATATTAGGAATGGCTTGCATAAACACGCATTCTCCTATTTTTAATAAGGCTTTGCGGGTATGGGCAGCTTTCTTAACTCAAATGGGTTTGGCTAAAGCACCATTAATTCCGTTAAAAGGGAAAGAATATGTAGTAGAAAGCAAAAAACCATTTCCGTTGCAGGCCGGTGGAGAATTTTTAGGCTACACCAAAGTCATTAAATTAAAAGTAAAGAGACAGCAGAAAGTATTAATGATCTAGGTGTTTTTTGGTATAATTTTATAAATCAACCTTGTTCTGGAATATTAAGAAGTGATATATTTAGAACTACAATGGTATACAATCAAGATGCGGTAAGGTATGTATTTAGTGTAGCTGAAAAAATAGGAATTCCCAAAGAAGAAACAGCTTTAGCTATTGCTCAATTTGAAGGTTGTGAAGAGCAGCTACGCGTTTTTTTGGCTCAACAGAACCAAGGAAATGGATACAGACGCGATGGAAG
>CAYHVV010000095.1:0-4770 GCA_964360115.1 uncultured Methanosarcinales archaeon | reverse complement strand
TTTCCAGTTGGAAAAAAAGGAGAGGTATCAATCCCTAAGAATATGCTTGAATCGGATGAATGTAAATTGAGATTGATACGCGGCTTATTTGATACAGATGGATCTATTAGTCTGCAGAGAAAGAAATATCCGGTTATAGCTATTACCACCACTAGTAAAATTCTCGCACTCCAGATTCAAGAGATATTAAACCAATTTAATTTTGGAGCATATATCTGTAAGAGTACCCAAAATGGTTTTAAAGATGCCTATAGAGTAACAATTTTCGGAAAACAGAAAGTTTTAAAATGGAAATCCTTAATAGGTTCTTCTAATCCTTATCACATCAAAAGGATTGATGCCTCCGTAGCATAGTAGTGGTGCGGCAGACTTGTAATCTGCAGGTCGTGGGTTCAAATCCCACCGGAGGCTTTACTTTCATACTAACCGAAATATTTAAAAATAACAAGCATTTCCCATATATCAGCAAATGATAGATGTTAATCATTCTTGGTGTCGTTAAATGGAAGAAACAATGTTAAAAACCGGAACAACTACGGTAGGGATTGTCTGTAAAGATGGTATTGTCCTCGCTGCAGATAAAAGAGCTACTGCCGGTCATATGATTGTCGACAAAAGAGCAGATAAAGTTCACGTTATCTCGGACGACTTCGCTGTAACTATTGCTGGAAATGTATCTGATGCTCAGCTTACAATCAAGCTTATCAGGGCGGAACTCAAACTAAAAGAAGTCCGCACCTACAAAAAACCTTCTGCCAAAGAAGCAGCCAATCTGTTGGGTGGAATATTATTTTCAAGTATCCGTAGACCAAGCATGCTTCCAGGCATAGCACATTTCCTATTGGGAGGAAAAGATGTCCACGGTTTACATTTATATGACCTCTTTCCTGACGGAAGTATTACCAGAATAACTGATTTCATTTCTTCCGGATCAGGATCAGTATTTGCCTATGGTGTCTTGGAAACTCAATACAAGAAAGATATGACTACTGATGAAGCAGTAGCTCTTGCCGTGAAATCAGTCAATACTGCCTTGCAGCGAGACAGTGCTTCAGGAAATGGTATTGATGTAATAGTAATTAACGAGAAAGAAATCAAGCGAGTGATGCATAAGGAAATTACATACTCATTGTAGAGTTTAAAGTTTTCTTTCCACTTTCGTTTTTTATTGCAAAATTGAATAGAGTAATTTGATAGATACATAAGGAGAAACTACAAAATGGTAGATATATTAAAAGAAATTATTAAGGTTTTGCCTGAAGGCAAGATCTCGGACGCTGCTTTTGAAGGAGCAAATATTGTACTTTATACTAAAGATAAAAATTATTTTTTCGATAATGAAGGAACTATTAGGGAAGCTGTAAAAGAATTCCGTAAAAGGATAGAATTGCGTGCTGACCATGTTTTGTGTGTTGAACCAGACAAAGCAAAAAAAATGATTCAAGAGATTATTCCTGCAGAAGCGGGAGCGCAAGAATTCATTTTTGATCCGCCTCGGTCCATGGTCATCGTGCATGCAGAAAAACCAGGAATGGTCATCGGAAAACAAGGAGAGATTCTCCGCGAGATTAAAGAAAAAACTTTTTGGATCCCACTCATCAAAAGACTTCCCCCAATCCGTTCAAAGCTGATTGAAAGCGTACGTTCCGTATTATACGAAAACGCAGATGAAAGAAAAAAATTCTTGAATAAAACGGGCCACAGAATTTATGACGGCTGGTTACGTGAAAAGAAACAAGAATGGATAAGGCTTTCATGTTTAGGAGCATCCAGACAAGTAGGAAGAGCTTGTTTCCTTCTTCAAACACCTGAATCTCGAGTACTTATTGACTGCGGTATTGATCCCAGCCAGGAAGATGCGGGAGCATACCCTTACTTTGACGCGCCAGAATTTAATATCGGCGAAATAGATGCAGTAGTAGTTACCCATTCGCATCTGGATCACTCCGGACTTATTCCCTATCTTTTTAAATTTGGATACACTGGGCCGGTCTATTGCACCTTGCCTACTCGCGACGTAATGACTTTACTTCAATTAGATATGATTAAAATCCAGCGTGCGGAAGGTAAAGAACCTATTTACACCAGCGACGAAGTCCGCCAGGCGGTATTGCATACTATTTGCCTTGAATACGAAGAAGTTACAGACATCACTCCAGACGTGCGCTTGACATTATATAATGCTGGACACGTCATTGGAAGTTCCATCGTACATTTTAACATCGGCAATGGTTTACACAATTTTGCTTACACTGGAGATTTAAAATATGCTCGCACTAATGTCTTAGAAGCAGCTAACACTCATTTTCCTCGATTGGAAACTTTGATGATTGAATCCACTTACGGTGGAAAAGAAAACGTTATGGCAGAAAATGAAGCCGATGAGTACATGGTAAAAGTAATCCAGGAAACTTTTGAACGCGGCGGAAAAGTGCTTATGCCTGTATTAGGTTCCGGAAGAGCGCAGGAAGTTATGATTATCGCCGAAAGGCTGATGAGAGAAAAAAGGATTCCTGAAGCTCCAATTTATGCTGACGGCATGTTGTGGGACATTACGGCCATTCATACCGCTTATCCTGAATTCATGAGCAGAAATATGCGGGAACAGATTTTTCACCAAGAACAGAATCCATTTTTATCGCCTTTCTTTAAGCAAGTAGGTTCAGATAAAGAACGTAAAAAAATAATGCTTGAAGAAGGCCCGTGCTTAATATTAGCAACTTCAGGAATGTTAGCTGGAGGACCATCAGTTGAATATCTGAAAAACCTCTGCGAAAACAGAAAACATTCCCTGATCTTCAGCTGTTACCAGCCACCGGGAAGTTTAGGGCATAGAATCAGAGAAGGAGATAAGGAAATCGTGCGCCGCGAAGGTACTAAGACAGAAGTATTCAAGATAAACATGGATGTGCATAAGGTGGAGATTACTAACCACTCCGATCGAAGACAACTCATGAACTTTATCAAACGTTGCAATCCGCAGCCGCGCAAAGTCATCATTGTGCACGGAGAAAGTTCACGATGTTTGGATTTAGCCTCATCTATTCATAAAACATTTAGAATAGAAACTGTAGCGCCGAAGAACTTGGAAGTTATCAGGATTAAATAGAACGAAAAGGAAGAGTTTGCTGAATCTAATCTGTTAGTAAAAAATCTTCATCTGTATATGGCGGAGAAGACAGACATAACACCTCTAATTCTTTATCAGTAGCAGTGTTTTCCAAACCATGTATTGTTTTAGTAGGAACATAGATAACACTTCCTTTTCGAATGTTATAAGTAGAATCGCCAAGAGATAATTTTCCCTGACCATAAACAACATAATATACTTCTTCACTTTTTTCATGGTAATGAGGGGTTGCTTTTTTTCTCGGAGACAGCAAGCCGAAAGCTAATCCCATGTTGAGTGATAATCTTTCTAGGGGTGGGAGTAATTCGTGAAGAATAGCGCCATCTTGTGCAATAATGGGGTTGCCATTCTCAAATGTTTTTAGAGAATATTCTTTTAAAGAGTCATCAACTAAATGAACATCAGCAGGATTAAATGGTGGAACAGCAAATACTAAATGTTCTAAAGAAGCATTATTAGTGTTGCGTAATTTATGCGGAGTTCGGGGAGGAATGACTTGATAAGCTCCTTTCGTGACTTCTAAAGCTTTATTCCCATAGTAAAGAATTCCCTGTCCTTCAAGAATAAAATAAACTTCACTCATAGCAAAATGCTGATGAAGAAGAGAAACTGCTCTTGGATCCATTGTAACATGGGCAAAACTAACTTGATTTAGCACCATAACTTCTCTCAAAATCTGATCACAAACATTAGTAGCTGTTGGTAACTCATAAACATTTAGATGACCGGTCATGACAACCAATATGACCTAAATATTTATAAACTATTTCTAACAAAATATAACTAATGCCATCATCGCATCCTTAAAACGACTTAACGTTTTGGGCGCGTCTCGGCAAACTACGCCATCGTCGCATAACCCGGTATTGCGCAGGTCTTGAAGCAGCTTCGTAAAGCTGCACCAAACGGCAGGCATAAAGCCCGCCTAAAGAGAACCTGTCCCTCTGGGATTCCCGGTTCGAATCAAGTGTCACGCCACTTGAGAGGCGGAGCGACTGCGCTTATTGCATTCGCTTAGTCACTTAAAACTAATCGTGACAACTGGTGAAAGTCCGGGCGATGGCGCTTTTATTTCTTTCTTGGGTTTAATACCTCGCAGGTCTATTGTAGAATAACTTTCCAAGAAATGTGAGGAAACAAAGTTTCCGACATCCCAGAAGCTTTGCTTCTGAGGAGATTAAAAATACCCACAGCTGTTTCCATTAGGAAACTCACCAACCTCACTATCTTTCGGAGCATTCCTGCGGAATGGAACGGAGTGACTTGACTGCTGCGAGGGGATTTTTATTTCTACTAATTAACTTTGATGAAACGTAAGAGAGATTTAAAGTATAAAATTATCTCGTTCCCCATCCATTAAACCCCAAAGTCGCCAAAGCAATTAGTCTCACAGGGAGCAGTAAAAAAATGTGCATTAGTGCATAAATTGGAAACATCATAAAACTAGCATCTCTGGTCTTGTATAGCGGGTATAAAATCCTTACCAAAGAAATAATGACCATAATTACAAAGTAAAGTAGAATCCATCGCGAGTCTACAGTAATCCCCTTAATTAAATATAAAATTAAATTAAGCAAAAGGAAAAAAGGAATAATTGCTTGGTAAGCCAACTCAATTACCATATATAATGAATGTTTTTT
>CAYHVV010000094.1:0-4808 GCA_964360115.1 uncultured Methanosarcinales archaeon | reverse complement strand
GCTTATATTATTTATACCTCAGGATCTACAGGAAAACCTAAAGGCACTTTGCTGTTAATCGGCCGGCAGAGCTGGGAAATCTCTGTTCCAAGTTATTGTAAACTTGTTTCTGAAGAAGTACTGGAACGCGGAGGGAATAGTTATAAGTTGTGGCTTATGCAGAGGAAGTGATAATATTTTTTCCAATAATATTGTGCTTCTCGTACTAGGCATTGTCCACCAACGGACTTAATATGTACCTTGACAGTAGATTTTATATATCTCTTTCATTTAATTACCTTTATGGTTAGAGGTGAAGAATTACGCGCTAGAATAAAAGATTATTTTACTTTTGAAAAGCAAGAACTAGCTATCCTTATCCCGGCTATCTTTATCACTGCCTTTATGTTTTCTTTTAAGGATTGGGGGGAAGAAAGTTTCCAATTTTGGACGGGTTTGGGAAATTTAATTGTAGTTAGCATTATTGTAGCAGTTTCTTTTTTTGTCCGTTTTTCCTGGCAGAAAATATATGCTTTGAAAGAAGGTTACGTAGCACAATTTAAGGGATGGTGGGCAGGAATATTGATTGCTCTAGTGCTTACCTTAGTAACTAACGGTCGAGCTCCTTTAGTTTTAATCGGAGGAGTAGTGTCTTCCTTGATGATCAGACACCGCTTAGGAGAATTCAGATATGGTTTTTCTTATCTTGACAATGCAAAAATTTCCTATCATGGTGTGATTGCAAATTTAATCTTAGCTTTGTTCTTCGCCGTGGGCTTATATTTCTTTCCAGAAAATTATTTCTTTAGTAAAGGTTTGTTATTTAACTGGATCATGGCTTTATGTGCAGCCTTCCCCTTGCCTCAGCTGGACGGGTTGAACATTTACTTCGGTTCCAGAGCTTATTATTATGTCACTCTGGCGCTAGTAGCTATTTTCGGAATACTGTTATTAACTCAAACCAAAATAGGGTTAGTGCTGGCAGTTTTCATTACTGCTGTCGCGGCCATCGTGGGTTTGCTGATAGAACCATAACATGGCAAATCTAAACCTCAAAGAAAGCTGGCCGGAATTGTTAGCATTAATCTTTGCCTTGTTAGGATTTTTGATTTCTGTGCTCATTTCTCAGCCCGGATTAAGTTACTTTTCAGTTTTTGTTTCCGGTCTTCTTGCTGCACGTTTGTATTACCTTCAAAGATATAAACAACCTATTCTTCCTTCAGTTTTGATTATTTTGGGCTTTTTAGTGGGTTATATTGCCGGCAGCTTTTGGGCCAGTCGTTTTTGGACTCTAATCTTTTTCTCCATGGGGTTTGCTTTTTCTTACTATATACATGTAAAAGGAATAATGGTAAGCTTTAAAAGCAAGGGCTTTATCAAATAATACATGAAAGAGAAATTAAAAAAGTATAAGGTCAAAAGTGTTGTTGTGAGTAGAAAACCTTCTCATCAAGATGATGAAGTCTGGCATGCCTTTATCGGATTCTTTGAAGAAAATAATCCTCATTTAAAAGGCAAAGTTCCTTTTGAAGTAGTAGAGATTAAAAATGTAGAGAAAGTAAGGATTAACGAACTTCGTAATATCTCTTATTACTTAATGGGTAATGATATTGTTATTAATAACTTAGAAGAGCTGACTATCCAACAGGAAGATGGTATAGTAACTCTGACCGGTAAACAAAACCTTTGCAAATAATCATCTCTTACAACATTTAATCAGGTATATTCATTATCAGACTAAAGCATATATACCTAAGAGTCTTGATATGTTCCGTAGAGGTGATAACCAGGATCAAGCACGATATCTACTTGTATGACCTTTGTGAAAAAGTAAAGTCCGATTACGATTCTCTATCCACTAATGTGCGGTTGTATTCTAAGAGGGGCCGCGTTCTTGCAGAAATAGATTTATTAGCCGTGCGCGAAAATGCTTGTGATGTCTATGAAGTTAAATGCAGTTATCGAATTATCAAAGCCAAGAAACAGTTGCTAAGAATCAAAAGATTGATGCCCAATGTTACAAACTTATATTTTTTCTGCGGTGAATCGGGTTTATTAAAAGAAGTTGAGATGGAATAGAATTTTCATAAAATACAACCAAATTTATAATAAATCTCTTCTTTTAAGGTATTATGGGAACATTCTCTGACTTGGGTTTAAAGAAAGAAATAATCAGCGTCTTGTCTAGTTTAAACTTTAAAGAAGCTTTAGAAGTTCAAGAAAAAATAATTCCTCTAGCCATAAAAGGCAAGAATATTGTCTTTACTTCCAGAACCGGCAGCGGGAAAACTCTGGCCTATCTTCTCGGTTTTATCGGTCGAATCAATAAAAAATTAGGTATTCAGATGGTTGTTTTAGTTCCAACCCGAGAATTATGTATCCAAGTAGGAAAAGAGATGACTAAAGTATGCCAACCTCTTGGAATTAAAGTTGGTATGCTTTACGGCGGCCGGGAAATAGCGGGTGATTCTATCACTATCAACAAAAGAAATCACATCATGGTGGGAACCCCGGGAAGATTGATACAGCACATCAATGCCAAAAGGATTAAAGTTGGAGATGTTAAATACCTAGTCTACGATGAAAGTGACCAGATGTTTGACCACGGCTTTTTTGACGAGTGTGTTTATCTAAAAAAAAGAGTAAGCAGAGATGCGCAGATCATCTTTTCTTCAGCCACCATAAATGAAAAAGTCAAGCAATTTATCGAAGCCGAATTGACTGATTATGAACTATTAACGATAGGAGAATTAATCCCTAAAAATATCCTTCAAGAAACATTGTTGTGCACCATCCTAGAAAAGAAAGAGGTGTTGCTTAAGTTTCTGCAAAATAAAAAGTTCAAACGAATAATGGTTTTTTGCAATAGGAAAGATAAAACTGCAGAAATCACCTTGTTTTTGTCAGAGCATCATTATCGCGCCAGGGAATTAAATAGCAATCTTACCCAAGACGAGCGTTTTAACACCTTAAATCTCTTTAAAGAGGGAAAAGTCCATATTTTAGTGACCAGTGATGTTGCAGCAAGGGGGATCCATATTGAAAAAGTAGATGCTGTCGTAAATTACGATGTTCCCACCAAACCAGAATTCTATATCCACCGGATTGGCAGGACCGGCAGAAGAGATAAAATAGGATATTGTTTGACTTTAATCTGTCCGGAAGACGAAGATCGTTTTACGAACATCAAATATAACTATGGATTAGATGTGAAGCAGATGGCATAAGAATTATTGGCAGATCGACTTTACCAACAACCACCGTTCTCTAAAACAACCATTCCAGTGGTACCTTTTATAAAGAATAACGCCTTTTACGTTATTAAGTAGATAATTTGGAGCAACGAATTTTCTTCGACAGTTTTTTACTTTTACATCAATAAAAATATGGAGAAACCACAATGGATTATCAACTTGTCAAATATTGCCCTTTTTGTAAAAAAAGGTTCTTGGTAGATCGTAAAAAAACAAGAACAACCTATTGTGAACAATGCCAAAAGAAGTTCTTGAGTAAACCGCTTGAAAATTAAGGTGTGATTCTTCTCTAGTGAAACAGGGACGCTATTGGTTAGAATAAAATATTTGTATGTCTTTCCAATTTCCCTCTTTTTTTGCTAGTCGATAGCTCGAAATCAAATCTTTTTGACCAATCAACTCTTTTGAAGTTCTATTAAACCCGGAAGAAGATTTTGAAATGGTTAAATGAGGGTTATAGTTATTTCCATAATATTTTTTCGCAATTTCATCAAAATCTGGATTAACATAATTCTCTACAGCGGAAATCACCTTATTATGTAATTGCAACAATGCATCCGGACGGGATAACTTTAGTACCAAAGAATCGTTATCAAAATCTTCAAAACCAAGAGTTTCTATTTCAAAAGAATCAAACCTAACTTTAGACAAATCAGAAACTAAACCGCTTTCTAGTTCTGGTTCAATATTAAAAACACAAAGAGTAGAATGTAACCCCGAACCCGGCAAAACAATTTGATTTTGTCTTAAGATCAAATCAGACAACTCTTTATTAGGGCTGAAAGATACAATATATCTCATGATTATTAAACTGAAAGGTGTTTTTTATAAATATTTAGGAGCCTTTTTTGACAAATAACTGGCCTAATAAATTACCACTATGCAGTTACTAAACAATAGAAAGATTTATAAAGTATTAAAGGGATTTAAGCTCATGGCAAAAAGATACGAAGTGCAAGTACCGGAATATATAACTCCAATTATGCTGGAACGTATCAAAGAGATGATGGAGCGGGGAGACATACACCCGAGACACTATTCTTGCGATATGACCGCCGAGATGGCTGCTGGAGCACCAATGGGAAAAGCTCTTGAGGAAATGGTTAGAAGAAATGGACTCAAAGCAAACGATCCTAAAGTAGCCGATTCAATTTACCAAAAATTATTTCCACAAAAAAATTAAGTTACCCCTGGCCTTCGAACTACAATGAATAATAAAACCCCAGACAAGATCCTTCGTTCCGGAGACTTAGAACAAATAGTTGCGCTAGATGAAAAAACAATTCTCGAAAATTTTGGTGAAGATTCTTTTGAATACTTAGCATACCAACATAAGCTCGCAGAACAAACGGGTTCAAACTACTTAAAAATCCCGCGAAGAACTGAAAATCCTTCAGCAACATACGGGATGGTCAAAGGGTGGATAAAAGAATTTTGTCAACAAAATGATAAACTTCTCCCTAAAGGTTTTCATACCAAAAATAAAAAGCAATTAATGGGCATGTATCGTGGGATGTTAGATCCCAACTTTGACAGATAAATAGAAAAACGTTCTTAGGTAGTTTGAGTTTGTAT
>CAYHVV010000093.1:0-4825 GCA_964360115.1 uncultured Methanosarcinales archaeon | reverse complement strand
ACCTCTTTTTCTTACGAGATAAAACAAAACAAGTTTATTAATCTTTTCTCTTGATACCTTTTAATTTTTTAGTCACAGGAATTATTTCTTTACAATGCTGGCAAGCTACAACATACGATTGGACGCCCTTGTAATTTTTTCTTTTGTACTGTCCGGTTGATTCGCCTTCCTTCCCGCAGTAGGGACAGGTGTATTTTGCGTCTAAAATCAGGCTTTCTTCATGTTCGGTTTTTTCTTCCGTGTAATGACAAGCAGGACATTGATATTCTTCTGCCCTGGTTTTTACTTTTCCTTTTACTACCGGCTTGCCCATCTTTACCTTTTTACATTTAGGACAATCTTTCCTGTAAACCCAAGCCGTGATTTCACCGTTATCAATAGAACGATTAGTAAAATATATACATTCATCCATAGATTGTGGAACTTTTAGAGCCATTTTATTCACCTTTATTCTGAAATTTTATCATCTAAACTCTCTTCTTTTAAACTATTCTTTATACCCTCAATACTAAAACCACCTAGCAGATTGTTAAAGACATACATTAATCCTTGAGGAGGAAAATCTTCATTGTTGGGAAAAATGCTAACTACTTTAGCCCTATACTTCTGACAAAATGCTTCTACATAAAGACAATCTTGTCCAATAATAGCCTTTTCATCGAGCGGATCCATATTATAATAAATTTTCACATTAGTTTATAATCTTTTCTTTTTATCGGCACAGTTCTGTTTCTGAGTGATAAACATCGTCATGGCCAAGATGTGAGCCGAGCTAAGGCATTCGTGAGACAAAGTTAAAGTCAAAACCAATAAGAAATAGGTAGCGAGGTTTTGCGAGGCGAACGGCCAAGATGATTATCACTCACTTTTTGGATTGTACTTTTTTATCTGATTTTATTCCAATACCAAATTTCAAAGCTAAGACTAATTTCTGCATTACTTTCCTTTTGGTCACAAACCCTAAGAGATTAGATTTTTCCGTAACTGGAAGAAAGTCAAGATTTTGCTCAGAAAATTTTCTATAGGCATTATACGCAGAATCACTACTGCAAAGAGCACTGATTTTAGATAAAGGAAGAGATAATTGTTTTACGGAAATTGCTTTCTGCATCTTTGCCGGCATAGAATTAATATTCTTGAGATTGAGGATGCCCAAAAATGAAGCGTTTTTTACCAAGTAAATCTCTTCGTCGCTGTCCTGATATTTCTCAAGGAATTTTGAGAAACGCAGCGATGGTTCTAAGACCGTATAATTTTTTACCATTACTTTTTTAACATTAATTTTGCTGAGAATGTCTTTTATTAGCATCTGCTCATAACTCACGCCAGCAATGAAGTATAAGAATCCGCCCAGAAGAATCAGCCATAAACCGCCACTCGGGCCGCTCATGATGCCGATGACACCAAACAAAATGAGAAAAACAGCGAAAGCTCTTCCGCCGAAAGTAGCAATCTTGGTTGCTTTCTTCAAATCTTTATAATAAGCATACAATATCGCACGAAATGCGCGTCCGCCATCGAGCGGATAACCTGGAACGAGATTAAATAAAGCCAACATTAAATTAAGCTGATATAAGTAAAATGAAATCGCAGTCAAAAAGATATTTGCGCTTAAAGAATAGATTAAGTAAAAAACGGCGAACAGGAGCAATGAAAATAAAGGCCCGGCAATCGCCATAAGAAATTCTGTACTTGGCTTAAGATTTTCATCATCAATACTGGCAACTCCGCCAAAGAAAAAAAGAGTGATGCTTTCTACTTTGATCTTTTTAGCTCTTGCGATTAAAGAATGACTTAGTTCATGCAGCAAGACGGATGTAAATAAAAATAAGGCGGAAACTGCTCCCATAACCCAGTAAGTTGTTTTTTCAAAACCGGGAAAATATTGTGGGAAAAAGGAAGAAGACAAACTCCAGGCTAAGATCGCAAAGACAAACCACCAGGAAAAGTGCAGCTGTACATCAATGCCAAAAATACGGAATAGTTTAGTAGTGCCACGCATGGTCTGATACCTCTTTTAATGAATAATCGCAAATAATACTAAAGAAGAAAATTAAAGAAGAATAAAAATCTATCCTTTTACGTTGCCAATCGGCTTTAAGGCAACTACGGGACGAGTTATTCCTGCCCTATCTAAAGTATCAACAACAACATCGATGTTTTTATACGCTGCTCCTGCTTCTTCAGCTAATCCTGCCATGGTAACAGCATGAACATAAATTCCTTTTTTTTCCATGTCTTTCTGTAATTTATCGCCGCTGATTTCCCGTTTGGCTTTTGCTCGGCTCATAGTCCGGCCGGCACCGTGCGCAGTAGAAGCAAACGTTTCATCAGCGCCATCTGTTCCTAACAATAGATAGGAACCGGTTTCCATACTGCCGCCTATAATAACTGGTTGTCCGATTTTAGCATATTTCTTTGGTAATTCTGAAGCTCTTGATGGGCCAAAGGCGCGAGTCGCTCCTTTTCGATGCACTAACAATTCTTTCTCTTTTCCATTTACTTTGTGCTTTTCTAATTTCGCAATATTGTGAGCGACATCATACACCAGATTCATTTCCATTGCTTCTGCACTTTTACCAAAAACATTGCTGAATACTTTTCGAATCTGATTGGTGATCACCTGGCGGTTGGCAAAAGCCATATTAGCAGCACAAGCCATAGCTTTGTAATAATCCTGCCCTTCTGGAGAATTGAATGGCGCGCAGGCCAGTTCCTTATCAAGAATTTCAATACCATATTTTGGCATGACCTCTAAAAATAATTTTAAGTAATCTGTTCCAATCTGATGGCCGAATCCGCGGCTGCCGCAGTGCACCATGATGACTATCTGGCCTGGTTTAGAGATGCCCATGATTTTGGCCGCATTTTTATCGTAAATATTTTCTGCCTTGACTTCTTGAATTTCTAAATAATGATTTCCTGAACCAAGAGTGCCGAGCTGGTCAAGACCGCGTTTAATTGCTCTGTCGGAAACTTTGCTGGGATCAGCTTGAGGTATTTTTCCCTGACTCTCAATATTTTCTATATCTGATGGCCAGGCGTAACCTTTTTTCAAACACCATTGCGCACCATCTGTCATGACTTCTTTGAATTCTTCCTTGCTGACTTTTACAAAACCCTTACAGCCGACACCGGCAGGGACTGCTTTGTAAAGTTCATCAACTAGTTGATGAATGTGCGGTTTAACTTCGTCGATAGTAAGGTTGGTGGTCATTAATCTCATTCCACAATTTATATCGAAACCAATACCGCCTGGCGAAATAACTCCACCTTCTTTCGGATCAAATGCGGCTACTCCGCCGATGGGAAATCCGTATCCCCAATGGCCGTCAGGCATGCAATACACGTATCTCTGTAGACCGGGTAAAGTTGCTACGTTTGAAACTTGGTTATAGACTCCCGCATCCATAGCATCAATAAGTTCTTTTGCACCGATAATTCTGGCCGGAACACGCATTCCTTTCTTATAAGAAACCGGCAACTCCCAAGTAGTATCATTAATACGCTTGATTTCCTTAGGTGGTCCTGCTGGCTGTTCTGGGAATTCTTCCATGAAGGGATACAGAATGAGAATTATTTATAAGGTTTGCTTGAGGTTTAGAGAATTTTCATTCAGGAAGAGACTTGTTCTTTCGAATATATAATTGTGCTGGAGGATAAAAATTATTCTGCGAAACAGGAAAATCCAAAGGGTGTGGATTACAATCTGATTCTACTTTAAGAGTAATATAACCCAAATCATGTAAATGTTTCATTCTCTTGTATTGTTCTGCCATTCTAGGCGCAAAATTATCTACAAATACTCGCTGTTTTCCAAATGAAACTTCAATATTTGCTTCTCCCCCTACGGACAAGGCTTGAAGAATATTTTCTAATGCTAAATCCTGACCGGGGAAATAACAAAAAGCATAATTAGATAAAATAAGATCCATCTGCTCTCTAAAAGATTCAGGCATTCTCTCCGCGGGACAGACATATAAAAAATCGGTTGAAAACATGGCTGGCTCCAGAGTAGGAGTTAAATTATGGGTAATGACAATATTAGTTAGCTTTCGAGCATCTTGTAAGGCAAGACCATTAGCGCCGCCAACATCAAGTAAATTAATTTTATCCTTCCCAGTTGCGTTTTGAACCCTTTTAACTGTATCCATAAATTGTTCGGTGTTAATTCCATAACTTGTTAATGGCCTCATTCCATATCCAACTAAAGGACAATCAATTCTAACAGTATTTAATCTTGCATTGAGCCAAACGGCTGGATCACTCAACATTTTTTTCTTCTCCGGTCTGCTAAGAGGTTCTTTCCCTGCTTTTGCCAGAATTGCAGTAATTGTATCAAACTCTTTTTTGTTTATTTCATAGCTATTGGAAGATCTGGGGACAAAAAATGATGCTTTATCGGGAAATGGAGCAAAGATATCCGTTTCCGGAGGAATTTCTTTAGCTGTAGAAAAAAAGTAGACGGGATCAGAAGCTAGAAGGTGATACAGATTCCTATTCAGATTGCTCGATAAAATATGGTGCATTTCTATAGAAATCACTTCTCTATCTCTGGTTGTTAATTCCTGTAGTGGAGAAGATCCTAACATTTCTTCTACTAGAGTACTTATTTCTTGCGTAGTCCAAGGATTGAATTTTCCAGCATCTATTCCTTCCCAGAAACGAGCGGTTATTTTGTTGTGCATGAACTTTTGGTTAAAGACTTACTTTAAAAGACTTTCTTAAATTTGTAACAACATAGTAACAACAATAGCCCACTACAAATACTCAGAGTGTCTTAGAAAACGAATGATATAAATAATAGTTCTGCTTTTCTTTAAGT
>CAYHVV010000092.1:0-4834 GCA_964360115.1 uncultured Methanosarcinales archaeon | reverse complement strand
AACGAAAAAAACACTAAAAATTAATTCAGAAAACACTAACTGTCAAACTTGGGTTGTAACTCTTTTGCATCAAAATATTTCCCTTCTTTAAGCGGAACAAATGCCTGACGATAAACTTCGAAATAGTCTACAGATTGTGCTATAAGTCTTTCTATTTCACTAACCTGTTTTTGTCCTTCTTCAGATAACTTAGACAGTTCAATTACTTCTCCAGATAATAACTTGTATTCTTTCATGTTACAATAAGTGATTGTTGTTAATTATAAATTTATCTTTCAGATCATCTCTTCTTTAATGCTTTCTCTATTGCTTTAGGGTCGTATCCGACAATGATTTCAGTGCCGATTTCAAGTACTGGAACTCCCATCTGTCCTGATTTTTCAATCATTATCTTACGGGCTTTTTCATCTTTAGCTACATTGTATTCTGTATACTTTATCTTTTTTCCTTTCATCCAGTCCTTGGCTTTCTTGCACCAAGGGCAGGTAGAAGTTGTATAAATTTTAACTGTGGTCATGTTTTTATTTGTGGAGAATACCCCACTGCTTGCAGTGGTTGGGTCTGCAAGTTCGTTGTCAGATTTATGGGTGTTCTCAACATTAAAAATACCTCGCCCCTCGGGAGGTTGGGATTTTTATTTCTTTTTTTTCGTAACATAATGAACGCCAGTAATGATAAACAATAATGCTAAAATAGTCACTCCAAGGCCCCCGCCTACATTCATCATATTGTAGCCGCCATAATAACCCATCATTCCCATCATACCGGTGTATCCAATTCTGCCAGCCGATATCAGAGCCAAAGAACCTCCGACAATCTGTATCCATCCTAAAGTTTTATGATCCATATTATTCACCTCAACTATAGAAAGGTTTGATTAACCAATCAAAATAATTTAATCCTTTCTAAGAAGTACTTTGAATATCACTGAAAAATAAGATTATTCAAAGTCCTCTATAATTTACCCAAATCTTTTTAATATATAATCCTTTTGTTATAGTATGAATCAATCAAGCAATATTGAGAAAAACAGGACTGTCTTTGATCGCTGGGCTAAAAGTTATGATGCGAGATTATTCCAGTATTGGATGAGGAGGTTTTATTTGCCGGTTGTAAAAGAAGTAATGCTTACCCAGAAAAGCCGCTTTTTGGATATTAGCTGTGGAACGGGAGAATTACTCAAAAATTTACTGGGAAAAGCTCAACTTTATGGAGTAGATATTTCTGAAGAAATGCTTAAAAAAGCGCGAATGAAACTGCCAGGAGAAGTTACGCTTCTTAAAGCAGACGTTCATCATCTGCCTTTTGAAAACAATTACTTTGATTACGCTGTAACTACGGAAGCTTTTCATCATTACTATGATCAGCAGCTGGCGTTGCGTGAAATGAATAGGATTACCAAAAAAGGCGGTAAAGTCATAGTTTCTGACATTAATTTTTTGTTAAGGCCAGCTCATTGGCTATTTCAAAAATTTGAACCGGGATGCGTAAACATAAACAGCAAAAAAGAAATGCGCAAACTTTTTAAAAAAACAGGTCTTAAAAATATCCGCCAAAGCAGAAATTTTCTGTTTGCGGTTATGACTATAGGGGAAAAATAGAATTATGCAAAAAAAATATTTCATCATTAGTTTTTTAATCCTGAGCTTGCTGGGATTGGCCGCTTCATTATATTTGGTCTATAATCATTATTATCCCAATTTACAAGGAGGAATATGCGATATTACTGCTGCCGTTTCTTGTACCGTAGTTAATTCTGGTATATATTCTACTTTCTTTGGGATCCCGGTTGCCGTATATGGGGTTGCCTGGTTTATCTTATCAGCGATGTTGTCCTGGAAGTTATGGGAGAGCAAGGACATCATTCCTAAACTCTTATGGTTAAATGCCGGCGGATTACTATTTGTATTTTATTTTGTGTACATAGAATTCCTGCTAAACACCATCTGTCTTTTTTGCACCATAGTTCACATAATCGTGGTCCTGTCTTTGCTACTTTCAATTATTTTGTACAAACGTTTTTATAACTCTTGATTAAGAAAAACATACAAATTCCGTTAAAGGTTGTCCAAACATTTATTAACTCTTTTTTGTTTATTCCGTAGTGAGGAATGAACGAAGTCGCTTTCCGGCTTGATTATTTATTTTCTCTTAAAAAGAGGCTCATGGTAACTATTAAACCTATTAAGAAAGTATCTGACATTAAGAATCTTAAACTTCTTGCCAACCAGATCAGGCAGGATCTCATTGAAGCTCTAGTTTCCGCAGGTTCAGGTCACACTGCCGGACCATTAGGGATGGCGGATGTTTTTACTGCACTTTATTTTAATGTCCTAAAGCACAATCCAAAAAATCCATTCTGGGAGGGACGTGATCGTGTTGTTCTTTCAAATGGCCACATCTGTCCAGTAATTTATTCTGCCATGGCCAATGCAGGATATTTTCCTAGAAAAGAATTGAAAACTCTTCGCCATTTTGGAACAAGACTACAGGGGCATCCGCATCGTTCTTCATTGCCAGGTTTAGAAACGACCTCTGGTCCTTTAGGTTCAGGTTTAAGTCAAGCTGCCGGAATGGCTTATGCTTTTGAGATGGACAAGAAAAAAAATAAAGTGTATTGCCTGATGAGCGATGGTGAGCAAGAAGCAGGTCAAACGTGGGAAGCTGCTATGTTTGCAGGGAAAAATAAATTGCACAATCTTGTTGGAATAATTGATCGGAATAACATTCAAATCAGTGGACATACCGAAGAGGTCATGCCTCTGGAACCATTAGCTGACAAATATCGCGCTTTCAATTGGCACGTGATAGAAATCGATGCCAATAACATTAAGGCAGTCATTGATGCTTGCAACGAAGCAGCAACTATTTACGAAAAACCGATTGTAATTATTGCGCACAACATTCCCGGGAAAGGTGTTTCCTTTATGGAGAATGATTATGAATGGCACGGCAAGCCGCCGACGGCAGAGCAAGCAAAAGTCGCCTTGGCGGAATTGAATGTGTGGCGCGAAAAGATTATGAAGAATAGGGATTAAGTGAAACTATGGGAAAATTAAACTCATCTGCATATTTGGTAGAAAATTTATATTCGAAAGATATTAAGAAAGCCAAAACCAGAGATGGCTATGGAAAAGGTTTAGTCAAAGCCGGAGAAAAAAATCCTAATGTTGTGGTTATCTGTGCAGATTTATCTGAATCTACCAGAAGCGAATGGTTCCAGAAAAAATTTCCAGATCGCTTTGTAGAAGTGGGCGTAGCAGAACAAAATATGGCTTCTCTTGCTTCTGGCATGGCCGCAGCAGGAAAGATTGCTTTCATTTCTTCTTATGCAGTTTTCAGTCCCGGCAGAAATAATGAACAAATACGGACTACCATCAGCTACAATAATTGGGGCAGTAAAGCTGGAAAAGAAATCAATGTCAAGATTGCAGGTGCGCATGCAGGAATTTCTGTCGGCCCGGATGGAGCAACTCATCAAGCGTTAGAAGATGTTGGTTTGATGAGACTTATACCGGGAATGACAGTTATCGTTCCTTGTGATGAAGCAGAATGTGAAAAAGCAACGATTGCTGCTGCAGAAACTCCCGGACCAGTATATCTTCGTTTTGGCCGGGCAGATTATCCATTCATCACTACGGGAAAAACTCCCTTCAAGATAGGAAGAATTGAAGAGTTCAGATTTGGAAAAGATTGCACTATTGTTGCTAATGGTCCATTAGTATATGAAGCATTAATTGCCGCTAAGAAATTAGAAAAAGAAATTGATTGTCAAGTTCTGAATTGTTCAACTGTAAAACCGTTGGATGGGAAAACGTTAATGCAAGCAGCCAAAAAAACAGGTTGTGTGGTGACTGCAGAAGAGCACCAATGGCAGGGTGGCTTAGCCGGCGCAGTGGCAGAATTCTTAGGAGAAAATTATCCCGTTCCGATAAAGAGAGTAGGAGTGAAAGATCGATTTGGCGAAAGCGGCACTCCCGAAGAATTGTTTAAGGCATTTGGATTAACTTCTGATGATATTGTGAAAGCTGTAAGAGCTGCAGTAAAGATGAAGAAACAATGACTTCTAAAAAATCTAAACTATCCAATATCAAAAAAGGATTTGCCTGTCTTAAGTGTGGTTATGAAGCATATAAATTAACTGCCATTTCGCATTGTCCGCTTTGTGTAATATGTAAGGGATGCAATGCAAAAGTAGAAAAATGCAGGTGTAAAGAAAGCCAATAAACCCGATAAATTTATATACTTCTTTCCTCATTTTTGCACTAATAAACCGTAGGGGTGAAACACACATGGCCATGAAAGAATGTCCGGCTTGCGGAGAGGAAGTTGACAATGATGATATATGTCCTGACTGCAAGAAATGCATAAGTTGTTGTGAATGTTTTTAGAGTGAATTATTAAATTATTTTTTTTACTTTTTTCGTGCACGAATCATTCCCGTATATTTTATATCCAAAGGCACGCCTTTGTAATTATCTGTGAGGATTTCTGTTTTTATTCTTGCCAACAAATCATCTTCAATAGGGTCTGGGCTTCCCAGAAGCGGTTGCAGTCTTACTGCCAAACAGATTTTCTGTTCTAAACCCTCAGCAAAACCGAATCCACAGGCTACATGATAGCCGACAGCTTCAACTGCTGGTACTTTTTCGTCAATGAATTCTTTCTTTAACTCCTTATAATACGACCAATCAATTTTAGGCATTTTTTCGCACCTCTTTCATTCCAGTAACAATTTAATATATTTAATATCTCAATATATTTAAAAGTTGCTCTTGTTCGTATGTGCATAGCTGATTTTTTTTAACAATCTATATCCTACTGTATAGAAATC
>CAYHVV010000091.1:0-4944 GCA_964360115.1 uncultured Methanosarcinales archaeon | reverse complement strand
AAATAAAAAGTAATAATGTTGAAAATTCCTTTTTTCAAGGATCTCTATAGAAAATCACTTTAGTTGCAAAAACCCTTAAAATTGTGCTGTAAATTTAGTTTTTAAAAAAATTCAATGGATTAATCCTAAATTAGAAGAAGAAGAAAAAAAAAAGAAAATTACTCGTTGAAGAGCTTATCTTCTTTTTTTCTTTGCTGCTGCTTTTTTCTTAGCCATCTATAACACACCTCTTTGATTAATGATGCAAGAAATGATTTTTTTCATTTCTGCACTGGAATCAAATCTTTATTTTGATTCCTTGTGAAGAAGTAAATACTTTTACCTATTTAAATGTATAGGATATTCTGCTTTTTTCTTTTTCTGCAGCAATAATTTTTTTCAATGCTAAAATGTACGCAGCAGTTCTGAAACTTTTTTTCTCGTCGGAAAATTCCTTCCAGATCAGTCCAAAGGCAGAAATCATCTTTTCCTGCAACTTTTTCCGTACTTCTTCCCCGCTCCATGATTCATTTTTCTTATTTTGCATCCATTCGAAGTAAGAAACCGTAACTCCTCCGGCATTAGCTAGGATATCAGGCAGCACTAACACTTTTCTCGTCGATAAAATTTCATCAGCTTCCGGTGTCGTTGGTCCGTTAGCTAGCTCTAAAACTATTTTTGCTTTTATCTTGTTAGCGTTTTCTATAGTAATAACTCTACTTAGGGCTGAAGGGATGAGTACAGAGCAATCTGATTCCAGCAGCTCTTCATTACTGATTTTAGCAGCTTTTTGATATTCAACGATTGTTCCTTTTGTTTTTTTTACATTAAT
Organism: uncultured Methanosarcinales archaeon; assembly: GCA_964360115.1. Lineage (GTDB taxonomy): Archaea > Nanobdellota > Nanobdellia > Woesearchaeales > GW2011-AR9 > JACPIL01. The sequence continues at coordinate 4,133 of CAYHVV010000091.1, read as the reverse complement.
AATTTCATCGATGTTCAATCCTTTTGCATCATAAATTCCACCCCTGGAATCAGAAACGGCTACAATGGAATATCCTCGCTTCTCTAATAACTGTGCAATATTCATTCCAGCATTCCCAAAACCTTGGATGGCAACTGTTTTTTCTTTCAATCCGATTTTCTTCACAGCCTCTTCCAAAACAAAAACTCCGCCTAAAGCAGTAGCGATATCCCGGATTTTAGAGCCGCCAAGTTCCAACGGTTTACCAGTGATGAAGGCAGGTGTTTTCTTTCCTATCAGTTTTTCGTATTCATCAAGCATCCACCCCATGATTTCTGGTGTGGTATAAGCATCGGGAGCAGGAATATCCGTATCCGGCCCTAAATTTTTGTAAAATGATCGGACATATGCTCGGCTAAGCTCTTCCAACTCTTTTCTGCTTAATTGTTTAGAATCAACTGTAACTCCTCCCTTTCCGCCGCCAAAAGGCAGATCAGTGACCGCCGTTTTGATGGTCATCCAAAAGGCTAATGATTTTACTTCATCTTCAGAAACATCTTGATGATAACGGATACCTCCTTTGTATGGCCCTCGCACATTATTGAATTGGACTCGGTACGCAGGATATTTTTTTCCATTGACAGTTAATTCTGCTTTAAGTATTCGATCCGGGGTTTGAAGTAAAGTAATCTCTTTCTTGCTTAATTTAGCCAAAGGAGCAATTTTTTCTAGAAATTTTGTAACTTCAACGAAAGACATGAAACCATGGGATTGAGGATAGATATTAAATGTTATGGATTATCAGAATTAAGAATTATTTTTTTATAAAAATTCTAACAATGATTTCTAATATTCTATCTCAATCATATCTCCTTCTTTTGGGATATAATTGCCGAATGCAGTGGAATTTTCTCCATTTACAGTCATGTGCAGATCATTGCTGCAATATTGTTTTAAATCAAAAGTAAGGCATTGGGTATCTAAAATAATTTTGGTTTTTTCCAAGATGTAATACAATGAGAGTTTTGGGCTAAAAGATAGGATCGCATTTCCTTTGAATGTTACAAAAATGTTCTTATTATCACTCCTTTCTTCTAAAGTTACATTTTTGATATCTATCCTAAATGAACTGGGATTTTGATTATATTCATAATAAGGCTTTTCTTCGCAGGAATTAACAGCGCAAAGATTTTGTAGACACAACACTTTTAGGGGTTCATCTTCACAAAGAAGATAACAATCAGCGTCATTATTGCAGAGTCTTGGTTCTACTGCAGAATCGGAAGAGGAGTTATTCAAAATGCTGGGGATTACAAAACCTAACACTAACATTACTAAAAAGATTATTATAACCACCTTACTAAATAATTTCTCTGTTTTTGCCATAGCTGTTTCCCATAAATAATGAAATATAAAGAAATAAAAAAAAGAAATAGTTAAATATTTCTATTCTGTAGTTGATGGCGGAGGTTATTCAACTACCAAAGTACCTTTCATTCCTCGCCAGTCTTCACAACTGCCGCAGGTAAAGTCAAATGTTCCAGCTTTGTCAGCCACAAACTCTACTTCGGTTGTTCCAGAAACTGTTTTCTCAACACCTAGCGCCGGTACAGCGAAAGTAAACTCCAAATCGTTAGGTACAACGGTTACGACTACCGTGCTTCCTTTTTTAACTTTCATTTCGTTAGGTTGGAAAATCCATTTTTTGGCGTTAAGGGTCAGTTTTACTGTTTCACCTGTAACTACTGGTTCATCAACAACAGGTTCTTCAACTTTTGGTTGTTCCTCTTGAACTTCAGGAGCTAGTTCTGGCTCATCCTGGGCTGGTGCTTCTGTTTCTGCTCCTGCTGCGGCTAAGGCCGCTTCAATTTCTGTTTCAAAGGCAGCATATGGTTGAGCACCGCTAATCATCTTGCCGTTGACAAAGAAAGCAGGTGTTCCTGAAACACCATATTTCTGTCCATCAGCCATATCTTTTTTGACTGCTTCGAGATATTTCAATCCTTTGTAGCAATCATTAAATTGTTCAGTATCTAAATCCAGGTCTTCTGCCCATTTTTTGTAATTTGCATCACTTAATTCTGCTTGGTTTACAAAAAGCAGGTCGCGATATTCCCAGAATTTATTCTGTTCGTCAGCGCATGCCGCAGCTAAAGCAGCAGGTTCAGCTTCAGGATGGAATTCCAAAGGGAAGTATTTGTACACCATCTTAACTTTTCCATTTTCAACATAGTTCTTTACGATTAGCTTCAGAGATTCATCATTTGCCTTTTTACAGAAAGGGCATTGAAAATCAGAGAATTCTACTAAAGTTACGGGAGCATTTGCGGAACCTAAAACGGGGTCATCATCATCTACTGATACTTCAATAGCTTGAGCATCATTTCCAGAAAGTTTATCTTCTTTGCCAGGGATAGCTTCATTGGTATTCAATCCTTGTGGGAAAAAAAGATTTCCATCCTTAGTTACGTAAGAATTAATGGTCTGTCCAGCTACGGTCAGAATTATCTTATAAAGTGTATCTAATTCTTCAGACGATTGCACTTCAGCCTGAAAGGGCGCTTGAAGCAGCTGCGTGTTTACATAAGTTAGAACTTTCTGTTCTGCTTCTTGTAAATTCACAGTTGTCGTAGCTGCTCCAGTAACAGCATTCTTTTCCAAAAAATTAAACCCTTGAGTAAATACAGATAATATTAATAGCACCAACATCAAGCCCGTCAATGCTTTCCAAGTAGACGCTTCCTTAAATAAAGAACTTTTGCTGTCATCTTCCCAAGGATTAACTGGAGAAGACATTTCTACTGCTGGTTTTGTTTCTTTAACTTGTTCTTTTGCAGGTTTAATGTTTGCAGTTACAGTTTCTTTCTTAACGTGAGCTTCAAAATTCTTTTTCTCTTTATGTTCTTTTACTTCAGTTAATTTCTCTACAGTGGCAGGTTTTTCTTCCGCGAAAGCTTCTTTACTGGTCTTAACTGCAGTAATCTTTTCACTTTTTTTAATCGCGCTTTTCTTGACTGTTGGATGGCTTGCCTTTTTTACCATCTTGCGTAGCCTTAATTCCTTCGGCTCTTCCAGAGACTCTATTTCTATCTCTTGACTCTTAGAAGGCGCAGGAGGAAAATCATCTAAATCTTCTATGAATTCCTCTCCAAAAAAAGTATCTCCCATATCATCTAATTGTTTTTGTTCCATCAAAAAACACCCCTGTTTTTCTTGTTTTTTGAGGGTTCAGGAAAGATTTTGTCTTTCTGAGTTAAAAATTTACGATATTCGTGTCCAAAAAATCAGATTTTTTGATACCACGAAACACCACCCTCACCTTTTTTTTGATTTCTGTAGAAACGTGGATAAATAATTTATAAAGATTTATGTGATTGAAGAAACAGGTTCCGGTTGATGTATATTAGGTTATAGGATGTCTCTTTTAAGAAAATAATCTTGCGAACACGCCTAATTTCTCTTTTGTTTTTAGTGGGTGATTATCGGGGACGTATAACTTATAGAGCACTTCTTTTGGGATTTCTTGTAGGTATTCGGTACCCCAATCTTTAAACGTTCCTAATTTTCCTTCAAGCATATCATTTGCCAGAACAGCGTTCGGATAGGTCTTGACAACTATTCTTCTTTGATGGAATAGGTCATAAGTATTTACTGTTTTCCTCTTACCATTTTCCAGCCCTTCCACACTGCCATTTTCATATCCAGGAAGTTCTAATTCTTCTGCTACGGTAATCTTAGTAATTCCAACATTTTCAGTAAAGCAATCCCATCCTATCGTCAATATCTTTTTATTTTCATAAGGGGAGAGGTGAAAGTTGGGCTTTAAATGCGGAACAAGCAACTTCATGAACACTTCTAATTCACCTGCAGTATATAATCCATTAGTTGGAGCAATATGGTACCAAACTTGATGAGACTCTTGTGTTAGTGGCTTCGGTGCACTTAAGGCAATATATCGTTCAAAGTTTTTTGGTTCTTCCTCTTTACGAACGATAATAACCTCAGGATTTGTTTCCAACTGTTTTTCAATAATGTTCAAAAGGCTGACCATGTATTTCGATTTTTAGATAGAGATTATTTATAATACTTCCTATGTTTTGTATGTGCATAGCTGATTTTTTTTAACAATCTATATCCTACTGTATAGAAATCTT
>CAYHVV010000090.1:0-5194 GCA_964360115.1 uncultured Methanosarcinales archaeon | reverse complement strand
GTTGGAATGATGTTTTCGTATTAAGATTACCACTCACAATTTAAGACACTTCGTTCTCTTTCTTTATTCTAATGTTCTTACTGGAAAGAGACATGGGTTTAAATATAACCTTACAAAAAAGAATAAGATGGAGAGACCAAAAGTTAGTGCTTTGCTGAGAGCTTATAACAATCCATTAGTAGTTGACCTTATCAGAAATATAGCAGATGAAAACATAGTTGATGATTTCGTGGTAGTTATTAATGCGGACAAGGATACTATTGGAACAAAAGATTTGCTTTCTCAATCAGTCTATGCGTCACGAGTAAAAGCTCTTCCGATAAACAATTACGGTTGGTCACGTGCACTCAATGCAGGGCTAGCAGCGATGCCGGAAATGGTTAATGGTAATGAACTGGTTCTTTGTATCTCTAATGAAGTAAGTCTCGCAAGAAGGGAATTCGAAGACAATCAGCGAGTCCTGTTCAGCCATGATGAGGCGTTGATGAGTTATGTCTTATTCAAAGGCCGTGATGAACCAAGCTATTGCCTGCCTAGGAACACTTGTGGTCTGTGGAAACGAGCGAGGCTTCTTGAATTAGGAGACTTCTTGGAAGAACTTGACCAAAAGCAGGGGATGGAAGATGTGGAAATGGTCTTGCGAGGTTATCAGCAGGGGAAATGGCTTCCATATTTGGGAGCAACCGATCTTTCTATTACAGTAAAGCAAGATGTTGAGACTAAAACAAAGAAAGAATGGGAGACCATAATGGGCATCAACCAGCTTTACACACCAGAAACTCTGAAGGCAGTATATAGCCACATTCAAGCAGAGAATAAAGCGAAGGGAAGAGAAACAAGATTTGGTTATTAATAAAAAAATTATTGATCAAAAAAATCTGATCTATTCTTTGACTAATATCATATTCTTCCTTTTCCTATACTTCCTGAATTTCATTCCTTGTACTGCGTTCCAGAAAGGTCTGCTGCTTCCTGGTTTCATGCGATCATGAAATTCAATTACAATAAGATTTGTCTTGGAAAGCCATTGTGTATTCTTCTCAAAGAGTTCTTTTTCTGAACCTTCAATGTCTATTTTGGCAATGTCTATCTCCTCTTTCCCTTCTTCTTTCAGAAGAAGGTTTATGGAAACGGCATCGCAATTAGCAGGTCCATTTTCAGTAGTCTCTTCAACCTGAAACCCCCATTTACTATTTTTTTTAAGATTAGTTATGCGAAGGTTTGTATCAGAATTCCAAAGTCCTGCTTTAATGCAGCGAACATTCGGATATGCTTCCGTATTTTTTTGAAGTAACTTAAAATTTGATTCTTCAGGTTCTATAGCAACAATCCTTGCATTAGGAAATTTATTTGCAAAATAAATTGTAGTAAAACCAACATTAGCACCTGCATCTATGATAAAAGCTGGTTCTCTTTTTGGTCTGAGGTCATACTCTTCTTCTGCAAAGATATGGTATAAGAGGGGCACGTCAGAGGTGCCTGGCCTAAGAATAACTGGATGTTGCATCTCCCTGAGCCATATTTTTATTTCCTTTTGTCCAAACATTAATTTTAAAGTAGTCGTAAGGCGATTATGGATATGCCTTTTAGGAAAGTCTTGTAATGTTCCATGTAACGGCCAGAAGATTCTGTCCCGTACAAAAGCTCGCGCAGGGATTTTTTCATATAAAGTGTAAATATGTCTTTTTATTTTCATTATTCTTTATTTTAGTTATTCATTACTCCGTTCTAATCATGCAGAAATTTCCTGATAAAGCCTAGCCCATAAGCGAAATGCATGATGAATGTTGTTAAAGGTATTATAAAAAAGGATATTAAATTTTTAGTTTTAAGAGTTCCAAGCACAGATTGTATTATTAAGATAAATAAGTATATGCTCACGCCAGCGCTAAGCAAAGAAAAGACTAGTGCAGAAATAAATGAAAAGAGACCGGTAATTAAGATATAGAGTACAAATAGTGATGGTACAACATGTATCAACTGAAATGAACCCGGCGCAACTTTAATTATGTCAAAGCGTGCTTTTCCAGATTTGTAAGTCTGCGTCCAGAAAGATTTCAAGGAAATTCTGCGATAATGCAGTATGCATGATCCAGGTACAAATATGATATCATAACCGGCTTCCCTGATGCGCTGGCACCACTCTTTTTCTTCTCCTCGCCAACGTATCTTTTCGTTATGCATCCCTACTTTCCGAACTACTTCTCTTCTAACTGCAAAATTGCAACCAGTAACAGCATATTTAGCTAATCTTACTTTTGCTCCGCGTAATCCTGCCGTACCTATAAACGATGTTAACGTGTAATCTATGCATCTTTGAATTAGTGGTTGGTTGGGAGGAGCAATGTCTCTTCCTCCAGTAGCGCCTATTTTTTGATTTGCCATAAATGGTTCAATTAATTTCAAAGGCCATTCTTTTGGAAATGTTGCGTCAGCATCAGTGAAAACAAATAATTCTCCCTTTGCTGCTTTCATCCCTTCATTCCGCGCTCCAGGGACTCCTTTATTGGTTAGATAAGTGACTATTTTTATTTCCTTACTCTTCTTTTGGTATTCTTGTAATATTGCAAGAGTATTGTCTTTAGAAGCATCATTAACCATTATTATTTCGTAGTTAGGATATTCCAAAACGAGCAAAGAATCTAAACATTGCCGTAAAGTACGTTCTTCATTGTAGGCAGAAATGATTATTGATATCAACGGAAGTTTGTTTTTTGGATAATTTATTATTTTATTCATAATTCATCAAGTTGTTGTTGCTTTTAATAATTTCGATTTTTAAGATAGATTAGGTTAAGCTTTCTTATTTGATACCATCTAGAATGGTGTGCAAAGCCTTTTCTGTAAGCTCCCTGGGATTGTTCTTTACTCTTTGTGGATTAAATCCATTGGCTACAATGATATCGTGGTGCTCTGGAGTAATGATATTCAGAGTCGCTAATTTTCTACAAAGTCCTATTTGGTCCATAAGCAGGTTAATCTTCTCTTGCATCTGTTGTGGTTCTTTCACCTTAAAGAAAGAACACAATTCCTGCATGACACCTTGAACATACCTCAAACCTCTTTTGTCTAGACATTCAGCTTCAGTTATGCCTGCATTAAAGACAGACATTTCTCCTAATGTTAATGCACAAGCATGTCCATGTGAAACCCCAAAGTATGAAGTCATAGGATAAGAGACTGAATGACAAGCAGTAGTTTTAGAAATATTTATGGCCTTTCCAGCCAGATTAGCTCCAGTCATCATTGCCTCACGATTTTTTGAATGAGGATTATTTACTGCCCCTTCCAAATTATCCAAAATAAGAGTAATCGCTCGTTGTGCAAAGCTTTTTGATTCTTCAGTTGATTGGGTCGACCAATAGGATTCCACGGCCTGACATAGAGCATCTATCCCCGCTGAAGCAGTGATATATTTAGGTAAATTATGAGTTAAAGTTGGATCAAGGAATACATAATCTGGCAGCATCCATTCTTCATGAGCAAGGGAATACTTTGCTTTGTGTATATACACCACTGCAAAATGAGTCGCTTCTGATCCGGTTCCTGAGGTAGTAGGAATAGCCACAAAAGATTTTGGTTTTATTTGCGGCACTTGTTTATTGATAATATAATCTTCTGGTGCACCCTTCTGGGTAGCAAGAAAATTAATTGATTTTGCTATGTCTATAGCGCTTCCTCCCCCAACCGCAATAACTAACTCCCTTTCAGACCTTCTAAATAAATCAATTCCTCTTTTGACATCTTCAAGCTGCGGGTTAAGAGAAAAATCAGAGAATGAAGTGACTTGATAAGGTCCCAGCAAAGGCTCGATTACTTTTTGCACTCCTGAATCACGATAGGATTGTTTTCCTGTAACTAAGAATATCGAAGAAGGATTTTCATCTTCCAAAATAGTCTTGAGATAAGCAAGAGATCCTGGACCAATAAATTCCTTTTGTTGTTTTTGCATTTTAATCCTTCTGCTGCAGATATTCCATGAACTGTTCTTTATTTTGAAGCGGAGATTGCGTTGGTCTTCCTAAATTCTGGCGTGCTCCTTTATTACAGCGTATTTCTAATAAAGCTGGACCAACCCCCTTTTGCATAGCCAATACTCTTTCCTTAATCTCTGCTGTAGTTTCAGCTCTAAAAAAAGTCTTGTATCCGTTAGCTTTCGCTAACCCCAGAAAATCAATAGCATCCGCAGCGGTAGGCTGTCCCCCCACAGAATCATGGGCAAAATTGTTGAAGATAATATGATTAAAATTTTCTGGCTGTAATTTTCCAATGGTTGAAAGAATGCCCATGTGCATAATCAACGCGCCATCACCATCAAAGCAGTATACTCTCCTATTTCTCTTTTGTAGCGCAATACTTAAGGCAATTGCAGAAGAATGGCCCATGGAACCCACAGTTAAGAAATCCTGTTGATGACTATTTCCAGCAGCTGTTCTAAATTCAAATAATTCCCGTGAAATTTTTCCCGTAGTAGAAATAATTATATCCTTTTCTTTAAGCAGGGAAGCCACTATCTTAAGTGCTTCTTCTCTATTCAAAGAAAAATGCGTTTCTTGTTTATGTTGTACAGAGTATACATCAAAAATACTTTCTCTTATGATTAATGCATAAGGAGTTTTAGTATCAATTAAATGCTGAGTTGCTCTTTGAACAACTTTATTTGCTTCTTCCTGGCTAGATGACAAAATAGTATAAGGAATGCCTAATGTATCTAGTAAAGGCAAAGTAATTTTCCCCATCTTTTGGTGTTGTGGTTCATCTTTTTTACCTGGCTCGGCCCGCCAGCCAATTATTAACAGAAGCGGCAAAGAATAAATCTCTTTATCAGTAAGTGAAGTTAAAGGGTTGATGCAGTTGCCTAAACCAGAATTTTGTAAATATACAACCCCATTATTGCCTGTCGCTAGATGATATCCGGCTGCCAGAGCAATCGCATTTCCTTCATTAGCAGCAATGATATGATCTTTTGCTGAAGTATGATCAGTAACATAAGTACAGAAATCTTTCAGTAATGAATCAGGTACTCCAGCATAAAAAGTAAAACCATGTTGCTGCAACAAATTAAAAAAATATTCTGGTGAAATCATCTAAATTAAGAGAAATAAACAGTTTATAAAGTTGATGAAAGAAGGGCTTAGTGTCGTATCCTGAAACTATTTCCCTTCGATAGATAAATTCTTTTCATTTTACTAAG
>CAYHVV010000089.1:0-5194 GCA_964360115.1 uncultured Methanosarcinales archaeon | reverse complement strand
AGCAAAAAAATGTGTTCTCTATGCTAGAGGCTAGTCTTTAGCTAAATAAGTACTAATTCTACGAACATTTTTAATGGTAGTTAATAAGGTTATTTCGAACAGACAACTGCCTGCTGGAAAGTGCCAGTATTCTTGTCCTGCTGCACTGTTCCTGAGCCATCACACTGGACAATGATTGGGCAGTTAACAACATTGTCTGTGACCGTGACAGTCGTACCTGTGAATTTGATAGCATTCACGCAGGCAACACTGGCAGAAAAAGTATTCTGTGATATTTGGATCGCGCTTGAAGTCACATTGTCGATGTTCACGCCAAACTGACTCAAGGCAAAGTTGTTGTTGCTGATTGTTGTGGTCTGCACGTCGTTTGCGTTTATAATCTGAACAGCACTCACTTTACCTTGCCCGGTATTACCGCTTATCGTATTATTTGAAGTTAAGTCGAAGGAGAAACCGTAATTGGAGTCAGTTACTTTGTTGTTTGTTAAGAGGTGGTTGTTTGAGTAGTGGTAAATGACGAAACCGTAAAGGGTGTTTTTGTATGCTGTGTTGTTTGTAAAGATGCTGCTATTGCTATTGTAAACAGCGAAACCGGCATCGGGGTGGTCGTAGGCTGTGTTGTTTATTAGGATGTTGTTGTGTGCACCAAAATACAAACCATAAAGGACGAAACCGGAGTCGCCGTTGTGGTAGGCGATATTACTAGTTAATACATTGTTCTTGCTTCCGGCAAGGACGAAACCGTTCCATTTATTGCTGTGGGCTATGTTGTTAGTTAGGACGTTGTTCATAGGCATGTCAAGTCTGAAACCGTTGAGGTTGTTGTAGTAGGCGATGTTGTGAGTTAGGAAATTATTGTCTGAACCTGAGCCAAGGTGGAAACCGAACTCGGAGTTATTGTATGCGGTGTTGTCAGTTAAGGTGTTATTTGGGCTTACGCCAAGGTTGAAACCGAAGCGAGTATTGTTGTGTGCGGTGTTGCTGGTTAGAATATTTTTTGTGCTTGAACTAATGACGAAACCAGAATCTGGGTTGTTGTGGGCAATGTTGTTGGTTAGGAGATTATTGTTTGAGCTTGAGCCAAGGTTGAAACCGAAGATGGTGTTTTCGTAGGCCGTGTTACTGGTTAGAGTATTCTTGCTTGATTGGCTAAGTAAGAAACCGGAGTCGAAGTTTTTGTAAGCAGTATTGCTTGTTAATTCATTGTTTGAATTTGAACCAAGGAAGAAACCATAGTTGTTGCTGTGCGCGGTGTTGTCGATTAGAATGTTGTTCGTGCTTGATTGGCCAAGGAAGAAACCAGCGTCAGGGTTGTTGTGGGCGATGTTGTTAGTTAGGTAATTATTGTTTGAACCCGAGTCAAGGATGAAACCGTAATAGGTGTTGTCATTTGCCGTGTTAGAGGTGAGGTCGTTGTTTGTGCTTACGTCAAGGAAGAAACCGGAATGAGCGTTTTTAGTTGCTGTGTTGGAAGCGAGGGTGATATAAGAACTGGATTTAAGATTGATGCCCTTAAGGAAATTTTTAACAATGCAATTTTTGATTGCGACATTATTTTTTGAGTCAACGTTAACGCCGTATCCGCCGCCAGTGGTTCCAGATTCAATCTTTTTCCCACCGCAGTCTAAGGTAATTGCATTCGTTGTTATCTCAAAGTATCCAATCACGTTCTGGTTCAGTGTACATATCTGTGTGATGGAATTCCACGTTCCGTAATATAAGCCCGTGGTCAAGGAGTGGGCGCATTGGGTGCCTGAGACGTAATCCGTGCCAACATAAACCGTGCCGACATTAACATTTTCATCGACACTTTTTTTTTCTTGCGGAACACATTTATTATTTATACAAACATTAGCAGAAGAGCATTCCTGATCGTTGTTGCATTGAGGTTCGGGAACGGGAGAAGCTAGAGCCTGTTTAATCCTTGCTGAATTAGCAGTTGAAACTTTTGACGAAACTGCCGGATATTTTGCCATTATCTTAGTCTTTACTGCAGTAGCCTGCCCGGCTAATGCGCCATTATCAGCATTTTCTAAATCGTTCAGCAACGCTTCCCGTTCTTCAGGAGTTAACTTAGCTAATTCAGTTTTCAATTCTTCATCAGAAATTTGCTGCGGAATACAAGAAACCAAAAATAAAATCACCACAAAAATAGTACAAAAAGATAATTTACCTCTCATATCTAACACCAATGTTTTATTATTAAAATTATCAGCTATATTAACTTTCCTGTTTAGGAGACTTGTCCGGAAAGGAATAAAAGTGCATACTTATTGTTTAATGATTGGTGATTGTTATGCAAACAACAATCCAGATTTGTTTGCTGTTGAACATCTAGAAGCTGAACAATAAGGATTATTCTACGAACATTTTTAATTAACCCTTTATTTCTTTTGCTAATGCAACGACAGATATTCATCAAAAAGGCAGCTGAAGGGGAATATGGAAAAACTCCTGCAGAAAGAACTGCAGATGAATTGATCAACTACGGCATTGTGAACATCGACAAGCCAAAAGGTCCGACGTCTCATCAAACTTCTGATTATGTCAAAAAAATTCTTCATATAGACAAAGCAGGGCACTCTGGCACTCTCGATCCCGCTGTGACTGGCGTACAGCCTGTCGCCTTAGGCAAAGCCACCAGAATCACTCAATTTCTGCTTACTGCGCCAAAAGAATATGTCTGCTTGATGCACATCCATCAGGAAGTTGATGAAAAAAATATCAAAGATACTATCAGTCAATTCCTGGGTAAGATTAGGCAGCTGCCACCCCTAAAAAGTGCAATTAAAAGAGTGGAACGGACCAGGGAGATTTATGAATTTGAGGTTCTCGAAATTAAAGGAAAAGATGTTCTATTCCGCGTCAAATGTCAGGCCGGAACTTACGTCAGAAAATTGTGTTTTGACATTGGGAAAAAATTAGGAACTGGTGCGCATATGGCTGAACTGCGCCGGACACAAGCTGGACCTTTCACCGAAAATGACAGTCTCGTGACTCTAAACGACCTGCAAGATGCATATCATTTCCATACTCAAGAAAATAACTCTAAATTTTTGATGCATTGTATCCAACCCATCGAAAATGCGTTAAAGCATATTCCCAAATGTTGGGTTCTTGACACGACGTTACAAAGTGTTTCTCACGGCAGAGACGTAGCTATACCGGGTATAAGTAAACTAGAAAACTTCCGCAAAGGCGAAGCAGTAGCAATTATGACCTTGAAAGAAGAATTAGTAGCTATCGGCGAAGCAACTATGTCCGGAGTAGAAATAAATACTCAACCAAAAGGTATTGCCATCCTAGTCAAGAAAGTGTTTATGGAACCGCTGTAGATTAGCAATGAAAAAAATAATCACGCGAAAGGATAACATTACATTTTTATAACTAAAATGATTCTCCTGTTACTATGTTTAAACTATTTAAAGAATTTTATATTATTAAACATTTCCCAAAAAGTTATCCTTTTTATAAAAAGATATTTTGTAATGTATTGTTTTTCTTTTCAAGAATAATCGTTCATCAGAGAGAAAATGAGCTAAGTTCTAAGGATCTTTTAAAAGCAAATCTTCTTTTAAGAAAGGGAGATATTGTCCTTTGCGGGGAGCATGAAACAATACTTAGTCTCCTTATACATGACCCAGTCAACCATGCTGCAATCTATGTTGGGAAAAGAATGTTTGTAGAAGCTATCGGAAAAGGTGTAGAATATGTTTCTTTCCATAAACTCTTTACCACATACCATAGTTTAGTGATACTAAGAGCAGCAAAAGGAACAAAAAGAATTATCATTCGGAATGCTGTCAAATTTGCAAAGAGTGCAGTTGGAAAACCATATAACTATGAATTTTCACAGAAAGGCGAAGGTTATTTTTGTAGTCAATTAGTAAATGAAGCCTATAGGTCAGCGGGATATAATACTTATTTAGCTTCAATTTCGCTAGCTAGGACTACAAAGAAGAAATTAGAGGAAAAATTATCTAAAGCGGCCGATGCTTTACGTCCAGCAAGAATGGTCAAGGGCAACTTTAGAACCATTTTTGTTTCACATAATTTAAAGTTAAAAGGAAAAAATTTGTTTACAAAAAAACAAGGTTAGCGACCTAACATCCATCGTTCCACTTGTTCTGGAGTTGCTTTCTCATCAAGACCTTGGATTTGCGCTAGGAGTTTCTGCTCACTATTGCTCATGCTCTTACAAATTGCTTCGATATATACATCCCACTGTTCCTCTTCTCTCAGCTTGGCCAATATATTTTGATGAGTGGTTCCAAATGTTTCCTGAATCTTTTGAACTATTACCATTATAACTGGATCTCGCTCATTCACCGCTAAGAACGGATAAAGCACTCCTACAACTCGAGTAACATTTTTTTCAACATCTTGTATAACCATAATCATATCTTTCTTAATATCGCCCCCGGTTCCAACCAAGCGATGCATTTCCGTAACGTATTGTAGCAGAAGAGCCAAGAAATCCTGCTGCACACCTGTTTGCAATTCGTATTGTAAATGCTTCACCACTTCAGTAAGAGCATTAACTCCTTCTGTAAGTCTTTTTGCTGCCCGTGCACTACGGCGCTCTGCAGAACGTTCTTTGATAAATCTGGAAAAAAATCCGGCTACTTGCTGTTTTCCTTTCGACAATTTTTGCAGCATGGAATATTCTCCAGCAAGCTGCCCAGCCAACATTTTAAGAACTCTCTTAAACTCTTTATGGAATGCTTTCTGCCCAGATTTAGGGAAATAAAACTCTTGCGGATGCTCTTTTGCTCTTGCTTCCACTAAAGTAACTAACTGCCTAAACCCAAGCAAGTCATTATATTCTTCTGACTCAGCAGCTTCAAAAACTGCCAGGAGATGTTTGTATAATTCTTCATAAAATTGGATGAAAATCAAAAAATCTTTCTCAAATTCCTTAAACCAAGCTTCAAGCTCTAATTTCAATTTTGCTGGATTTTTAAGATATTTTTGCTGTAGCCGGTCTAACTTCTTCAGATTGTAATTCTTCAGCAAATTTTTCTTTGCTTGCTTAAAATCTTTACCTTTAGAACGCTCATTATTAATCTCAACTAAAATGGTTCCAGGAGTAGAAAAAACCTGAGCAGAACCAACATTTACAACCATATCTAAAATGAAGTAACAAAGAAAAGAACGGCCTATCCTCGGGCTAAAGCCCGAGGCATTGACCGGC
>CAYHVV010000088.1:0-5196 GCA_964360115.1 uncultured Methanosarcinales archaeon | reverse complement strand
TATATGGCAATTCTGTTTTTGATAGCTGCGCAAGAATATTTTCCATCTGCGGTATGGTTACTACATCTCCGGCCATCACTGCTGCTCTGCAAGCCATACGGGTAAGTATCTCTTCTTTCTTTTCCAGAATACTTTTTTGATTCTCCAGCAAGGCCAATAAATCGTGCATTAATTCTTTAATCTTGACTTTTCCGAAAACTAAAGGAATAGTCTTGACCACAAAAGTATTACCGCCAAAATGTTCTAATTCAAAACCAAGCGTTTTAAATTCTTCTATTTTCTCTTCCAGCAATATTTTTTCAGCAGTAGAAACTTCAAATATCTCTCCTTGTAGTAATTGCTGTACTTCTACTTTGCCATGTAAATATTGTTTTAATAACGATTCGTACATTACTCGCTCATGGGCGGCATGCTGGTCGATATAAAACAGTCCTCCTTCAGTTTCGGCTATGAAATAAGTCTTATGCACTTGTCCGAACAGTTTCATTACTGGTAATTTTTCATGGGCTAAATTATTGCTTTGGAGTTGTTCTGCAACTATCGGTACATTGTTTTGTTCATTATATTCTGCGGATTTGTATTCCGCAGCAGTTTCTTCCACCGCAAAGACAGTCTGCACACTCGGTTCAAATGGATATTTTACTGCAGCTTTGGTTTCTATTCTCGGCAGAGATGTTCCAAAAGTGACCTGCTGTTCAGTATTGACATCAACAGTGGGCATTAATTTATTGCTTTGCAGAGCTTCTCGTACCGCCAGGGAAACTGCAGTGGTGACCAATTCTTTCTGTTCAATTTTGATCTCTTGTTTTTGCGGATGGACATTTACATCGATAGTTTCAGGATTTAACTGCAAGTGCAGCACAAAAACGGGGTGCTTGTTGACAAATAAAGTAGAGTGGTATCCGTCATAGACCGCATTAGTTACGTCACTATTCTTGATCCATCGGCCGTTCACAAAGAGCACTTGCTGATTTTTGTCATTGCGCACATGATACGGTTTAGAAATAAATCCGCTGATCTTGGCAGCTTCATCTTCATACTTGACTTCCAGCAATTCTTTGGCGGTTTGAATGCCGTAAATGGAAGCGATAGTGCTGCGCGCATCATTGAGCGCAGGAGAATGCAAAAGAGTATAATTATTGTGGATAAATTTGAAAGTTACTTTTGGATTGGCTAGGGCATAGTGCGTTACTATGTCAAGACAGTGTTTCAATTCTACTGCATCAGTTTTTAGAAATTTTTTTCTGGCCGGGGTGTTGAAGAAAATATCCTGCACTTCTATAGTGGTTCCTTGTTCAGAGGCAACAACATTTCTGTTGATTATATTCCCCCCTTCAATATGTAACGCAAATCCTTCTAAACCATTTTTTTGTTTGGTGGTGATGACTAATTTAGAAACAGCAGCAATACTGGCTAATGCTTCCCCGCGAAAACCAAGAGTTTTGATGGAAAATAAATCTTCGACAGAACGGATTTTGCTGGTGGCATGGCGGAGAATAGATTTTTCTGCGTCTTCGGGAGTCATACCTTCTCCATTATCTGATATTTTGATACGTTTCTTGCCGGATTCTTCCAACTCTACAGTAATTTTAGTTGCATCGGCATCTAGAGAATTTTCCAGTAATTCTTTGATTACTGAAGCTGGCCGTTCAATGACCTCTCCGGCGGCTATTTTGTTGATCAGATCTTCTGACAGAAGGACTATCTTGGACATGCTTTTTGGGTAAGATTTTTGTATTTAATGATTTATATGCTAGAGTGGATAGAACTGAAGGAAGGTTTAAAAATAAGCCCCTCCCCTAATTTTTAATGAATAAAGATACTGCTCGTGTTCTCAATAATGTTGGTTTAACTCCTGATAAATTAACTATTAGTGGGAATGCTACTGCTGATTCCTTGTTTCATCCCTTAACTACCTACACTAGCATTGAACGAATAAATACGGGTTTAATATATAATAATTCTAAGAAGGGTAACTATGAAATAATGATTGCTCTTATAGTTGGAGGAGATTTGTTTGCTGGAAACAATTTCTCTGTATGGGTGAATTATTTTAGTGGTTCTCAGGGAGGAATTAAAATAGGAGAAAAGTATGAAAAAACTTTTAATGCAAAAATTGATTTAATGCTTGATTCTGGCTTGAAAAGACTAGAAGATTATTTATATCGGTGTCAAGAAGGAAGATACAATTATACTTATCGATCAAGAACAGAGATAAAACCATGAGAGCGGCATCTTTTGTTAAAGCAGGTCTTTTAGCCGGCATATTGGCTGGTTTAGGAACTGGAATAACCTACATTGTTAACAATGCGTATAATGACTCGGTTAAATCTAAATCTAACGATATTGCTCAATATAAAATAGTGGATGGTATTTTTGCATCTACTGTAATCACTAAAGGCGATCCTGTTTTTGGAAAAGATTATACTAAGATAGAGCAGAGCAACCTGAATGAAACAAGGATTTACATAGGATATCGTAGTTGTTTCTATGTTGATGAAATAATTATCCGGCCGGAATTATTTGGTACGGGAACAGAACTAAAGTACGATCGAGAGAAAGACGCACTATTGAAAGAAGAGCTATTTCTTAGGATTGATATAGAAATGGAAGAACAATGCCGGCGTTTTATGCCGTTGATGTACACCCGCGGACATAAATAATCGTATAAAAAGCGAGGAAATACATCGAGGCACCATCACACCAAAGTTTGCTTCCTATCTCGGGAATCCAAGAGATTTAGGTCTGGGAGGATGTCAATTGAGCGTAAAATATCCCTTGGGTATTAATTCCATAATACATCAACCATTTACCATTAATTTGGGCAACCGTAGGATCACTCGGAGGATCTTCTGGAAATAATTTCATAGGATCATTACTATTAGTATAATCAAATTCAGCGGGAGAAAAATTTCCATCGCCGGAAATAGAAACTGCTCTTGCAGTACTATCATCTTGAGAAGAAAAACTCCAAATTTTCTTTCCTTGGTTATTAAAGAGAAAAGCAATCTCTTTTCCCTGCTGATGATCTGCAGAATAGGCAATTAAACTTCCATCATCAGAGATGGCTGCTTTATGCACAGGGCTGTCAATGGTCAGTGGTTCACTTCTAAATAACAGTTTTCCTTGTCCGGAAAATAAATAAGCTCTTCGGTCCGGGCAACCAGTAGTAGCTGAAACATATTTGCCATCAGGAGTAACGTCCGGCTGGTAAAAATTTCCTGATTGTTCATATTCAGGATGAGAAGCTCTATATTCTCCTAATTTATTACCCTCTCTGTCAAAAATAAAGATTTTATCTCCTTTTTCACCAGCATTACCAACACCCATAGCAATTATATTACCATCATCTGACAGATCTATCCCTATTGCATTGCTTTCTATATTTTTGGTCCATAATGGGGTATTGCTCTCTTTCTTAAAGAAATAAAGGTTATCATCCAGATTTCCGACGATATAGGATCCATCAGCAGAAAGAGCTATTCCTCTAAAATTACCAAAAACTACCGACGGAATTTCACATTCCTTACAAAATGACCATAATGGTTTGTTACTCTCTTTAGAAAATAAATAAATGTAAAAATTGGTTACTGCCGCAATATAATTACCCTCTTTGGAGATAGCTACTCCTTCCACCCAATCTCTGCCAGTAGGATAACTCCAAACTTCTTTACCTGTTTTATCCAATAAGATAATTTCATTATTATCTAGTTTTTCAGAAAATAAAACCGGACCATTATCGGGACTGTCAATCATACTTCCTCGAACTTTCCCGACACCATTGCTCGCTTCATAATAATAAAAATTGGTGCTGCCGGAGTTGGGGACATAATTATAAACATAAGTAGCCCCGCTTTCGGGTTCTCCCTTTAACAAATTCATATCGTGCCATAGGCCATTAAGACTAATTCTCATGTATTCTGGTTGACGCCCTTTTTCGTCTTTATAAACAGCAAAATAAGTATAGTTTGTACAAGTGACTCCCCAGGGAGGATATACATCAGAATTAACAATTATAGGAGCATCTATAGTTTCAGAGGCAGTTAATTTTGGGATCATTTCAGTTGTTTTTTCTTCAGCGAGAACAAGACTAGATAAACAAATCAAAATTCCAATTAAGACTCCACCCATAACCACTCTCTTTTTCATACTTTCCTCCAATAAATTCCTCCACCTCTTGTTCCAACATATAAAATATCGTCATCAAGTTCAAGAGCAAAAGCTCCTGCATGCCCAAGACCCTCGTTAAAAGGCTGCCAACTATTTCCACTATCTCTACTCACATAAACGCCATGGTCACCAACAAAACCACGGACAGTAAATAATCTAAAATAGTCAACTGTTGCAACATATATGACGTTGCTATTTCGAGGATCTACTAAAATATCCCCTACCCCATATTTTTTAGGCAGTTGTGATATAGAAAGTTTCTTCCACGAAGCACCGCCATCACTGCTCTTATAAATTCCATCATCGTCTGTGCCTAAATAAAGTGTATTTGAATCACTCGGATCCAATGCAAGAGTATTAGTTTCTACTGTTTCAAGGCCACTATTTATTTTCTTCCAAGTGCTGCCATAGTCTGCACTCTTAAATATGCCATATCCTGTTCCAGTTTTTTCATTAAAGTTAGTAGCCCCTTGGGTAGTAGCATAGATTATGGATGGGTTTTTTTTATCTACTACTATCTTACTCACATGCACATCAATTTCGAAGCCAACATTTGCCGGCTTCCAGCTCTTGCCGCCATCTTCACTAATAGATATTCCAACTCCGCTTGGTGAATACTGATCTCCGCCGCCTCCAACATAAATGCGATTCGGATCTTTAGGATCAAAAGCAATGCCATGAAAATGTGAAATTCCAGGGAGTAGTTCTGAATCGCTGAAAAAATCTTTTGCAACACGCTCCCACGTCAACCCATTATCATAACTAACATATACTCCACCATTAGTCGTAACAAAAACTGTTTTTGGTTCAGTTGGATGCGCTGCAATAAGCATTATATATGGATTCTCAAGATTGTAAGATGAAAACGTCCAGCTCTGTCCCAGGTCTGTACTTTTAAACATGCCCAGTGAATACGTGCCTGCGTAAAGTGTCCCATCAGCAGCTTTAACAATATCAACCACTTCACTTCCAATTAACGCTTTATTTGTTTCATGCCAATGTTCTCCTGGATCATCAGTTTGTAAA
>CAYHVV010000087.1:0-5210 GCA_964360115.1 uncultured Methanosarcinales archaeon | reverse complement strand
GCACGAGGCGAACGGCAATGATGATTATCACTCACTTTTTGAACTGTGCCAAGAAAACCAAAAGTATATAAATCCATAAATTAGTCTTTCCACAAAAGAGGAACATGAAAAAGATAGCTGGTTTGTTAGTAGTATTTGCTCTTATGTTTACTATTTTTACTTCCGCTGATACAGATACTGCTTGGCCATGTTCCGTTGACTTGGATTGTCAAGTACTTGTGCAAAATGGAGACACTTACTCCTGTAATCAGGATACCCTAACCTGTTTTTTAATAGAAACCGCACCAGAAGTAGCTCCCGATACTGTAACTGATACTATCGCACCAGTCACTCCTACTGTTTCGGATACAGAAGAAAAGATAATTGCTTTGGAAGAAAGTCTAACTGGTTTGGAAAATAATTTAGCTGCTCTTACTTCCGATCTCTCTTTGAGCAAAAATGAAATTCTCACAATTCAAAACCAAATAACTACCCTGCAGACCGAACTAGCTAATCTGCAGAATAACAACCAGGATTTATCTTCAAAAACAAATACGTTATCTACCGGTCTGGCTGGACTGCAGCAGAACTTAGATTCTTTACAAAAAAATCTCAGTGAAGGGCAGACATTCAGTCGCGTTATTAATGTAATTTTAGTGATTCTCTTAATCGGCGGAGTTGCTGGCGGGATATATTATTACATCAATCGAACTCAGAAAATAATTAATCCAGAAATAGTTAATTACATCAACAACAGCATAAAACAAGGAAAAAAACTTCACCACGTGAAGCAAGAATTGCGCAAAGCGGGATGGATGGATAGTGATATAGAGAAAGCATATAACGAAACGGTAAAACAAAATTATCGCCAGTATAAATCTGCTCAACCCGAAGTTTCATCTGTACGAACTGAACCGCGCTCTGAGCAGCGTACAACCAGCAGAATGCAGAAATCTGCCCCAAATATAGCTTATGATCCTAAAAAAATGATTATGATTGCTGTGGTAAGCATTTTGGTTATTACTGGCGCATTACTAGTGTTAAGAGCAAGTACCGGCCAAGCTATTTTTTTAAAAAAATTAGTTGGCGGAGAAGAAAATGGCACAGGGGGAGAAATCACCTATAAAATTGAATGTACGCCACCACATCTGCTTAATCCTGCCGGAGACGCTTGCTGTTTAGATTCAGATAATTCCGGTGTCTGTGATACTACTGAACTTCAAGGAGTAGGTTTGAATTCAGGAGGCGAATGTAATGATAATAGAGAATGTAAAGTTGGCCTATATTGTATTTCTAATAAATGTACCAGTTTAGGCTCGCTCTATACCGGCGAAGGAGATTGTTCCAAATTATGCAGTTATTATGCCATCAAGATGCTTACCAGCGACGGAGAAAATTATAACTTAAAACCTAAGCAGGGCAGTTATACAGGTGCAGGTGCTTTGGAATGGAAAATCTTACAAATGCCTCAGTATTGCAAAGGAGAACAGCCCATCGTGCCAATAAATATCATTAAAAAGCAGACCGGACAAGTAGTAAGTGAAGAGGTAGTTTTATTGCATGAAGGAGAGAAAAGCCCTATTTTGACGCACCCAACTATTTCTAAATTAATGTTTATGCTTACGGTAGCAGATGTGTTTGAAAGCTGCCCAAAGTAGACCTAGCAGACAGCTCAACCTAAAACATTTTGCTCGTGGAATTGAACGTAGTGAAATTAAACTCGACAGAAGAAATTCCACTTGACATAATTTGGTTCTAACTTTTGCTTACCAAAAGGTAGGTTGAAAAGGGGTTCCAAAGAGGGGGTGAGGGTGGTAGAATTCTATGGAACCCCTGCTCACATTGTGACAAATTACCTAAACAGGTTTTTAACCTAATTATATGGCAAAGCACAATTAATATATAAATGTTACTATTTAGTATACTGGTTGCTAAAAAGTAGCCAAAGTCTACCAAAAGAGTTATAAATTATGGCCACTATAGCTACCATAGAATGCCCACCACAATCCAAATTAGCAATGATACTAAAAAGCTAATTAGTACCTTTGGCTCTAAAGAAGACACCTATGAAGTAATCATCAAGCGAATGTACGATTTTGCTGTCAAAGAACAGCTTAGAGAGTTTCTGCTTTCTTCAGAAGATACCTTATCAATAGATGAAGCTAGAAAGGAATTAAATAAAAGATGGCCAAGGTCGAAATAGTAAGGTCATTATTTCAGGAGATCGAGGCTAAGTTTAAAGGCGAATCACACGAAATAATTGATCTGTTGGAATCACTTGAATCCTCTCCGCACAAGGGAAAACATCTTGGCAGTGTGAGTGGAATTGTGATTAAAGAGTTGAAATACAAGAATTTCAGATTCTACTTCATTACCGACGGCTTCAGATTGAAATGCTTAGACCAAGAAAAGCTAATTGATCTTTTATTGCGCTTTGTAAGAATGTCGGATAAAACCCATCAGCAGCAAACCATTAATGAGATAAAGCAAGTATTGAGAGTAATAGGAATAGGTGGATTTTTATGAATACCACTGAACTAGTCTAACATCCCTGCTTTCTTCCGGTCAATTATTTCTCAAAAAACTCTTTCAACAAGTTCTGATACTCCTTCGTAACCCGCAATCCTTCTCTAGGGAGGCAAGCATAATAATTCTGCCAGGCAAAACGTTCATCTAAGTAAATCACTGCGCCTTTATCAGTTTCGCTTCTGATACACCTGCCGGCAGATTGGATACATTTAGACATAGCCGGATAGATATATCCATAATCCCAGCCCTTGCCAAATTTTTCTTCATAATATTTGACCAGTTCTTTAGTATAAAGATCCGGTTTCCCTAAAGGCAATCCCACCACTACGACACCATTCAATAAATCACCGGGAAAATCTACTCCTTCGGCAAAATTAGCTCCAGAAACTCCTAACAAAATCCCTCCTTGAGCCTTATGTGATTTAAACTCTGCCAGAAAAACATTTTTGTCTTCAACAGACATTTCTTTTTTTTCAAAAAATAATTTCTTTGAAGAACGAAGATACTCAGCAATTTTATCGCGAAGCTGGTAGGAAGGAAAGAAAAAAGCAATATTTCCAGGAATGAGCGAAGCTGCTTCAGAACAAGTTGCAGCAATCTTCTGATACATTGCTTCTCCACGCAGATTGAATTTAGTGCTGGTTTCCGGTATGACTAAGCTCAGTTTGTTTTCCGGCGGAAAGGGAGAGCCATATTCTTTTTCAACTCCGCGGGTTATGCCTAAAACATCACGATACATGAACAAAGGAGTTAAAGTTCCGCTCATGATTACGCCAGTAAAAATCTGCTTGAAAATTGGTTCAGTGATGAGACGCGGATCAAGACATTGATAGCTTAAAGTAGTTACTGGTCCATAATTGCCATCTTTTTCTGCAAGAATTCTGACAAATCCTTTGTCTTCTCCCTTCCAAGCTTCCAGGAAAGCAGCTATCCCGCCAAGATAACTTTTCTTTTGCTTGCGGCGCACTTCTTCTGCTGCTAATTCTAATTCGTTAATCAATTCATCATATTCAACTACGGCACTTACCTTGGAAATAAAATTATCCTTAGCAACCAAATTTTCTTTAGAACCAAAATCATTCTTTGTTGTCTCACTCAGTTCATTTAAAATCCGCATTAATTCCTGCAGCCAGAACAGCATCCCATTATATCCAAATTTCTTTGCTTCCAACACGGCATTCTTTATAGTAATACTGCTCAGAGTTGAACTAAGAATATCAATCACCCGGGAAGGAAGATTATGTCCTTCATCGACTATGACAATAACGTCTTTCAATTCTAAATCTAGTTTAGCAAAAAAATTCTGCTGAATATGGGGATTGAAAAGATAATTATAATCGGCAATAATCACCGTAGCAGTTCTCGCCATGGCTACGGCAATTTCATAACCGCACATATGCTGCTCTCGAGAGAAGTTCATTATTTCCTGATTGTGCATGGGCAGCTGCTGCTGCAAATCACTTAGTGCTTTTTTTGCTTCTACCGTAAGCTGCTGTTTGCTGCGCACATTATTGTAAAATTCGCATTCTCCCTTAGCTACGACAGTCTTACAGAAATCATTGAAATCATTTCCAAACAAACTGGCAATCTCTTGACTGCACATGGAACGTTTTCCCACGAGATCAATGCTGGAAAAAGAAATCCCCTTCTGTTTTATTTCTCGTAAAGTTTCTACTGCTATAGCATGCTGTGTATGTCTGCTGGTCAGAAAGAGCACGCGTTTCTTTTCGCTCACTGGCGAAGCTCCCGGCGTTCCGGAATTTGTATTTTTGGTTATCCCTAGTGCATGGTACAGAGCAACAGATAAAACAGTGGCTGTTTTTCCCAAACCGGTTGGTGCATGAGCAAGAAGAATCTTTTCATTATGAAACGCCTCATCGATATCTTGCAATAATTTTCCTTGCTCCAATCGAATCTTCGGATAAGGAAAAAAATCCTTTGCAGATTTATTCGTAGAAGCATCCATGGAAGTAAAACAAAAGCCAACCATTAAAAACCATTCTATTATTTAGAATATAGGTATAATATATTTAGAATATAATTTAGACTATAAAGGGTTTAAGTTGCATTATTAACATTTACTACTCAGAGCAGTTACAAAAGATTTAAATAAGTATACTACAACACAACTGTTGGAATAGATAAATGTTTAAATATAAGATTGAAGCCTCAATTTTTGAAGAGGCTGGTGGAGTTAAAGAAAGTGTGAAAACACATTTTCTAACACGTAGAGAAGTCGTTGCTTCTCTGCGCGTAAATAGTTAAATTTGGGGGTGTCCAATTTGAATAAAACAAACAACAAGCCTATCTTCGACGTATTTTTTCGAGAGAAGCCAGCAATGATGCTGGTAGAGTTAAAGAACGCCAATGAAAATGTCTATGCTTCTGTGCTGGCAAAACAGATTGACTGCACGTATTCGCATGTAGTCAAGATTTTGCAGGAGATGCAGAAATCTGATTTGATCAGATTCAAGAAAGAAGGCAGATTAAAATTATTAGAACTGACCAAACGTGGTTATGAGATTGCTTCTAATATTGAAAGCATAAGAACTATGTTGTAATTTTTTTTTTTTATTTATCGGTTTTTATTTCTATTGAAATGTTTTAATTCAATTTAATCGATTTCTACTTCCAGTTTAATATTTAGGTAATTGTTTAGCAGACCGAAAAATGTAAGTAGTCGTACATTTTTCTTAGGAGTA
>CAYHVV010000086.1:0-5213 GCA_964360115.1 uncultured Methanosarcinales archaeon | reverse complement strand
TCAACTAAAGTTTGAAAGACCCGCATTATTTATGCGTTATATAGGTCTTTCATTAGTTGAATTTATATTAAGACAAAAAATAAGTTACTTTATTCATCTTTCTTTCCAACTTCCCACATCACGTCAAAGTAACTTTTGTATGCTTTGGCCTTCTGTCAGGCAGTTGAAAAGATATCGCAGATTAAAGTTCCTTTACGGGCCCAGTATTTGCGGGTGCTGCTAGCAGAAATGGAAAGAATGTATTCTCTGCTCGGAGATTTGGCAGGAATGATTATTGATGTTGCTTATCCTGCCGGAGCCAGTCCTTTTTTTATCCTGCGCGAAGAAATCCTGCGTTGGAATGAGATGATGACGGGTTCAAGATTCTTGAAAAATAGCTCGGAGATTGGCGGTCTTAAAAAAGACATAAATACTGAAGATCTGATTAAATTAAGAAACTATTTGAAACAGTTTTCTCTTATTTTCAGTGATACTGTGCAAGAATCGCTTTCTTTTGCTCCAGTGCTTGATCGTTTTGAAAATGCCGGCGTAGTTAAGAAAGACTTAATCAAGGCGTTGAATTTAACTGGACCTTTAGCCAGAGCTTCGGGTGTACTAACTGACGTACGTATGGATCATCCCTATTGCTTATACCAAAAATTAGTTCCACAATTAACCATTATGGAAAAAGGAGATGTCCTTTCCCGCTTTAAGGTTAAAGCAGACACCATAGGAAATTCTGTAAATCTAATTAAAAAAGTTATTGCTGACATAACTCCAGGAAATGTTCATTCAGAATCTTCAGCAATCAAAGATGGTTTTGCCTTGGTAGCTGTTGAATCAGCAAGAGGCCAAAACATACATTGGTTGTTAGTTCAGAAAGGATTTATATCACGTTATAAAATCAGAACCGCTTCCTTCTGCAACTGGCAGGCCATAGAACACGCAGTATTAGGAAATATAGTACCGGACTTTCCACTTATCAATAAAAGTATGAACCTGTCTTATGCAGGGACTGATTTATAGGTGAATTATGACAAATGCAATATTTAATGTTTGTAAATCCAAAGTGACTGAAGAGTTAAAGGATTATGAATTTGAAAAACAGGGAATTAAGCTTAAGCAGAAAATAGATTCAATCTTTGGAAGAAGTTTAGCCATCAGAGAAGTAGATACAGGAAGTGATAATTCTCCTGAGATAGAGTTGGTAAATTTAACTACGCCGTATTATGATATTGAACGCTTTGGTGTTTCTTTTGTAGCTTCACCGCGGCATGCTGATGCTCTTATAGTAACCGGTCCGGTAACTCATAACATGGCAACGGCATTGCGCAAGACTTACGATGCAACGCCTTCTCCAAAATTAGTGATTGCATTAGGAGATGACGCTTGTGATGGAGGTATTTTCAAAGACTCATACGCAGTAATCGGCGGTGTAGATAAGGTCATTCCAGTTGACTTGAAGATCCCAGGAAATCCTCCCACTCCTAAACAGATTCTGCAGGGAATATTAGAATTGATGGACAAGATTAAGAAACAGCGTTAAACTTCCTAAATTAGATTTAATCTGTTTTTTTATTTAAACTCTTATTTTATTGGTCTTCAGAAATAAAACCAGCTCTTCAAAAGAAATAAACGCAGCTCTTTAAAAGCCACATCCTGAGTAAGCTCTTTACTTCGGAAATGAAATCCCTGCAGCCCATATCTTTTTGCAGCTTGTATGTTCTCGACTTTATCATCAACCAGAAGCACTTCTCCCGGCGTAGTGGCCTTGATCTTACCTAACAGAATACAATAGGCTTCCCAATGCAGCTTGGAACGGCCAATCTCATGCGATGAAATAGCCACATCAACACGGTTTTTAATTTCTGCAGAAGGAGTGTTGTACATGATTTCGTTATTGTTGCTTAACACACTAGTATGATAGCCATCTTGTTTCAGTTTTTCAACTAAATCTAAAACCGGCTGATACGGAACACCGCACCATTCTTCCAGAAGACTACGAAAAAGTATTTTATTATTTTCGTTAGTTGGAAATCCTCCCGCAGATAAAGCATATCCTAAATAATTTTGCGCAGAAATTTCCCCGTTTTGAAATTCTCGCCACTGATTTGTATTCTCTACTATGGGGAACATCATTTGCTTTAATTTTACTGAAGAAAAATTCTCGCCAAAATATTGCTGTCCGAGAGAGACTACTTCTTCTAAAGGCATACGCACATTAGCAACGCCACCAATGTCAAAACACATATATTTGATTTCAGACATAAATATTTGCAAGAGGAATCAAAGTTATAAAGATTGTGAAGAAAGAAATTAAAAAAATCCTGCCCTGCGGAAGTCTTCACGTAGGGGCGGTGATAAGAACAAAGTCGCAAGGCAAGATTTCTTTTTGATTGTAAAAAAAAACAAAAAGAAACAAAAACCCAAACGTGAATTGGGTTTTTGCTCCAGAAAATTAGCTTTTAGCTATTTTCTGAAAAGAAAAAAGAGGGTGGACACCCCCCTTCTTCTACTTATACTAGCTCAATGCCAAGTTCTCTGCTTAAGCTCTTAGCGCGCTGTTGTGAGTGCTTGTTGTCAAGCTTTCCCAAAATCCACGGTGAATTTACACCGGTAATAATGGTCATCACAGTTAGCTTTCCCTTCATTTCGTCCGTAACTCTGGCTCCCCAAATAACGTTTGCATCATCATCTAATGATTCAGTTACCAGTTCACCAATTCTACTTACTTCATCAAGGGTCATATCTGGACCGCCAGTTACGTGGATTAAGGCACCAGTAGCTCCTTCGTAGTTGATGTCAAGTAGAGGATTGCTTAATGCTCCCTTAACTGCTTCTTCTACGCGGCTGTTAGTGTCTGAGCTTCCTACTCCGATAGCTGCTACTCCGCCATTAGACATAATTGCTTTTACGTCTGCGTAGTCCAGGTTAACCAGTGAAGGCACTGCGATAGTCTCAACAATACCTTTGATCATAGTCGCAACTAACTCGTTAGCAACAGCAAAAGCTTGTTGAATCGGCAAGTTACCAGCAATCTGTACTAGCCTGTTGTTATCGATAACGATAACAGTATCAGATACTTGTCGTAATTGCTGTAATCCGAATTCTGCCTTGTCGCACCGTGCTCTTTCTATGTTGAAAGGCATAGTGACTGTTCCAATGACAATTGATCCGGTATCTTTAGCAACTTGTGCTACAACCGGCGATGCTCCAGTTCCTGTTCCTCCACCCATACCTGCGCATACGAAGACCATGTCAGCGCTTTTCAAGGCTTCTTTTAGTGCCATTAATGATTCCTGAGCTGCTTCTGCTCCTTTGTTAGGGAATCCACCGCATCCTAGTCCTCGGGTGCAATCTCTACCAATAAGAAATTTCTTGTCGGCTCCGGTAATCTGAAGGTGTTGATGATCAGTGTTGGTAGCAATAATTTCTGCTCCTTTTATTCCTTTTTTATATAACCAGCCAACCATGTTGTTGCCGGCTCCACCTACACCAATTACTTTAATATTTGCTTGACTCATATGTGCAAAGTCATCTTCTGCAGGGGCGCTTTGCAATGCCCTTTCAACTAAAAAATCCATTCTTACCACCTCAATATTTTTGTGTGTCCACCCATTTTTGTTAGTTTCACGTTTGGAAACTACACATCCCAGCATATAAATTATTATATACTAGTTCAACTCTCATATTCTCTAGGTTTGTCGTGCATAATTTGACCAATTGTGAACGAGAAATAGGCTTACTAAAAGTAGAAAGTAAGTACAAAATACATAAGCTCAACTGACCGAGTACAGACCAAATAACTAATCAAGGGCGACCAACCCTTTTGAGTTTAGTAAAGTAGTACTTATATTTAAATATTTTTTTTCTCCAAACTATATATTGCAGAAGATAAGTCATAAATTGAGCTTATTTTTTGGAAAAAACAAGTAACAAGCTAGATTTTGATTGAAAGTAAAAATCACTAAAAAATCAATTATTCAGTTAAAGATCATTAGAGATGAAAAAATCACATTCTCAGCAAGGAATCCAAAGATAAGTATTCATTTTTTACCTTGAATATAGAGCTTTCAGTGATAAGCTCCTCTGCCCGATATACCCCGCCTGCGCTAAACTGAGCGACAAATAATTTTTGATCACATATTTCATTTTGTTCATCAAAACTAACTCGCCTTGATTCCAAGATTATCCTTCTACCGCAATAACTAGGCGGAATAATCCCTATTACCGGCGTATGAGAAGTTAAACGAGGAGTACGGATAGCCACAAGAGTTACATAAATCTCTTCAGGAGAGATTAACCCATTATCATCGTGACAGGAAACAACTTTTAGAGAACAAACATTTTCCAAAACCCCTTCACGTACAGATACTACTTCATCAGCTGCCATATATAGCAAAATCAAGCCCTACTTTTTAAGAATTACCGAAAAATAGGATCATAAATAAGATTATTTTTTTACTAGTTCCTTGGCTTTTTGCACCACTAACTCTTTCCCTTTCTGGACTATGTTTTCTACAGAATGCGCTTTCCGAGCCAAAACCGTAGCTATATCGTTCAAATACTTGGCGGGATCAGCAATTTTAGCCCTCCATGCTCCAAAATAAACTAAGGTTTCCAAAGGATATTTTGGCGGCTTAGGAGGAATCTCCTTAGCATAACCTAAAGCAACAATAGTGTGCACTTCTACTTCTTCGGGAATTTTAAGAAATTCTTTGACTTTGTCTGCATCAAAAGCACCTACCCACCTAGTGCCTAAGCCAAGAGAATGTGCTTCCAATAACATATTTTGCACAGCAGCTGCACAATTCTGCACGGTATAAAATGTCTTCCCCTTTTCACCATAATACCGTTCCGCTTTTTCGGGCTCTGCACAGACTACGATTAAAGCAAATGCCGCCGCAATCTCATACTGATCATAAGAAACAGCAACAATTTTTTGTTTAAGCTCTTGATTAAGAATTACAATAAATTTCCAATTTTGGATATTTCCGCAACTGGGAGCATGCCTTCCTGCATCCAATACTCGAGAAATATTCTCCCAGGAGACAAATTTAGGAAGAAATTGCGTCACATTCCGACGTGATTTGATTAATTCTACAATGTCACCCATTTTACTGATAATAAATAATCCTAAATATATATACTTAACGATTTATGAAGAAATGAAGAATGAAAAATTAAAAGAAAAAGAACATTAAAACATAAAATAAAATGAAAATCCTAAGATT
>CAYHVV010000085.1:0-5307 GCA_964360115.1 uncultured Methanosarcinales archaeon | reverse complement strand
GCGCGAGTATGGGTTTCTTCAAGTAATGAAACTCGGGCGGCGTGGTTTGGTTGCGGTAGTAATAGCTTCAATCTTGATGCTCTCGGCCTCCTTTATAACGGCAGCGCTGCCCGTGGGGTACGTTTAGAGGCGCCGTGAGGCACGCCGCGCAATTGGTTTATCATTTAGCCGTTTCCTTCCGTATGTGCATAGCTGGTCTGTCGTCGATGGTTTATAAATACCAGTTTACAATTAGTAAAAATTATCGCCATTTTGTCGACGAGCCAAAAATGAGCTATGCACATACTTCCTTCCAAAACCTTTATAAAAACCGTTCATTTTAAACATAAACATATAGGAAGGCGGAGACAGATAAGTTTCATACTCATTCTGTTTCAAATTGTTTTAACAAACTGTTAGCGATTTTTGCCGAGAGAAGTAATGCTTTTCTTGCATCACAAAATTCGAAGCATCAGTGCTTACTGGTTTTTGTGGCTTCCAGGAGAAAAAAATGAATTTCGAAGAATTAAATATAAGGCCGGAAATAGTCAAAGCTCTTACTGAGCTGGGCCTAGTTGAAGCAACCACCATTCAGGTAAAAGCTATCCCCATCATCAAAGAAGGGATTGATCTGATCGGTAGTTCTAAAACCGGTTCAGGTAAAACCGCTGCATTCGGCATCCCGCTGTTGGAAAAAATCATTCCCGGGAAAGGGTTGCAGGCAGTAGTCTTAGCACCAACCAGAGAACTGGCAGTGCAAATTTCCAGCGAATTAGCAAAATTTGGGAAATATTTACACTATCACATTGCTACTATCTACGGTGGAGTTTCTTTAGAACCGCAAGTACAAGAATTGACTCGGGCAGAAATCTTAGTAGGAACGCCGGGAAGAGTACTTGATCATCTCAACAGGCGGACTCTTGATGTAACTAAAGTGCAAACTTTTGTTCTCGATGAAGCTGATAAAATGGTCGACATGGGTTTCATTCAGGATGTAGAAATTATCTTGAAAGGAGCGCCGCGGGAACGACAGATCTTGCTTTTTGGAGCGACCATCTCTACAGAGATAGATAAATTGCGGAATAAATACATGAATGAACCGCAGACTGTTGAAGCTGAAACTTATGTTGAAGAAGATTTACTTAAACAGCATTATTATACTGTAGATTACCGCCAAAAGTTTTCTTTGTTAGTGCATCTATTGAAAACAGAACATCGTGGCAGAGCAATTATTTTCTGCTCAGCCAGATCAACTGTAGATTTAGTTGCCAAGAATTTGCACAAGCAAGGTATTGATGCAGAAGCGATTCACGGAAAACTGACTCAAACTAAAAGATTAAGTATCATCGGCGATTTCAACAAAGGTAAAATTGATCTGATCGTAGCTTCATCCGTCGCTGCGCGAGGATTACATATTGATGACGTAACCCACGTCTTTAATTATGATCTTTCCCAGGATCCGCAGGAGTATCTGCACAGAGTGGGAAGAACTGCTCGTGCCGGAAAAGAAGGAAAAGCAATAACTTTACTTTCAGAACGAGATTTTCAGCAATTTTCCCAAATCTTGAATCGGTACCGGCTTAAAGTCGAAGAGACGCCTTTGCCAGATTTTCCGCGAGTTCCTTTTGATGCAAGCAGATCGCATTCTGACGGAGGATTCAACCGACGCTTTGGACATCATTCCAGAGACAGCCATCACAGTGGAGGCCATTCGCGTGGCGGATACGGTGGAGGAGATTCTCGTAGAGATTCCTACGGCGGTTCTTCACGTGGAAGTTCATATGGTGGTTCCTCACGGGGAGATTCTGGAAGTTCATACGGATCTTCAAGCAGAGACTCTTATGGCTCTTCACAGAGTAGAGCTCCTAGATCACGAGAGATGACTAGAAGAAGGGATTAATTTTTTTTAATATTTTTTTTAAATATTTATCTTCTTAATTTATCTCTTAGACAGAACTTAAATTCTTTTAGCGATATAACTTAGAATGATTTGCCGAAGCTTAGGGTGTGGTATAGCTGTCCCGCTTGCCCATCGTTCAATAGTACTATCTGCAACTTGAAATTCTGTTGCCATTTCTAACACCGGAAGATGATATTCATTCAGAGCAATTTTAACTGCACCTGAAAAATATTCTAAACTGGTTGGGTCAGAATTATGTACGCCGTATTTATCAAAATACTTATCAATTTTTGAGTTTAAATTATCCATGATACTGTAAAGAACTATTAAATATTAAACTTTTCTATTATTCTACTGTGCAGCTCTTAGCTAAATTTCTGGGAAAGTCAGGATCATGTCCCTTCATATCCGCAATATAGTATGCAAACAATTGTAAGGGGATTGTACACAGTAATGGATACAATATCTCCTCTACATTTGGAATGTAAATCACATCGTTGCTTACTTTTTTGATTTCTTGATCGCCTTCAGTAGCAATAATGATAACCTTTCCTTCCCGCGCTTTGATCTCTTCGATGTTGCTGAATGTTTTGGTATAGACAGAATCGCGAGGACATATCGCGAGAGTAGGCATCTCTTCAGAAACCAGAGCAATGGGTCCGTGTTTCAATTCTCCGGCAGGATAAGCTTCCGCATGGATGTAAGAGATTTCTTTCAGTTTTAATGCCCCTTCTAATGCTAACGGAAAATTTCTGTTTCTGCCGATGTAAAGAAAGTTTTGGTAGAGATAATATTTTTGTGCCAGCTTTTTGATCTCTTCGCTTTTGGCAAGAACTTCTTTTATTTTAGATTCTATTTCTGTTCCTCGGCTATCAAATTCTTTCCCAGCCAGATGGAATGCTAGTTTGTACATGATGATTAATTGTGAGATAAAAGCTTTTGTTGATGCTACTCCAATCTCCTGGCCAGCTCGAGTGTAAATTCTTTCATCAACTTCACGAGCGATAGTGCTATCTACCACATTAACTATACCTAATGTTTTAGCTCCTTTTTCTTTGGCTAAACGTACTGCGGCCAGAGTATCAGCAGTTTCTCCGCTTTGCGAGATGACTATGACTAAATCATCTTTGTTGAGAAGTGGTTCTTTGTAACGGAATTCTGAGGCGATTTCGTAGATAACTGGAATTTTTGCCACTTCTTCAATCAGATATTTTCCCACTAAGCAGGCATAGCTGGCTGTTCCACAGGCTACTACAATGATTCGCGAGAAATTTCTGCTGACATTAATTGGAACTTTCAGCGTTTCTCGAATCACTTCCGGCTGTTCGAAGATTTCCTTGAGCATGAAATGTTTGTATCCTTGTTTCTGCGCTTTTTCTAAAGTCCAGTTGACTTCGCGTACATCTAATGGTTCTTCTTGGCCTTGAAAATCAAACACTTCCACTTTATCTTTAGTTATTCTTGCTATCTGAAAATCATTGAGATAAATAACGTCGCGGGTATGTTCAATAATGGCGGAAACATCTGAGGCAAAGAAGTTTTCTTTCTTTCCCTTGCCGATAACCAAGGGGCTTCCGTTTCTAGCGCCAATGATATCTTGAGAATCATTTTGAATGATGCAGAATGAATATGCTCCTTGCAGTCTCTTGATGTTTTTCAGAACCGTATCTTTAAGATCTCCATTATAATTTTTAGCAATTAAATGTACAATCACTTCAGAATCTGTGTCTGAGGAAAATTGCACGCCCTGATTACGCAGTTCTTCTTTTAATTCCAGATAATTTTCAATGATGCCATTATGCACTACTGCAAATCGGTTTGATTGGTCAGTAAAAGGATGTGCGTTTCGATCAGAAGGAACTCCGTGAGTGCTCCAGCGCGTATGGGCAATACCCATCGTACCTTGAAGTTTAGGTACTAATTTTAGATTTTCTACTCTGCCTTTTTTTTTGTTGATTCTTATGGTGTCGTTTGAGATGATGGCAACTCCAGCAGAATCATATCCTCGGTATTCAAGCTTTTCTAATCCTGAAATGAGAAGGTCATTTGCCTCTTTTTCACCAATATAACCTACAATACCGCACATCTTAAGTAAATGACTTTATTTTTGCTTTAAGAAGATTATGAATCTTGAGTAGGGAAGAAAGATTTTCAGCGTTTCTTTTTAGGTTGTTTAACTATCCTGATTAACTTTATCACTGCGGCAATAAGCCATACTGCATTTAATGCTAAAAAAGGCCAGCTTTGCAGAGCATAAGCGTAATACATCAACAATCCTGAACCAGCGATATTGAGGAGATTATACGGTGCCGTTTCAGAATTTAATTTTTTGTAAAATTCATCTAACAAAAAAGCGCTAAGAATACAGATTACACCAATAATTCCTGCCACTAAAATCATTTTTTTCTCCTGATCTGCTTAGCCAAACTGATGAAATGTTCTCCTAAGTGTTTTACTAAGGTTTTTTGTTTTCTTGATGCCGAAAGGAGAGCTTGCAGATGTTCTTTGTGCGGTAAGTGCATGAAATTTACTGCTTCTTCTAAAGGCGCTTCCTTTTGCACTAAGTCGTTGATGTGATGATATTTGTAAGTAAGAGATTTGACATTTTTTTCTAGATATTTTATGTCTTGGATAAGGCATTTAGTGTTCAAAAATTCATCCTGCAAGAGCAGTTTGGTAATGTAACCGGCTTTAGTATTATTTCCATTAAGAGTGGTAAGTTTTAATTCAATCAAGTATCTGGCGTATTCCTGCAGTTTTTGGTTTACAACCTGGGCTTGTTCTACTTCCTTAAATTTTTGCTGGAAAGCAAATAATTTGTCGTTAATTTCCTGTTTCTTATTTTCCGGGATTTTTTGCAGAAAAGGAAGATTTTTGTTAGTGTTGGTCCTGATTGGTTTTACCCAATTCTGCTGGAATTTCTGCAGATGTTCAGAAAGATTGGGAAGGGCACAGGTCTCTTTTTTGAGTTCACGTAATTCCATAAGAGAAAGAAGGGAAATATGTATATAAATTATTTCTTTTTAAGATTCGAACTATCATAACTTCATCGTAATCTTTCTCAATTCAATAGGCAAAATAGCTTTATTTTAGATATTGCATTTTAGAAATTGCAATATCACCCTTTCATCAAAAGTGACACTTTTTTCCATGATTGAATCGCTAAAATTTTTTACTATTTCCTGCAGTTCGGCTTGGTAAAGATGATTTACTGCTGCTCTTCCGCCGGCAGCTACTAAGGCATCAATTCTTCTTTTTCCAAGACCATAAGGGTTTGTCATACCGCTAATTCCACGGAAAAATCCAGCATATTCCAGTTCCGTTCTGCGTCGAAATAAAGAAACTTTAGATAGAAAATCCAAGGGGTAAAATTGTTCTAAATAACCTGTTCGACAGAGATACCCACGCTTAGAGCGTTGGGGGTGAAT
>CAYHVV010000084.1:0-5319 GCA_964360115.1 uncultured Methanosarcinales archaeon | reverse complement strand
TAATACAGCTGTCTTATTTTTTATGAAATATCAAAGA
This sequence comes from uncultured Methanosarcinales archaeon, assembly GCA_964360115.1. Classification (GTDB taxonomy): domain Archaea; phylum Nanobdellota; class Nanobdellia; order Woesearchaeales; family GW2011-AR9; genus JACPIL01. The sequence goes on along the minus strand of CAYHVV010000084.1, from coordinate 5,282 downwards.
AGTGGCGAAGTTAGGTGAAAGATCTAGAAAATGAAAATGGTGCGTTAGCCGGTCAAGCGATAAGTTCATATAAATATGGCTCGACAATAGCAAAAGTCCCTGCTGCGCGAGTTAAAGATGCGATAAACAAAGCCCCTGAACTGGTTCCGAAACAATGTAGCGATAAAAAAGATAACGATAATGATGGCTTAATAGACTATCCTTTTGATCCGGGATGTGTAAGTTTATCAGATGGTTCTGAATCTGATAATATAGAAATGGACAAAGCATATGCTTATGCATGGGGTCAGGCGACCATATCAAGCTCGTTGAAGAATATAGTTACGATGGCATTTTTTTATGACCACAAACCACCACAAAATTATGTAAGTGATTTTTACGAATCTACATATCTTCGTGATAAAATTAAGAGTCTGACTGATGTACAACCAGAAGGTCATCGCGTTATCCAGATAGACGGAATTGATTCCTGGAGAATTCCTGGTTTAAATGATGTTGTTCTTTATCCCAATGGAAGTGTAAATGGGTTTGTCGATAAAAATGGAATATTTAAACCGTACTTAGGAATATTTTGGGAAAGTTCAACCAAAGAGGTTAGTGATGACATGACTTATTTTTTCACAGAGTATAAGGCAGTTGGTGGAAAAGTTGATTGGATTGTCCAGGATTATGAATATCATTATCAAGACATAGGTCGGCTTATGCTTATAGCAGATAGTTATTATGACCTTGCTGATGCAACTATTATGGGTTGGAAAAATAAACAAGATGCCGAAGAAGCATATTTTAAAGCATTGGAAGACGATCCAAGGTTTCAAAAAGAGCATAAACCGTTTTTTGACAAATATGGTTATTCGTGGATTAAAGATTGTCTTCTCACAACCGATGTGTGTGATAAACGTTGGGGTGTCTACATTAAGTCAAAAGTAGACTATTATTTAACCAAGTCTTTTTACGAGCCAATTTCTAAAATATTTCCAAACGTGAAGAATTCAAATTTTAATACGGGGTATTTTAATCCAAGTTATTGTTTTCCAGATATGGCTGGTAACACCAAAGGGTTTTATTTCTGTTTTGAAGGACAGAAGGGATCGCATGTAGGAACTCATCAAAGCCCGTACACCTATGGTAGGTTAGGCTATGCGATTGCGACCAAAAAGCTAGACGAAAAGAATAACTATTTGCTTACTCCTTTCAATGCGTTCAAGTACGATGTGAATAAATTAAGGCTTAGCGTTTTGTCTTCTGACGTTCCGATTACCCCTTGGGTGATGCTTAAGAGTTCTAGCATGCTTTATGACCAACAGACTAAAATCCCCTTATATAGCACGCCTTATTGGGAAGAACTAGTTCTGCATGATCTTTTAACAGGAGCTGATGATCTGCTTTACATGAAGCCTGGACCAGATAACTACGATAAGCTCGCTAAAGAGTCTTATTTACCTGAAGATTATAGTATGCTAGCTAAAGATGATGTTACTCTTAACAATGCCCTTGAAGAGTTCAATAAAATAGCTGGATTTGCCAATAGAAAAACTTTAGTAAACCGTTTTGTTGGTTGGGGAGATGATTATGTGCTGACAGGTATGCAAACGGGCGGAAGAAATGTTTATCGTTTTACTCCTAACAACGCAACTATTTTTATAGTTGTTGAAGACGCAAAAGGAGTTAATTTCGTTTCAGGAAATAGTAAAGTTTTTATCAAAGATGGGAAAATATATGAACCTCAAAAAAAGGTTTCTCCTATTGGATATTGGGTTGTTCAATCCGGATAACACTACAAAAAGCGTAGATTTTTCAAACAGGCTAACAAGTATGTTAAAAGTCAAAGATTGAATCGGAGACTTTTTAAACATCTATCTCTTCTTTTGATCCGAGGAATAGATGGATCAGCGAGAATATCAGGATTTACTGGAAAAATACAAGACTCGAATCAAAGGAGAATTCGGCAATGATTCTGCCGTTTCGCCGAAAATAACTACGACCGAGTACACTGAATTTAAAAAAGAACTTTATCCCGCCCATTATTCATTCTATGAAAAAGCATGTAATTTTGCTGACAATCTTCTGAAACTTACCGTAGATGCAAAAAAAGCAGCAGCAATGCAGAAGAATCTTGATTTATGTCATCTGAATGTACGTCCTGCCGGCGTCATTGCCCTTTCCTTTTTGTTTCCCCTAATCACCATAGTCGTTGGATCTTTGATTACCTTCGGCATCTTCGGCATGTTTTTTTTCGTAATCTTCTTTTTAGTTGCAGGCTTGTTAATGATTCCTGCATTGCAAAGAATTCCGGATTTCATGGCTAACACCTGGCGGATGAAAGCTTCTAATCAGATGGTGCAGAGCATTTTCTATATTGTTACTTATATGCGCCATACTTCTAACTTAGAGCGGGCGATTGAATTTGCTGCAAATCATTTAGAAGCTCCGTTATCTCTTGACTTCCGTAAAATTTTATGGGACGTGGAGACGGAAAAATACAGCACCATCCGCGCTTCTGCGGAAGCTTATTTACTAGTATGGAAAGAATGGGACAGCGAATTTGTTGAATCATTCCATCTTATTGAATCGTCATTGTTTGAATCTTCTGAAGAAAGAAGATTAGCATTGCTTGACAAATCTCTGGATGTTATACTTACCGGAACGTACGAAACCATGTTGCATTATGCTCACTCTCTTAAATCTCCAATCACCATGTTGCACATGTTAGGGATTATTCTTCCTATCTTGGGTTTAGTCATCCTTCCCCTCGTAGTGAGTTTTCTCGGCGGAGAAGGTTCTAATCCTTTTGTTTCCGCCATTTACATTTCTGTCTTGTATAACATCACTTTACCCATCAGCGTATTCTATTTGGGAAAAGTTATCCTTTCCAAGAGGCCGGCCGGATATGGCGCGGTGGATATCGGTGAAAAAGAGAGTTTCAGAAAATACAGGAATGTTGCTTTTCCTATAACTAAGAATTTTACTCTCTGGGTAAATCCTCTTTATTTTTGTATCATGATATTTGCCGTAGGAATGCTGATCGGCTTTAGTCCGTTGATTATGCATTCTTTAGGTGTAAGTGATTTTGCATTTGACCAAAACGGCAATCTTAAAATGTTAGAATACGTCTGCCCGCCAGAGCTAGGTTTCGGGTGCGCAGAAGAGGAACGTATCGGTCCATACGGCATAGGTTCTTCTATCCTTTCTCTGGTCGTCGTTCTCGGGTTGGGAGTTTCTTTCGGCTTATTCTTTGCTCTTCGTTCAAAAAATGTGATTAAAATCAGGCAGAGAACAAAAGAATTAGAAGAAGAATTTTCTTCTGCGTTATTCCAATTGGGAAATCGTTTGGGAGACGGATTGCCGGCAGAAATGGCCTTTGCAAAAGTTGCAGAGACTATGCGGGGCACAGTTTCCGGAGATTTTTTCAGTTTAGCGGAAAAAAATATTACTCGTTTAGGAATGGGTTTAGAACAATCTCTATTTGATCCTCGAGTTGGCGCAGTGCTTACATTTCCCTCGAAAGTCATTGAAGCATCCATGAAAGTGTTAATTGAAAGTATCCGCAAAGGGCCGCGCATTGCCGCGCAAGCATTGTTATCTATGTCTCGCTACATTAAAGAAATCCATCGGGTGGAAGAAAGACTGCAAGATTTGATGGCTGATGTCATCTCTTCCATGAAAGCGCAAACTAAATTCCTTACTCCTGCTATCGCCGGCATAGTCATTGGGATTACTTCAATGATTTCCACCATCTTAACTAAATTAAGCGCGCAGCTGGGCGCTTTTACAGCAACTCAGGAAGCTGGAACAGCTGCAGGGGGCTTTGGCGATTTGCTTACCATTTTTGGCATTGGTATTCCTACTTTCCATTTTCAAATCATTGTAGGTATTTATGTAGTGCAAATAGGTTACATCCTAACTGTCTTAAGCAACGGGATTGAAAATGGGGCAGATAAATTAGGAGAACGATATTCTTTGGGAAAAAATATGATAAACAGTACTGCTTTATATTGCTTAATTGCCGCTGTGGTGATGCTTTTGTTCAACTTCTTTGCCGGAACCATTATGCAGAGGACGTTTGCGTAGGAATTAAGCTACGAAAACATTATAAATGGATATTAAATTAAAGCTTTTTGAAGGGAGCGTAGTTCAACCTGGGACAATCTATTGCAGGAAAGAACACATGGCTGAAGACCATGACGTCGTGGGTTCAAATCCCACCGCTCCCACCTTTTCTTAAAGTTAAATTTATATATTCCAAGATTATTATTCCCTTGTAGATGGTTAGTAAAAAAAGAGGCAGAAATAATAAAGTACCGCGAGCATTTTGTTCTTCAAAGCAGCCTAATGTTTGGGTAGTATTGAGTGTTGTGCTCCTAATAGCTTTTTTGACCACTATTACAGTGCTTGGTTCTTCTTCAATTACCGGAAATACCATCCAGACTATCGGCTATATGAATAAAGGTGATACTCTTCAACTTTCCGTGCGGGATGTTCCTGGGCTAGAAACAATTTTTACTCATGCAAGTGAAGTAATAAAAGGTGGCAAAATTACTGCTGAAGTCGATGATTCCATACCTTTTGACAGACCTTATGTTGTTAAATTCAAGGTAAGTTCTGAAGCCAAGTTCGACCCGATGCAATTCCAGTTTAAAGTTAAAGAACAGGATTTGCTTGATAAGGGCATTTCCCGCAACGATTTGCGATTATACCAAGAGCTTAAAGTATATTCACTACAGCTTCTAAAAGTAAATCATGGGTACTTGTATTACCTTGTTACTGTGCCTTCTATGGGCCACTTTGTGCTGGGCCGAGTCGAAGCCGAAGCAGTTGAAACAGCAGTTGTTGCTGAGGAAGAAAAAGTTGTCGAAGCTCCAGTTGTTGAAGAACAACCAGTTGAAGTAGTAAAAGAAGCAACAGAAGAACCCTTAGTAGTAGTCGGAAAGGCAGCAGAACAACCAGTACCAGAAATGGAACAGAAAGGTTTCTTTGCACGAATTATAGATTTCTTTAGAAATTTGTTCTCTTAAACTTTTTTAGTGATCTATTCTTTTAATATTTTAAATGAATTTTACTTGTATAGTAAACTGCGTAACTTATAGCACGCGTAACGCAGTTTACTTATTAGATAACTGCGACAAATATGCTGTAACTTTCGCAGTTATCTATATTTAATGCCGTCTTTGATAATGATTCCTTCTGCTTCAATATCAAAAATATCATGGGTAAAATATTCTTGTTTTAACCCAACTTTGACAGATAAATAGAAAAACGTTCTTAGGTAGTTTGAGTTTGTA
>CAYHVV010000083.1:0-5324 GCA_964360115.1 uncultured Methanosarcinales archaeon | reverse complement strand
GCAATTGTAAACAGGCATTTATAAACCATCGACGACAGACCAGCTATGCACATACGGAGAGATATTCTCAAGATTCTTCAAGCAACCATTTCCAGGCCGGAATCGCTTTAATCATTTTATCTTCTATTGTAAATTTATCCTCTTGATTATGGGTTAGAATTAACCCTTCTTTCAGCTTAAATTTGATCATTGCTTCAACCAACCCATTTATTTCTCTCTCTTTATTGTCTTCATTAAGTTCATAACAAACCTGTATTACTTCAACAATTTTTTCATTTTGTTTAATCAAAAAATCGCATTCACTCTTTTCCCGAAAATAAAATATATCTTTATATTTTCGTCTCAAAGATAAAAACACGAGATTTTCCAACATTTTCCCTTTATCTTTTGAAAAAGATGCAGAATTTTTGACTGAAAATCCATTATCTATCGAATATATCTTTTTCGGATTTACCTGTTGCTGTTTGTAAGAATAGCTAAAACGAGGGATGCTAAAAACCAAATATGCATCTTCAAAAAAAGAGATATAATCAATTACACTTTGTACAGACTTGACATCAAACATTTTTTTTATGGAGTTATAAGAAAACTCATTTCCAGAATTACTAATTAAAAATATAGCTATCTTATTTAAAATTCTCGTATTTTTTATTCCAAATCTAATTGCAATATCTTTCATAACAATATCAGACAAGAGCTCATTTAAGATTAAAGGGTTATTTTTCTTAAGAAATTCCGGAAACCCCCCATTGGAACAATAGTTTTCAAAATGATCTAAAGAAGGCCGAGCTTTCTTCAGACTTAGGAATTCAGTAAACGAAAAAGGGAACATTTCTTCCTGGATATACCTTCCAGTTAGTTTTGTACCTAGCTCTCTGCTTAATAGGGAAGCGTTAGACCCGCTGATAACCACTTTATCTTTTTTATCTACTAAATATCTTACAAATTTTTCCCATTTTGGAATATTCTGTATTTCATCAAAAAAGTAAATCCCCCCTTCACCATAGACTTCTTTAAATATGAGTTCTATCCTATTAAAATCTGCTAACTCGAATCCCTCTAATCGCGGGTCTTCTAGATTGAGATAATATGCTTTTTTTTGTTTTTTTATCAGTTGATTTAGAAAAGTACTTTTTCCGCATCTTCTTACACCCGTAATTATTAAAGCGAATGAATCTAAGATATTTACTTCTTTCTCATTTTCTCTCGGAGTTCCAGCTTCTAACTTGTTTAAAGCTTCTCTTTGTAAGAGTATTGTTTCCAAGAGGGTTTCTTTTAGAATCATGTTTCTTGGAAATCTAAGAAGTATTTAAATCTTTCTATTCCAAATAGAAACTATCTTCTATTGGCAATGGAAACAATGGTGATTTTTTGGGACATCGCAAAATATCTAGTTTTCATCTTTTACCTCTTTTGGTGGGAGAAATACTTCTCCATTTATTATGATTGCGATTTAATATAGTACCTAAATACAATCGTTGTGGTATTTCTTGTAATCGCTCTTCAGGATTTTCTTTAATTTGTTTTTTTTCATTTTACCATTACTCTTCTATCTTCCTTCCAGTTCCAGCGAAACCAAATACCTTCCCATTTGTACTTTTAAGCACAGTTCCGGTAAATTCCATCAAGATAGGCTTACCGCGTTTATTACGAAAATTAGCTTTCACTTGGGAACGACCCTTCTTGAACACTTGACCAATTGATTTCGCTACGATTACAGCCTCTTTTTTGGAAAAGAAAGCGGTTGGTTTCATCTTAGCTAGTTCTTTATCAGTATAGCCAGAAACTGTACTGAATGTTTTGTTCCATTTCAGGAATTTTCCATTAGTATCAAAGACGTAGAAAATATCTTCAATAACATCTAACGCTTTTTCAGTAAATAGTTTCTCTGTGGTTAATTCTTCTTCTGCTTTCTTATGTTCTGTTAAATCTCGATGAACAGAAACAATTACTTTTCCATACATTTTATGTTCCATTATAGAAACAGTAGCATAGCACCAGAATTTAGTGCCATCTTTCTTGATATTTTGTACTTCTCCGTGCCATTCGCCTTTCTTCTTCAAGATCTAATCCGAAACACAAATTGATGGTCACATTTCTCTATGCTACGGGGATGAGAGTTGGAGAACTAGTTTCATTAAAAGTAAGAGATTTTGAATTTAACCAGAATTATGGGTGGGTTCGCCAAGGGAAAGGGAGAAAAGACCGGCTCTTTATCATCCCCTTAAAATTAAAAGGCGAATTACTAGATTGGATTGAAAAACAGAAATTAAATTCAGAAGATTGGTTGTTTACTGGGTATGGGAAAGAACATATTTCTATCGCGACCATTCAAGCGATAGTTAAAGATTCAACCAGGAAGGCAAAAATATTCAAGAAGGTGCATCCGCACACCATGCGTCATTCGTTTGCTACGCATCTTATCCAAAATGGATATGCGGTTACTGAAGTTCAACCTCTGTTGGGGCATTCTTCTCTACAAACAACCATGATTTATTTGCATATGGCTGCTCCAGAGTTGTTGAAGGTTAAAAGTCCATTTGATGCGTTGTAAAGGCGAGGGAGTAGTATCTTTATCATCGTTCCAGCTTTTTCTTAGCAATTCTTAAAAATAGCCTTCAAAATACATCTTCTACCATGGATAAGTTAGAACTGAATTCGCCGGCAGGAGACTGGGAATGTCTCAAAGCAGCTGTATATAACGGAGCTAATGCGGTCTATTTAGGAATCCTGTTTTTTAACGCCAGAAGATTAGCAAGCAATTTCTCTTTAGACGAATTGAAAGATGCGGTTTTCTTTGCGCATCTGCATAGTGTCAAGGTCTATCTGACTTTAAACACTCTCGTACGTAATGAAGAACTGCCGATGTGGTTTGAAACCTTGGAAAAAGCTTATTTGGTCGGAATTGATGCAGTAATTTTACAAGAATTGTTTCTTGCTCCATTGATTAAGAAATCCTTCCCCGGTTTGCGTGTGCATGCTTCCACCCAGACCAGCTTGATGAATTATAATGGGATTAATCAATTTCCTGAAGTAGATTTAGTGGTTTTAGCTCGGGAATTGAATCTACCAGAAATTAAAATTATTAGAGAACATACTAATACCGAATTGGAAGTCTTTGTGCATGGCCATTTATGCATTTCTTATTCCGGACAATGTTTGATTTCTTCTTTGATCGGAAAGCGCAGCGGTAACCGCGGTGTCTGTGCCAGCAGCTGCCGGAAGAATTACAATAATGAAGGATATCTTATCAGCGCAAAGGATCTGATGCTGGCAAATAGCATTGATAAAATCTATCGCCTAGGCATCAATGCAGTGAAGATAGAAGGGCGAATGAAAAGTCCAGAATATGTTGCCGCTACGACTAAAACTTATCATCAACAAATCGATACTGCAATCAAGAATAACTTTAAACCAGTTTCTGCACAGCAGATTGATAATCTTAAAATGGGATTTAATCGTGATTTTACTACTGGTTTTTTTGAGGATAATAAATCCATCGTAGGGACAGAAATGCCCATGAATCGAGGAATATTTTTAGGCACCATTGATTATGGTGTATTAGAGTTGCAGCATGATCTTGATCTTCTAGATGGAATTGGCTTCTGGCATCCATCTGGTGAAGGAAAACTTAAAGGCGGTATTGCGTATAAGATACTGCGTGAAGGAGTGGAAGTAAAACATGCCCGCAAAGGAGACTTAGTAAAGATTCCTTCTCCCTATTTCCGTAATTTTTCGCAAGTGTATTTAACTTCCAGAAATGGCGGGCGGGATATTCTTCAGGAGCAATTACTGCAGCTGCCTCTCAAAATCACGGCGAAAGTTGATCAGCCGTTAACTATGGAGTATGATGATATTATTGCTCAATCGCCTATTGCTTTACAATCCGCAGAGAAACATGCTCTTACGGAAGAACAAATCAAAACGGAGTTGCAAAAATCTTCCCGATTAGGAATCAATTGGAATATCAAATCATTGGAATTAGAAAATGTTTTTTTACCCAAACGGTTTTTACATCAAACGCGGGAAGAGCTAGAACAGAATTTATATAAAAAAGTAATCCATCCCAGAACTTCACATTTTACGGGCGTTCCAGTAGTTCAGCAAAAATCTGTAGAAACTGAACCAAGGTTAATCGTTAAAGTATATTCGTTAGAACAACTGAAGGAAGCAAATGCTATGGGTGTTTATGCAATTTATTATGATATCTTTAGTTTTGATGCAGAAACGGCAAAGACGCTTTGCACCAATTCTAAGTTTTTCTTAGACACACCAGTAGTAGTAACCGACGGAGATATTGATAAGATTCAAAAACTTGTAAATAAAATTAAACCAGACGGAATAACTATCGGCAATTGGGGGTTGTTAGGAATAAAATTTGCTGGCGAGAAGCATGGAAAGTTTTCTTTAAATGTATTTAATGATGTAACTGTCAGTGCATTGGGACAGAAGGGAATATTGCCGACTGTTTCTGCAGAACTAAATGCTAAGCAAGTGCTTAACCTGAAAAATAAAGAATTAATTTATTATGCCTATGGCAGGATTCCAGTAATGCACCTTAAAGGTGCGTACCCGCAAAAAGCGTTAACTGATGAGATGGACTATACTTTTCCGCTGCGTATTGTGAACGGCAATACGGAAATGTTATATTCTCGTCCTATCGCTATATTTGAAAAAATAAATGAGCTGATTGCCGGCGGAGTTAAATGGTTTTTATTGGATCTAAACAAAGACACTACTACCATTATTCGTGCTTATCAGAATGTTATCCATAATGTTAAGCAGGACATTTCCATGCTGAAGAAAGGAACAACTACCGGCAATTATGTAAAAGGCGTGGCGTAGGGCTTAGAATCAGATACCATTTTACTTAACATGAATTGTGGTGGACCATCGTAGTGTTAAGTCACGTAGTTAAGCAGATTTAGCATTTAAAATCAATTTACTCTTTGGTTTTTCTTTATCTTTCATCTCGATAATTTCTGGTAGTTCTTTTAAATTAATGAATGCAAGTTCAATCTTTTTATTCTTAAACAAACAATAATATATGGTGTAATCTCCTTTTTCTAGATTTATTGCTTTGGTTTGGTTGATGGATCCAACTTCAATAGTGCCATTAACATTAAATGGGACACGGATAATTCTAATAATTTCGTTACTATTTTTGGTTCTAAATAACCTGTTCGACAGAGATACCCACGCTTAGAGCGTTGGGGGTGAATGTCGAACGAATCTTTCTTAAATGGCATTGAGCCTTAGATTTTTGTTGGTATAGTATAATTCTTTAGCTTTCGAACATTTTATAAATTCTTAAATATTCTTTC
>CAYHVV010000082.1:0-5344 GCA_964360115.1 uncultured Methanosarcinales archaeon | reverse complement strand
TGGTATTGTGCTAACAATTAGAGAGTAGAATGTTAAAATGGCGAAGTTAAGTTAACAAACCCATCTCAATAATCATATGAACGTGATCAGAGTCGAAAGCAAGCTTTCGACAAGGGATTTGGTAGTGTTCAAATGCTTCATGAAAGAGTGCATCAGTACACTGACGCACAGCCACAAGATCAAAGATTTTGTTGCAGTATTTTACTTTGAATGTAGCCATCGCCCATAATTCTCCGTTGGCAGAGCTACGCCTAGTTAGTTTAATTTCCATAGAATATCACCTTTTTATTTTTTATTTTCTAAGAAGCGATAGCTCACGCTATCGTATGTGCATAGCTCATTTTTGGCTCGTCGACAAAATGGCGATAATTTTTACTAATTGTAAACTGGTATTTATAAACCATCGACGACAGACCAGCTATGCACATACACGCTATCGCAAAGTTTTTATTTGAAGAAAATCGTAGCTTTCGAATTGTTTTCTTTGACCCTCAGCTCTGTACGAACAGGGCTCAGAGGGTATTTTTTGCTTTTTGGTCTTCTTCCCTAGGGGAGAAGACTCTTTTTCTCTTAAGAATTATGCTTGACCACTGGTCAATAGACCAGTGGAATTCTCAGCTTAAATAATACTTTCTTATAATCTTCCCGGTGTAGAATCAGGCTGTAATTGATATGTAATCTAATGGGCACTGCATCGGCAGTTACGCCGTATGAAACGGATATTTTTATTCCAGTATTAGTTTCTTTGTTGAAAACCGTCCTGCTAACTTTACTAGCAAAGGATAAATTGTCATCTCGTTGAGTTAAAACTTGTTCCGCATAAAATGGACCCACGGCGGGACGGGGCAGGTGAAAATCTTTTGTATCGGAAAATTCTTTTCGCGGATAATCTAAAAATAACGAACCCTCTTTATCGTGCGGAAGAACAAAATATAAACCGCCCCTCGTTCGATGCGCTTTGTAGCAGAATGGCTTCTTGTCCCAAGGAAGAGAGTCGCACCAAGTGCGGGGAAAACGGAGCACTTCTTCTCCTTCTTCCGGGGTTTTATCCAATGTAAATAAAGAGTCTAGAAAAGACATAAGTGTTATTACTAAACACTATTTTTAATGATTGTGGTGGGGTTGATGAAATTGTTGGTGGAAATGGCAGATTTTATAAAATACACCCCCTATTTCTTCATCTATGGCTATTACAATTACTGAGAAACTGCACTTGCGGAAAACTATCAATGAGTTGAAAATCCACAAAGCTCCGCACACGGAGTTTGTAACTGTGTACATTCCGCAAGGCTATGAACTGTTTAAAATCATCCAACATTTGGCAGAAGAGCAGGGCACTGCATCCAACATCAAATCTGCTTCTACAAGAAAGAACGTGCAAGGTGCATTAGAAAAAATGATCCAGCATCTGCGCGGATATCCTAAAACTCCACCGAATGGCTTAGCTGCCTTCTCGGGAAATATCGCTGCTGGTGAAGGAAAACAAGATTTTCGAGTATGGAGCGTTGAACCACCAGTACCATTAAACGTGCGTATTTACCGCTGTGATAAAAATTTCGTTACGGATATTCTGGAAGAGATTATGGTTGATCATAATGTTTATGGGTTAGTGGTCTTAGATCGCAGAGATGCCATTCTTGCTTTACTAAAAGGAAAAACTATTGTTCCTCTGCAGAAAACCCACTCCGAAGTTCCGGGAAAATTTAAAGCGGGTGGACAATGCCTTATCAAAGAGACCTTTATCCAATCATGTGATGGAAATATCCTCCAGATGAAAAATTCGCATAACCCTCTTGTAGTTAAGAGTATGGTTATGAACGATTTTTCACTTACGGATTCACCAATCACAGATAGGTGGGATGTCAAGAAGTCTCAAATTTACAAGATAACTACTAAATATCCTCGTTTGGAGGTTCAAGCTTCAAAAGATCATATTTTCTTCGTGCAAACTGACCAAGGAATTGTAGAAAAAGCAGCCGAAGAGCTCAAAGAAAGCGATTTCTTGATTATGCCCGAAGTTATTAACGTTAAAGGACAATTCCAAACCATTAAAGCGCTTCAATATTATAATTCATTTACCATCAATAAACAAGGGCAAGAATTGCTTAAGAACAAAAGAGAAGAAAAAGGATTACTGCAAAAAGAACTTGCAAAGCTCATTAACACTACTCAAACTACAATTTCTTCGTACGAAATTGGAAAACTGAATGCTGACAGAATTGAATTACAAAAGGTATGCGCAGTTTTAGAGATTGATTTTTACGACTTCATTAACAATTATACTACACCATACTTATATCAGACCATAAAACTTCCCGTTGTAGTTGAACACAAATTAGCTCAATTTTTAGGTTACTTAGTTGGTGATGGTTGCTTTGAAAAAGATAGAATTACTTTCTTTGAACAGGATAAGCAAGTTGCAATTCAATACAAAGAAATGTTTGATCAATACTTCCAATTATATTCAAGTTATAAATTTCGAGAAAGCAAAAATTACCACCAGTTGCGATTCACTAGTAGGCCTTTAGTGAGGCTCCTTCAAAGCGAATTCCCAGAAATCAAGAAAGCACTTGATACAGTAATTCCAGAAAAAATATTAAAATCACCTAATCAAGTAGTTGCTTCTTTCCTAAAAGGAATATTTGATGCAGAAGGATACGTTTCAGGTAATCGTATTGGTTTAGGAATGAATAACAAGCAATTAGTTCAGCAGATTCAGATGGCTTTATTGAGATTTAGTATTATCTCATCTATGCAAGAATATGATAACCGAGCGAACAAATACAGTAAGAACCTGCGTTTTACTATTGAAATATCAGAAAAACAATCACTAGAACTATTTGAACGAAACATTGGGTTTACAAGTCTTAAAAAAGTGAATAAGCTACAAGATTCAATCAAGGCAAAAACTTCAAAAAGCAATGTAAGACAGATTCTTACCTCAGGAACAGAAATTAGAGAAATCATTGAAAAAGCTGGTTACAATTTACAACTTTTTCCTAAAGTAAACAATTTCTTTAGAAATGAACGCTTGATGAGTAAAGAAGTATTCAAAAATTCTATATTAGCCAACCTTAAAGATGAAAAATTATATGCAGAACTGCTAAAGATTTACAACTCCCCTTTCTTACCTGTAAAGATAAGCAAAATTGAAGTAAAAGAAGAAGAAGTAGAGATGGTTGATATTTCCGTAGGAAATCAAAATTTCATCGCTAATGGAGTAATTGTCCATAATTCTGCTCAGAGATTCGCCAGAATTCGTGAAGGTGCATACAAAGACCACTTCAAGAAAATCGCTGAATATATGAAGAACCAATTCCTTCCCTTAGGAAATAACTTAAAGGGAATTATTGTGGGCGGTCCGGGAACTACGGTCAACGATTTCCTGCAGAAAGAATATATTACTGGAGATTTGCAGAAAAAAATCATTGGCACTAAAGATTTGTCCTACACTGAAGAATATGGCTTACAGGAATTGTTAGATAAATCTGAAGATTTGTTGGCGGAAGAAGATATTGCCCGCGAAAAGAAAACTATGCAGGAATTCTTCAATGAATTCCGGGAAAACCCGCAGAAAGTAACTTACGGAGAAGCTCAAACTCTGAAAGCTTTGGAAATGAATGCGGTTAGTGTATTGTTGCTGTCTGAAAGCATGCCTGAAGATAAAATCTTTGAATTGGAAGAGAAAGCTCAAAGGGGCGGAACTACGGTCAAGATTATTTCTATTGAAACCAGAGAAGGAATCCAATTGAAAGAATTAGGCGGTATTGCAGCTATTCTGAGATATGAGATTGAGCAGGGTTAAGGCCCATCTGTTTTTCTTTTGTTCTGAAGTTTTTTCCTTTCTGTAAGATTTAGGAAGTTACTTTTTGAGATCACAGATTCTCTTGTTTCCTGTTCCAATTCCTTTCTAGCATTGCTAGCTATTTGGCCCCCTCTTTGTGCAGCCTGTTTGTTTTCATCAAATCCTTGAGCATTTCGTACTTTAGTGATGTCAGTGCTGGCTTTTTCTCCAACCATGGTAAAAATTAGTTCCCAATCAGTCATATGATCGCGCAGATTTTGGTTTTTCTTTTGCAATCCCTTAAATTGTTTGTATTCTTCTACAGTTTTACCAAAGGTTGCTTTAGAAATCTCATTGGTAAGGATAGCAAAATCTTTTTCTTGAGTAACATCTCGCTGTTTCCATTCATCGGTCAACTCTTGCCGTATAGCTATGCCTCTGAGGCGTTTGTCTATCCAGTCTTTTGGATAACTTTAAGTTCATAATATTGTTTGATGCGATTTTGTCCTAGCTCTGGATTTTCTATTTCTTTGATTCGTCCATAGCCAACTTTTGCCAGCCAACGCTTAAATGGTTCTGCTTTTGGCGAGGGGATAGATTGAATTATACGAAACAAAGTTTCAGTATTAGCACAGTCGGTTTCTCGTAACTTGCCATCTTCAGCTGGTAATTTCAACTGTACGATTTTTTCGTACGATTCAAATCCTTCCCCCTGAAGCTTTATTTTAAGGTCGGACCAATATCTTTTAGGAACAGAACTCCCCGTTAATACGGCCATAATATCTATAATAGAAAAATACCACTCATCATTACGCCAGATTCTTCTGATTTTTTGCCCTTCAAATACAACCAGCTTATTCATAGTTTACCACTGCTCCTTAAAGGAAATAGAAAGTATATAAACTGTACCCGGGGTTGACCAGTGCGGGAGTGGATAAATAAAATTGTTTAAAACAAGAGAATTTTTGAAGATGGGGGGCTAATAGTAATTGTCCGGTGGTATCGCTGCTATTCTGAGATATGAGATTGAATAATTACAAAAAAATTATTCCAAAATTCTATAGCTAGGAACCACACGTAACACTTTATCTATGAAATTATATTTTCTAATGTTTTGTAAAATGGTTGCTGTCGTTAGTTCAGTTTGAGGCACAATGACATTATTAGTACTGTAACCACTGCTAACTCTGCGAGGTTCAATTACAGCCCCATCAAATAAATGAGATATGTTTCTTTCAAATTCTTCATGTCTTTCTCGCTCGCTTTCAAAAGGAAGACCAAACTCTATGCCTACTACAAAAATTGCACCTTGAGAATAATTTCCAAAAGGTAGTCGGTGAGTTACGAAATACCAATCCTCACTAGTTCCTTGTACTTTAGTCACGTCGACATCAATACTGAAAAGTTTAAGTTGGTTAAAAACCGGTGGATTATTCAAGTCAAATTTTATATTAGCAGTCATCATTTTAAAAAACTCAAACACATATTTAAAGGTTGCTACTTTTAGTAATTGTTTAGCAGACCGAAAAAAGTAAGTAGTCGTACATTTTTCTTAGGAGT
>CAYHVV010000081.1:0-5366 GCA_964360115.1 uncultured Methanosarcinales archaeon | reverse complement strand
CAGCAAAAAAATGTGTTCTCTATGCTAGAGGCTAGTCTTTAGCTAAATAAGTACTGATTATTGGAGCTGATAAGAGGGAAATAATAGCTTCGTATGTGCATAGCTCATTTTTGGCTCGTCGACAAAATGGCGATAATTTTTACTAATTGTAAACTGGTATTTATAAACCATCGACGACAGACCAGCTATGCACATACATAGCTTCCATAAATTTAAATAGAAGTTCTTTTTGAATATTTTCTATGCTGACATGCGCAGAAGATGATCAAGGAATAGTAAGAAATTTTAGTCTAATTTATTTAGTCGGCGATGCAAGAAATGGTTACACCATTCCTGCAAAAGACCGGGAGCAAAGAATAGAACAAGGGCAGATTCCTAATGCAGCCGTGTGTAATAAACATCTAAGCTGCATTCCAAAGTTCTTACCATCTCGCCGAGGCATTGAGAAAGAGGTTTATGCTGTTTATGAAGGAATTGATGAAAATCCTTCCATGGGAATGGGGTATGTATCGTGTTTTGCTGCTGAACCGGATACGATGCGTGTTAAAAAATACCTTTCTGGAGAGGATATGCGAACTTATCTTCCAACGACGCAAAAAATGATACTTGAATTTCTGCTTAGCCAGGCAGTGTTAAAGCAAGAGAATTTGGATGCAGTATTCCGTCGCCATAATGATGGTATCCTAAGACATTTTTCTAATCACCAAAAAGAAAGATATTGGTTTGTAACTGGAGGAGAACAACTTGAACTGGCAAATAGACGACTCGCGAGATTATTTTAATCCTGCTAAAAAGATTAATTTACCCCCTCCGATATAATAGATCATCTTTTTTTCTTGCTAAGATTTATAAAAATCTGACCCAAATAATAAATATGCAGCGTCAAATCAGAGATAGAAACATCTTAGACCGATTTTGTGAAGAATTATGTGCAATTGTAGAAAAACACAGCAGGTATATTGTTGTTTCCGGATTCCTGGCCATAGCTTCAGGAAGAACTAGGGGAACAGAAGATATTGATATGATTATTGAAAAACCGAGTTTAGATAAGTTTAAACTGCTTTTCAACGATTTAACAAAAAATAGTTTTGTCTGTATGCAATCTTCTAATGCGGAAGAAGTTTATTCATACTTGAAAGAGAATATCTCGGTGCGTTTTACTTGGAAGGATAAAGAGCTCCCAGAGATGGAAATTAAGTTTGCAAAGGACATTTTAGATGAATATCAACTTAAAAACAGAGTAAAACTAGAACTTACGGGCTTAGATATTTGGTTTAGCAATGTTAATGTCAATATTGCATTTAAAGAAGAATTATTAAAAAGTCCAAAGGATTTAGAAGATGCAAGGCACTTACGGATAGTATATGCCGAACAAGTTAATGAGAATGAGATACAATTGGTGAAACAACTCATCCAGAGATTTCGGCTATGAGGGAAGAACATTTACAGCAAGTCGACCGCTGGGCGCATTTCGTAAAAGATAATCCTACTAAATGGAAAAAAATTCATACTGGATTTATTAACGCTTTGTTTGAAAAACATGATTCTTTCAGAAATAAATTATTACAAACACCAAACGGCAAAGAAAAGTTACAGAAACTTTACAATATCAAAAACAAAGAAGGATACGATTGGTTAAAAGAATGATTTATCCTATATAATGGATATCTTTCTTCTTGCTATGCGCTCCTGCTTGCGGCTGGGCAAATTCATCAGACATCCAATCAGTAGCTTTCTGCAATAATTGATTCTCTACTTCTAAAATATCTTTACTGATCTTTTTTACGCTAACGCCCAGATTTAATTTTTTATCTAATATCTGAACAATTTCCCGCGCTCCTTTAATCCCTAAGTAAAACGGATTGCCAAACGTTTCCGTCAATAAAGCGACTCCCTTTATCTTTTTCTTTTTTCCCAATGCTAATAAAATTCCAGACACTCCGATGATAGGGCCGACTACACCAAATATTTCTTTTTCGACAGACATACCTTTTTTGGTGTATTCCTGCAATTCTGTTGAATCATTACCTGCGCAATAGACTTTTGGTTTTTCTGGAACATGCTGCAAACCAATACCGCCCGTAGTTACCAAATGACTGCATTTATGGGTCTGAGCGATGTTTAAGATTTCATCACAGAAAGCGTAACAGCTTTCTTCATCGATAGGTTGAATATCTCCTACCAAAAATAATAAATCGCGCTTTTTACTTCCGCTACCAAATTGCTTATAATATAATTCCAGTTTGGGCATTTCTATCAAGTTTTTTTCATTGACAAACACAGAATGTGGAAATTTGTATGAAAAAAATGAATACAACTTCTTTGCTTTCAATTCTTCAACTAAGAAATCTATAGCAATCTTCCCCACGTTGCCGATACCAGGAAGGCCTTCGATTAAGAGGGGATTGTTCAATTTAGGAAGATTTTTTTCTTCTTGAGTAACTTCCCAGAGCTTGTTCATGGATAAGGTAAGGAATAGGGGATTTATATATATTCTGTTCGAGGAATTTACTTTGTTCTGAAAAATAAGTGCGGGGGACGTGATTCGAACACGCGAACCCACTAAGGGACTAGCCGTTTGTGACAAAAGGAACAAACCTCAGAAGGTTGCCTTCTCGCCGCCTCAAGCTAGCGGATTTGGCCGCTCTCCCACCCCCGCGTAAGTGATTATAGTTTATACCCTGATTTAAAAGTTTAACTGAATTAGGACATAGGGATAAAAGGACAAACCTATTTTGGAATATTTTATAAAATAGGAACGAATTTTAGGTATGTTTATGGCGGCTGTAGTATAACGGTTAGTATCGAGGACTGTGGAATTTTTGCAGCCATCCTTGGGAGGGAGTTCGATTCTCCCCAGCCGCCCTCTTTTTTTAACAGAATATATATAAAATAGTAAATACTTCTGAAGGTTATGGAATTGCAAAATGCGAAAGGAGTCCGCGATTTATCGCCAGAAGAAAAAATACTGAAGAACAAAGTAGTGAATACTATTTCCAAAACATTTGAATTATATGGGTTTGCTCCTTTGGAAACCCCTATTTTAGAGAGATATGAAACTCTCGCAGCAAAGTATGGCGCAGGCGCAGAAAGTGACGTACTAAAAGAAACGTTCACATTGAAAGATCAAGGCGACAGACAGCTGGGATTGCGGTTTGAAATGACCACTTCGTTGGCAAGATTTGTTGCCCAGAACTCCGCTTTGAAGATGCCGTTTAAAGTATATCAGGCCGGACCAGTATTTCGCGATGGTCCTATTAAAACTGGTCGTGAACGAGAGTTTTGGCAGGTAGATGCCGATACTATTGGAACTACTTCCATGTTAGCAGAAGCGGAAGAAATTGCCTTGTTGTGTGATGTTTTTAGACAATTAAAGTTTAAATTTGTAATTAAAGTAAATAATAGGAAAGTGTTGAACGGAATTTTGAAGCAGTCTGGAATCACTGAAGTACGGGAAGCGCTGATCGCTATCGATAAACTAGATAAAATTGGAAAAGCAGGCGTAGCAGACGAATTGAAGCAGCGGAAATATTCTGCGGCGCAGATCAATAAGGCTTTTACTTTGCTTAATAAGGAAGCAACTCTTTCATCTTTAAAGAAAAAAATAACCAATCCTGAAGGAGAGCAAGGGTTGGCAGAATTAGAAGAACTTTTTGGATATTTGAAGATTATGAAAATAAAAGAAGTAGAATTTGATCTTTCTCTGACCAGAGGACAGGCGTATTACACCGGAACGGTCATTGAAGCATATCTAAAAAACAGCAGCATTACTTCTTCTATTGCTGGTGGCGGACGTTATGATAATATTATTGGAAATTTTATGGGCGGAGGAAGAGAAATCCCCGCAGTAGGAGTTTCTTTTGGTATAACACCAATCATGGAGCAGATGAAAAGAGAGAACAAAATAAAAGAGAAAACTCCCGCAAAGGTATTAGTAATTCCAATTAACACTATTTCCGAATCATTGAAAATTGCGCAAGAATTACGCGGAAATGGCATTGCTACGGATTTTGTCTTAGGCAAGAAAGGAGTGAGCAAGAATTTAGAGTACGCGAATGTTCTAGGAATTCCCTATGTAGCAATTATTGGTGAAGAAGAATTGAAGAAGAAGAAGATCATGTTGAAAGAGATGAATTCTGGTACTGAACAATTATTGTCTTTAAAAGATTTGGTTAAGAAGTTGCAGTGAGAAAAATATGAAAAGAGAAAATTTCTTGAAATTAATTGGAATTAGCACTATCTTGTTGTTAGTTTTAAACTTAGTATTATTTGCATTAAAGGTAATTACTGGGTTATTATTCTGGGCAGTTATTATTATCAGCGCAGTGTTTGCATTTAAGATTTTGCCGAAGATGAAGAAGTGAACTACCACTCATCAAATTCGTGTCGCGTATATACGAGGGGTTTATCCTTTACAATCATAGAATGTTCAAATTGTGTCACAATTCCGCCGGAAATTTCTACTAATGGCGGGTAAGAATGAACAATACCCAGCTGTTGTAATTCACGCATGCCTAAAGCTGCAGGACCTTTGCCGAACTGTCGCGTAAGCCATCTGGTAGTGAACGATAAACCGTGCTGCGGCTTAACATATTCCAATATTTTTTTTGCGTGAGGTGAACGTACCCCTCTTTCCCGATTGACCATGAAAATGGTAGCGGGACCTTTTTCTTTGATTAATCCTTGTCCATTAGTTACGAATGGTTCAATGGCAATCTGCCAGCCGTCTTTTAATTCCGTTTTATCTTTATTGTTAAAACTAGGGATAGAAATTCCCCCGTGCACTTGATAACGTCCAATAGTGTGTCCAGAAAGGTTTTTCACAGTGGTAAATCCGAGTGCTTCTGCTTCAGAAAATTGCGCTTCTCCCAACTGCCAGAGCGGTGTTCCTGGACGGACTAATTTAATTGCTGATTTGAGTGCATTTTGCGCTGCTTTGACCATATCTTGGTGTTCATTAGAAGAACCAACAATAACCGTCATAGCATTGTCAGCGAGATAACCATTCAGATGCACACCCATGTCTACTTTGATGACATCGCCTTCTTTCGATACAGAAGTATCATCTTCAGTTGGACAGAAGTGGGCAGCAGTATCATTCACAGCCATCTGAACCCAGGCGATTTGTCCACCAAGTTGTTTAATACGTTGTTCACAATAATCCATGGTTTCAAGAAATGATGCACCAGGTTTGGAAAGTTTTTTTGCCCCTTCATGCTTTACTTGCGAGGCAATTTTTCCGGCTTGTAAGAGCATTTTTTGGACTTCTGGATCCATGACCGATAGTTAGAAGAGAATTATATAAATGTTGTTGTCTTCTATATTTCCGGCTAATATGAAATCCTCGGGCTTTGATTCAGAAGTTA
>CAYHVV010000080.1:0-5464 GCA_964360115.1 uncultured Methanosarcinales archaeon | reverse complement strand
CTTAAAGAAAAGCAGAACTATTATTTATATCATTCGTTTTCTAAGACACTCTGAAGGAACCTTAATTATCATCGACCGTAAACAATCTACTATCTTTCACTTTAAACAATCCTATTCTTGCGCCGGCATCCAGCCAGCCATGTGCGTAATTAAGCGCGGCGAAAGCAAGAACTGCATCTTTCTTTGTGTTCAGAAAATAATCTGCGTCTTCGACATAGCGGGAAGCCATGTCAAAAAAATCTTCAGCTTGCGCTTTTCGCGAAGTATCAAGAGCTGATTTAGCCTTATGAAGAGCTTCTCGTGTGATAGAAAAGTATTTCTCCAGTTTTTCTGAAGTAATGGTGTTATTAAAAGTGTTATTAATGGTATTATTCATTGTAGGCGTGGTTGACATATTAAAAAAAGATAAAATTATTTTGCCTTAGGCCTTTTTATAGTGATAGGTAAAACACCTTGTTCGTATTCCAGTAAAGCAATCTCTAAAGGATTGTAACGCATCTTGGCTAATTCTTCCTGATTTAATTTTATCAGGAAAGGCGCACCCATAGATAATTGCAAAGCTCGAGAACCAATCATGCGGGCTTTTTCATACTTGGTGTATACTAACTCTTCTTCGATGTGTTGTTTTTTTGCCATTTTGTAGGTTTATTCTGGTTGTTTATTCTTTACGTTTTAATGTTTAAGAGCTTTGGTAAGCTCTTTTCTTAAAAAGCCTGATTTTTCCAAAGCCAAATCGACCATCTTTCCGATTTCGTCAATGGTAAGAGGCATGACTCCGCCTTTCTGTAATGCAGAGATAGTACCTTTGGAATCTGAACCAACTGTTAATCGCGCTTCGTACGCTTTTTCTTCTTCGTTGGTTGGATCAACTAACAAAGCACCACCATTCATTTTATAGATAGTGACAGGTAATGGTTCCTTAGTCAACGGCAATGACTTATCAGTTTTTTGTTTGTAATCGATAGCTCCAGTTTCTGGGTCTACTACTGGGAATTTAGCAGTTTTCAATGCTGCAAGAACAGCTAATCCTGCTACATCTAAAAGATTTCCGCCGTCGTTGATACTGATAATATCTACGATAACGAACCAGGCTTTTTCTCCCGGCACGATGCAGAGTTTCTTCAGATCAATTGCTTTTGCTTCACGGATGCCGCGATCAATTACTCTAGCTAATTCCACTGCTTTAATACCTGGCGGACCAGTTTCAAATTCAGAGCTGGCGATAGGAGATAATTCTGCATTAACCATAATACCGCCTTCATCGGAAGTATCGTTGTACGGCTTCTCGATAGAAAGCTTTACTCCAGCCATGACTACAGTTTCACCTACTTGAACTCGAGCAGAACCTTCTGCGGTCCAAGAGATGTTGGTTTCAATCAAGATGGGTTGACGAAATTCTGTTAAATTACGGTTATCCAACCGTTTATTTTCTTTCGCTAATTCTGCGATGGTTTCTTTATTGACTATCATTTTTATCCTCGTTCTTATCAACAGCATATTTTTCTTTTAATGCTTTGACTTGTAATTGGTATACTTTTTCTGTGGCTGCTTTTGCTAATTCCAATGCTTTGATCAAATCTGCCTTGGAAATTTCTCCATCCATTTGCAGGAGGGAAATTTCTTTGGTATTGTGCAGCATCGCTACAGGTATGTCTGACACGATGGCAGGATATGATTCTTCATTGTAATTCAAATCTGCTACCACTAGGCCATCAACTTGTCCCACGGCAACAGAACTTACCATGTCTTTCATGGGAATTCCTGCGTCTGCTAAAGCAATGCATGCAGCAGAGATAGCTGCGCATCTAGTTCCTGCATCAGTTTGTGGAAGTTCCACAAAGATATCTACAACTGAATTAGGAAATGCAGACAAGTCCACTACTGGAGCAAGTGATTGTTCCATAACCATAGAAATTTCTTGAGCACGACGACTTCTTCCTGGTTTGATGCGTTCTCCTGAACCGGAAAACGGCATCATGGTGTAATGACAGCGCAAGATTCCATGCCTAGGATTAGCCATGAAGCGAGGAACTACTTCCCGCGGACCATACACGCCCGCAATAGCCCACGTCTTTCCAATCTTAAATGAAGCAGAGCCATTGGCATTCTTAACAACGCCAGCTTTTGCTTCCATAGTACGAAGTTCGTCGATCTTACGACCATCTACTCGTTTAGTATAAACCATTTTATGCACTCTCCCCTAGGAATTTTTCCATTTTTTCAGTTAATCCTTCCAGGTGGGATTTTGCTTCAATAAGCTTGATTGCTTTTTCAGCTTTCATTTCTCCTTCCGGAGTTCCTTTAATCCAGATCAAACCATTTTGACCGACAGTTATATCACAGCCAGTTTTATCTTTAACCAGAGTAATCATACTGCCTTGTCTTCCGATTACTCGTGGAACTTTTTGGCTGTTGATGCAGATAATTCTGCCACCGCTGATTTTGCGTAATCCTGGTTCCTTCATGGTCAAATCGATAAGGTTTTGTGAAGTAACATTGACAATTTTAACTACTGCGTAATCTCCAATAGCTAATATTTGACTTAGATCTTCCTCTTTCTTGACGAATCGAGTTGTAGCATCTCTGACATTAAGCATAGCAGAATAAGCTGTAGAAGTATCAAAACGCCAGCCGCTGATGGTAATGTCCATAACTCTGGCAATTATTTTATCTTCCGTCTTAGGCAAGTAAGGTCCAGACAAGGGAGTAATTTTAATTACTCTTCCAGAAACTGAAACCAATCCTAATACTTTAGAATAAATCTGATCTTTTTCTCTATAAGCGTTGTCACCTGGTAAAAAATCCATGCCTTTAGCAAGGGCTTCCCCGGGAATAACCACACTTCTTTCTTGTACTAATAGTTCACTCATTTTTCTTGTTCATTCGTGCTGGTATGATAAGCGTGGGCACGAATCCTCCGTTATTTTTCTCACGCAAAGGCTTTGATTGAGGTTTTATTTAAAAATTTATTGGTGGATTTAAAGAAAATTTAGTTAAAAAGAAAAAATAAATAATAAAATTAAAAATCACTTCACTAGTTTCTTCAATTCATCATTACTTAACTTAGTAAAGCGTTTCTCGCCAACAGTGATGTAAGCTGCATCTACACGGTCAAAGTTGAATTCTCCTTGCAAAAATTCTTTGAGCAAGGTCACGCCTAACTTTAAGCCTTCGTCAACAGTAAGGCTGGCCTTATAGCGCTTCTGCAATTGAGCTTCAATTTCCACCTCTCCTTCGCCGATAACTGCTGCTTTATATTGAAAATACAAACCATAAGGTTCAGTTAGAAACAACTTGATACTGCCATCTTCTTCTACTCCTCCAACTAGCAAGGAAACTCCGAACGGACGCAATCCTGCAGATTGAGTACAAATCTGTTTCATGTCACAAATTTCTTTTACTAAGGAAAGAGTATCTACTTTAGAATCATATGTTACAGCATGTTGCTGGGCGCGCATTTGAGCTCTGTCTACTAAAACTCGAGCATCCGAGATAATTCCTGAAGCCGCTGCTGCAACATGATCATCAATAACAAACATTTTTTCAATAGCTTCTGGAACTAAGAGCTTAGAAGAGACCCTCTTATCAACCACAAAGACCACTCCGTCTTTACAAGCAATACCTATTGCCGTAGACCCTTGCTTTACTGTTTTTTTAGCATATTCTACTTGTAAGAGCCTTCCATCCGGAGAGAACATGGTAATGGAACGGTCATAACCCATCTTATCGACCATTTGCTGTTGTTTATTTTGCATTTTTTAACACCTCAACATTGTGATTATAATATAATAATTATAAATGGGAACTAATCTTTTTAAGTGTACCCGAAGTCACAATGGAACGTATAAGTATGGGAGTATTTTTAATCTTTTTGTTTAATATCACTGCCGTTTTGAGCTCATCAACGTAATTATGGTTAACTTTAAGCACAAAACGCTGCTTTTTGTCGCTCCATTTCTCCTTGACCATTAAGGGGGCTGCTTTCGCCAGGCCTAATTCCCCCAAAAAGCGTAACAAAGATGATTCAATAGCTTCAGTAACTTCTGGCAGAGAAAATGCTTTCGCAGCTTGAATCTCGAATAGCACATATCTTTTTTTCTGTTTCAGTGAGGGTTTTAGTTTCATTTTTTCAACCCCACAATTTCCAGTTTTCCGAACTTGCCAGATGAAACCTGCCTTTGCTCTTTGAATTCTGAACACCAGCCATTTTCCAGCTTTACTTTATCGCCGACATTTACTTTTTCAATATCATCATTCCATAAAGTAAGCGTGATTTCACCAGTAGAATCAGCGATGGTAGCATTGCATACCCTGCCCTCTTTACCAAACTTGCTGAAAGATCGCGGCTCTTGTTTTGAAAGCACTTCCGCTTCCACAGTAATGCTGCCTTGATTAGGCTTGATATCTTTAATATTCATTTTACTTTCCTCTTTCTAATCGATCCCTAAGCTGCACAATCTGAGGGTAATATTGACTCTGTACTTTGCGTGGAAGTTTTTCATAAACCGCAAAAAGACCGAGATAGCTTTCCTTTTGTTCTTCGATGCTTCCTTTTTCAGTCTTCTTAAGCAATCGTTCCAATTCTTTTTCGTTCTGTAATTCTTCTTCCAACTGCTCTCGCAAAGAGTTTACTTTTACGTAAAAATTCTGTTTTTTTTTCTCGGACAATTTCATGTACAAGGCATATATCTTTAGGTATAATCTCTTAACCTCGTCAGTCGGTTCAGAATCTACCTTCTGAGATGTTTTTTTGAGCATTCTGCGCAACCGATTGGCAGCAGAAAATTCCCAAATGATATACCATACCAACACTACCGCCGTTACTATAATAACGGAAAATAGAATAACCCGCATGGGGGAACCTTCCTCTGCACCTGGCTGTAAGAGCAGATATACTGCCGCGCTTAAAGTTAAAGCTATTAATATTAAGATAATGATAGAAGCTGAAGAACCTTGCCGGTGTGTTTCATGCTCTGCTGCTTTATTCTCATCCATTATAATTAATCATTTTTTAATCGTTTATAAAAATTACTGTCAGAAAAAGCTACTAAGGCTTAAGACACTAAAGTTAATGTAATGAAAGACACAAGTAAGTTATACTGAAATTGCTTAATTTTCGAACGCAATTTCATATATAGCTCGCTTATCGCAATTTGAAATGTTCGATAGTTATCCACGCTCGCTATATAATGATTAGTGCCTTTCAAACATTATAGCAAACGACACAATAATTTATACAAATATCGTTTGCTTATTAGTAATAGACAAACAAAATGTATTAAAATATTTGTCTATTACTATAGTTGCGAAAACGCTTATATAACGAAGGAAATAAATTATTAATACAAATAGTTATTTCCTTCGGAATATAATAGCGTCAAATTAATTAAAAATATACTGCCGCTATTATATAGTTAATTTCCATAGAAATCAAACATTTTCACTTTAAAATCAGGGTTATTTA
>CAYHVV010000079.1:0-5480 GCA_964360115.1 uncultured Methanosarcinales archaeon | reverse complement strand
GATTTCTATACAGTAGGATATAGATTGTTAAAAAAAATCAGCTATGCACATACGTTTTCTTTCTATGGTGTTTAGTAATATTTAAATAACCTAACTCTCCTCTTTGTTCCTCATGTTAGATATAAAAGTAGTGCGCGAACATCCTGAGTTAGTAAAGGCTTCCGAAAAGAAGCGTGGCCGGGATATTTCTATCGTAGACCAAGTTCTAAAACTAGACGAATCCTGGAAAAAGGAGTTAAAGAAAGTAGAAGAGTTAAAGCATCAGCGCAATGTTGTTTCCCAGGAAATTAATCAAGCTAAGAAAAACAAGAAGGAAAAAGAAGCAGTAAAAAAAATCAAAGAGATGAAGGATGTTGTCGAAGAAATCAAGGAACGGGAATATAGCGCTGATAGCTTATTACAGCAGCGCAATGATTTATTAAAGAAAGTAGGCAATATACTAGATAAGGAAGTTCCAATTGGAAAAGATGAGAATGATAATAAAGAATTAAAAAAATGGGGAAAGATTAATAAATCTACTTTTCCATTAAAAGACCACATTGAATTAGGACTAGCACTAGATTTATTTGATTTGGAAACAGCAGCGGCAGTTTCTGGAGCGCGTTTTTATTATCTTAAAAATGAAGCGGTTTTGCTTGATTTAGCCCTGCAGCGTTTTGCTGTTGATATACTGCTTAAGTACGGCTTTTCTTTACATTGGCCTCCCTTTATGCTCAATAGGGCAGCTCTGGAGGGAGGAGTAAATCTCGCTGAATTTGAAGACACCATTTACAAGATTGAAGGTGAGGATTTGTATTTGATCGGCACTTCAGAACATCCTTTATTAGCGCTTAAAAAAGATCAAGTCTTGCAAGAAAATGAACTTCCTCAGAAGATGGGGGGTATTAGCACTTGCTTTAGGAAAGAAGCAGGAGCGCACGGAAGAGATACGAAAGGAATTTTCCGAGTGCATCAGTTTAACAAAGTAGAGCAGATTGTTATCTGTAAGCCGGAAGAATCTGCTAAATATTTCAAAGAAATGCAGGCCATATCTGAATTTATTTTTCAGCAGTTGGAAATACCTTACCGAGTTGTCGCAGTTTGTAGCGGAGATATCGGCAATAAACAATCACTGCAATATGATATTGAGGCTTGGTTTCCTGACCAGAATGATAAGAAGGGAGCATACCGTGAAGTTACTTCCTGCAGCAATTGTTTAGAATATCAGGCCGTAACATTGAATACTAGATTAGTGACAAAAAACGGGGAGAGAAAATATGTGCATATGTTAAATAATACGGCTCTCGCCACTTCCAGAGTTATTGCCGCAATAATGGGAAATTTCCAGACTAAGGAAGGCACGATTAAGATTCCAAAAGTTCTCTGGCCTTATATGAATGGGATTAAAGAGATCAAAAGGAAGAAGTGATTGTTTCTTTGTTATTTTGGATATTCATAGATTTTAGATTTAACAATCATTTTTATAAATATTTATAAACTTAAAATGTTAGCGTAATATTATGAAAAAAAGAATGTGGGTACTTGTTAGGATACTTGGTTTGTTATTATCTTCATTATTGATACTTTCTATTAGCGGATGTGATCAACAACAAGAAAAAAAAATAGAAGAAATCTATTCTAGCAAAACAAATCCAACAGAAATGCTAACGGGAGTAAGCCTTTCTCCCAAAAGTTTTCAAGCAAAAGATTTCACTGATTTCTTTGAACAGACAAAAGAGACCGGCAAGGTCGTAATGTGGGCAGGAGATTGGAATGAACTCTCAAATATACAAGGCGGAGGCCCAGTAGTTGTTGCTTCTCTCTCTCAAACCTATAAATATATCCCGGTCATAGAATTACAATTTTTCACTCAATCCGACGGAAAGTTCCTTAGGCCTTTAGACGATGTAACGAAGCAGAACTATAAGAACAGCTTAATTGCATTTATCGAAAAATACAAACCAGAATATCTGGGAATGGGTATTGAGGTTAATACTCTTTACGAAAAATCACCGGCTGATTTTGATACTTTTTCACAATTCTTTAGCGAAGTATATGATATCGTAAAAGCAAATTCACCAAATACAAAAGTTTTCACAATTTTTCAGTTGGAAAAGATGAAAGGCCTTAACGGCGGTTTGTTTGGCGGAACAAATGATCCAAATAAAGCACAATGGTTTTTGTTAGATAAATTCCCTAAATCAGATATTATCGCTTTTACAACTTATCCGGGGCTGATTTACAAGAATCCGTCGGACATTCCTTCCAATTATTATGCTGAAATCAAAACACATACATCCAAGGCTATTGCATTTACAGAGATTGGCTGGCATAGTGATGCAAGCCCAGCGGGATGGGAAAGCAGCGAAGAAGAGCAGGCAGAATTTGTTGCTGTATTCTTTGACCTGTCTCGAGATTTAAACAAGGAATTGATTATTTGGAGTTTTATGTATGATCAAGATACTTTTGAACCGTTCAATAGCATGGGTTTGCGTCGTGGTGATGACGGAACTGCCAAGCTTGCATGGAAGGAATGGCTCAACTTGATTAAGTAATTTTTAATAAGAATTAGCTGGTTCCAAATCTCCTGGCAGGAGGATGTAACTATTTCTTTAATAGGTAGTAAAATAGGTAGTAAAAACGTTTGTTAAATAAAAGCGCCACCGCCCGGCGAAGAATTGTGATTTAAACGTTGTATGCTACTTCTCTATTTTTTTTAGATAATAAATAGTTGTGATTTATATTCTTTTCTCTGTTTCCGAATACTAATTTATCTTTTTTCCTGGGCCCACTTTGGGCTCAAAATAATATAAACTCCTCTTTTTGTCAATTCTTTCTGAAGTGCGCGTACTTCGTCTACAAAACGGAGGAAAAGAACATGAAATGTAAACTATGCAAGCAGGAAGCAGACAGGAAAGTTTGTCTAACCTGTCAGGAATTTTTACAATGGAATTATCCTGGCGAGAAGGTGGAAAGCATCTTGGAGAAGTATAAGGAAGTATCTGACCCGCACTTCTATTTACGAGGGAGGAAAAGAAAATGAAATGGGAACTCATCATTGTAGCATTATTTTGGTTAGTGTATGGCCCAGTGAGCTTCGCTATCTGGGGCTATACCAGTAGTAATCTTAGTAGCTTAGTCGCAATCTTGACCGCAGGAATTGTTTTTACTGCAACATTTCTGGGCGGCAGATTACTGATGCAGCATATCAAAGCCAAGAAGTACAAAGCATTGATCGAGGAAAAAATGGACATCCTTGACCAATTAGAGAACGAAGAGATAGAGTCGGAAGCCGATTCCGAAGAGACTGAGGAAGTTTTGGAAGAAAAGGCTTCTGCTCCTCAAATTCAAGAAAGCTTAGACTAAGGGGGTGCAAAAATGAAAAAGATATACTTTGTATTACTGCTGCTGGCACTGTTCATCGCTCCGAACGTGCTGGCAGTAGACCAACAGGCAAGCATAGATACGCAGATTACTCAGAGTGAAAAAGACCAGTTTGACGCCATTTTAGCGCCGGTACTAAAGATATACAACTTTGTGAAGTACGTTGCGACAGTTGTAGCGGCACTCTTTCTGGTGTATGCAGGGATTAGTTACATGACCTCTGGCAATGATCCCAAGAAAAGAGATCAGGCCAAGAACATCGTAACCTACGTCGTAATAGGAATGGTGGTAATCTGGGCAGCTCCACTGTTGGTGAACTTGCTAATATGAGATTAGCAATTTTTTTTCTTTTTTTAGTACTTTTACCGAGCCTTCATGCTTTAGATTGTAATTCAATAGCAAACAAGCAATGGTGTAATGATATTCAGAAGAGTAATATCTCTCAAGTTGAAAAGGATTATTTGTTATCTGATATTATCAGCGACAGCAAACATTATCCTGACCATCAACTAGTGAAGCAGTGGAACAGTAAAGTTTCTACTATTGCTACCCCAGAAAGCGTAACTAAGAAAAGTTCTGACTATGTGAAAAATTCATGGGTCAAGGTTCTTGCTGTGATGCCTTCCGTTCTTTTCAATGATACTTTGTACATCAGCAATAGCGGAGAGATTCTTACCGGATTTAACTATGAAGTCTATATTCCTTCTTACACAGAATCTGGCGATTGTAAAACAGTACGTAGTATTATCCAAAGCACCAGCACAGCACAACTGTTCATCAACAACCAGTATGTTGGCACTGGGCATAATGTAAATTACTTTACTTCTCTGGCCAATAATGCTGATGCTACTATCAAGGCAGTCTATACAGCACAAGTTCAAGCAAAAATCAAGCATTACACCAAGCAGAAGGAATATTACTGGAAGAATGGGGTTAAGAAGTATAGATGGGTTTGCGACTATGATTATACCGAGTACAAAACTGATACAGTAACTTCACAAGACATTCTCAAAGCAAAAATCCACAATCCGCAGCCAACCGCAAGCTTTACTGTACAAGATAAATATCTTGACTCTATCAAAGGAAAATTTATTTCCAAAGACGTTGTCAATGCAGAATTAACCTTTTTTGATTCGTACTACAAAGAACATAATTACGTCTTTTCTGAAGTGATAAGTCCTTTTAACATCTTAACCATCAAAGCCGAGAAACAACCAAGCACAGAGCAGAAAAATCTAGCCTATGCTGGAACAGAGATTACTGTTCCTAAGATAGATGGCTGTACTATTGTTGTATATGATTTCTTTTCCAAGAAAGTGCTTCCTTGTAATGTGAATTATGAAAATCCAGAATTTACCATAACTACGGATAAAACAGTATATTCTGAAAATGAAACCATCGCTCTCAAAATAGAACCAGTGGGAAAAGAATACAGCGTTACCTACGCTGGCAAGGAATACAAAACTAGTGGGGAATTACAACTTACCGCAATCTATCCTTACAGCAAAATAGAAGTACAGTACAAAGACAGAATTATCCCTCAGATTATTCATATCAAGAATGAGAAGCCCTTGAACATGGCATTTGCCTTAGTCATCTTTGGTCTGGGAAATTATACTTTGGTCGGATTCATCAGAAAATACTGGGGTGTTGTGCTTGGTTGAATGTGGCTTAACTAATCTGGCAACCTGTTTGCCGGAGAAATTCTTTGAATTTATCATTAGTTTGCTCAACGCAACTATCCAACCGCTTTTGAAATTAGTGCAGACGCTTCTAACAGAACCAGCCAACGTCAATACCTTCCAGCCGTTGTGGGCAGTGATAGTGTATGTTATCTCTATGTTTTACGGCTTATTCTTTCTCTTTGCCGGATTTAACTTAATGATCTCCGGCTACGATTCCGCTAAACGTGAGAAAGCGAAATACTGGCTCAGAAATGTAGTGTTAATGATTATTTGTGTACAGGCTAGTTTTCTGATTTATTCTTTAATATTAGAACTGTCCAGCTTAATGACTGCTGGCGTGATAAACATTATTGATCAAAAATTCTTCCTAATGACGTTGGATAGCGGTTTAAATTTCGGCTTACAGTTATCTCTCTTGATACCTTATATCTT
>CAYHVV010000078.1:0-5560 GCA_964360115.1 uncultured Methanosarcinales archaeon | reverse complement strand
ATGGGCAAAACCCATTTTATTCTTTAAAAGCACTAATTTGAGCTATGCACATACATTCTTGAGAAAGATTTAAATATGATTATCATATCTTTATGAACATGGACTTTGAAATTACAAAAATTGGAGAACGAGGGCAAGTTGTCATACCTCAATCGTTCAGGGATCAAATGCGTATCCATAAAGGCGATAAGTTTATGATATTGCAGCAAGGAGAGACGATAATCTTAAAAAAATTACGCGCTCCTAGCAAAGAAGATTTTGAAAGAATGTTAAAAAAGGCACATGTCCACGCGGAAAAACACGGTTTGACAGAAAAAGATTTAAAGGAAGCACTAAAACAAGCTCGTAAATGAGGGTAGTTTTAGATACAAATGTTTTTGTTTCAGGTATCCATTGGGCTGGTTCGTCAGAAAAGATTTTACGTGCATGGATTGAAGGAAAATTTGAGCTGGTTTCTTCTTTGCCGATTATCGAAGAAATAGTAAGAATTCTGGCTAATTTTAAGCTTCCTCTCGACGCTGACGACATTTCCTGGTGGGAGAGCTTAATTCTTGAAAAATCATTAGTCGTAGTTCCTTCAGAAGAAGTTGATATTGTTAAGAATGATCCTGACGATAATAAGTTTATTGAAGCTGCTCTTGAAGCACAAGCAGAATATATTATCAGTCAAGATAAGCACCTATTACTAATTAAAGAGTATCGAGGAATTAAAATTGTTCATCCTGATGATTTTTCGGAATTGCTCTAGTTCATTAGTATTTTGAATAGGACTATTAATGTGAATCTCGCGCAGTTACTGTTCAAAAACGCCTTATCTTCTTTGCATTCCTTCAAAATAAATGTTAAGGTCGTTTCGATCAAAAACAGCCTTTACTTCATATTTTCCACGTGTGTAATTATATCCTTCCTTGACAAAATGAGTTGCTTCTAGAATAACAACACTAGCCACCGGCCTTGAAAGTTTACCGAAACCTTCTGTTTCTACTAAAGGGATTTCTCCTTGTAACCAATAATTTCTCTGTCCTTCTTTCAGAAAACTATAAACTCTTCCCACTTCAAGAAGTTCCGGAATACATTCTTCCAGCGACCGTTTTCCTTCGGTGTAGCAACAACTATTCCGTAATGCTAAGTCTGGATTGAATTCGACTTGAATTCCCATTCTCAATCAAATCCCTTGACGGGAGAATGATAGACTGTTCCGCCAGGACTGATAGCTAATCCGTCGTGCGCAGCGATGGTCTGCACGCCAGTAGCGCGTTGAATTTCTCGTGCCTGTAAAATAGGATCGGCTTTCAACATCTGCAATCCGAAATGAGTCAAGATAGCCATTTTAGGAAGAACATGGGAAATAATCTGCACTGCTGCGTTGACATCTAAATTCATGCCGGTACCGCTTTCTGAAGGATAAGGAATGTTTAAGATCAATAGATCTGTTCCCATCAACTCTTCCAAGAGTTTTGGAGTTAATTGAGTGTCTCCAGTATAAGCAACAGTTAATTTTGGGCAGAAGAATTTGAAGCCGACTGCGGTTGGATCAGTATGCTCTGCTGACAATGCATGAATCTCTACTAATTCTACGCCGACTTTATGATTTTTTTCAACGGGAATAATTTTTTCTACCTGGCTTTGGTGGTATTTAGTTAAGAAAGGGTGTTGTTTATCTGAGCTTTGCAACACTGATTTGCTGGCCATGATAATGCCTCGGTGTTCGATACCGCCGTGTGTCATGGCATCGACGATGGCATTAAGATCATTGCAATGGTTAATGTGATTGTGTGAAACTAAGACAGCGGTAGTATTATGAAGATTTATACCATATTCTTTAGCTTTATTTAATGCTCCTGGACCTGGATCGATATGAAACTGTAAGTCGCCAACTTGTAAAACAATTCCGCCGGAAGAGCGCAATTGCTTACTGACTACTGCCGAACTTCCTGCTGTGCCTAAGAAAATAATCCTTGTCATAATCCACCCTTTCAGCATTTGGATAGTTTTTGCTTAATAAAGATTGTTATGATACAGAGGAGAGGTCATTTGCATCTAAGAAATTATTGTTTCAAGCTAATTCTTTGTCGCGCAAGCTTCGGGACTTTCACCGGGATCCCATTCATTGTCTTTGCAGGTGATAGGCAGGCATCGGTTAAAGATTTTTGGAAAATAGTCCGGTGTATTCAGTATCGAATTCGTTGTGCTACCTATTGGGCGAAAGTAAACAGATTGGTAATCATTTATTATAAACCAGTACGCAAACTCCCCCCAACATTGCATTTGATTATCGTATTGTGGTTGCATATATGATAATACCATTTCATCAGATGGATCGGAGAAACTCACCGGACGCACTTCTGGTATAAGCATTGACGGCGTATTACTGTCTTTGCCACAATACATCAGCGCCCATTTCTTTGAATAGATAGTGTTTAATGTAGTTGGTTGATTATTAGGTTCACTAACCAAGAACCAAGGCTCCCTAGCACTTTCTCCGACAAGAAGTTTAGTTGCATACGCATCAAAAACAGGAACCCTATACTTATAAGAAATTGCTAACAACCCGACATCAACAGAATTATGTTGGATGTAAATCTTGTCTCCAAGGTAGTTACGAGTTTTACGGATTAATTCCAAGCTACGCAATGGTTCGTGAGAGTAGAGACCATCGTAATAGATGCCATCCAAGTTGTAATCTTCCACCAGGCTTTTAAGATTTTTTAAGAAGATATCTACATCGGTGGTGTAGTAATATTGTGGAGTCATGTATAACACTATTTTCATATTTTTGTTATGCACAGCGGAAACAAGTTCTTTTAAGCGAGCTTTAGTTTTAGTTTCTAACACTTCGTAAGGACCTTGAGTAGTGTATTTATGCACCGGTGATTCTGGAAATCCAGGTGGGGGTTGCGGATATTTCGTCGGTGTGGAAGGATTATCTACATCATAAGTTGTAGCTACCCAAGGAAGAGCAACATCAAACTTCTGTGAATGATATTCTGCTGCTTCGTCCGCACTGATTTTCCATTGGGGCTCTCGATCGTTGGGTGCGAACATGATACTCGTGAAACGGTTTTTGCAGGCAGCAGCGTAATTAAATTCTTTGGGCGGGAATAATGACGTCATAAACCATTGGCCGCTTTTGAAATTATAAGTCACGCTCCAAGAAGGTTTGTTCTGATTGTCAATTTTCCAAGTGTCGTTATAAAGTCCTGCTTTGACTTTTGGATCGTTGGGATCTGCCGGTGAATATGTAAAGATGCCTCCGTCTGTAAATCCAGGGTATCTATACGCCACTTCGCTTTTCAGCCGGATAGGCGAAAAGAGCATCCCTTTTGAGTAGTCGGAAAAGAAAAGAACTCCTGCTTCGAGCAGCCAATAATAAGAGTTTTGTTTTGCAGGATCAAGAATTCCATCTCCTTTTACCGTTATGTCTATCTCTTTTTTGACTTTGGCGATAATGCTTGAATCAAGACCTAAACTTAGAATGACATTTTCGTTTTCTAAGATTACCAAGCCAGGTTCATTAGTGATTGTCAGGCCCTTGAGAGCACCCGGTTTAAAATTAATAACTCCAGTAGTTTGGTCGTTTTTAGTCAGAGTGATCGAGTCATCATTGAAGTTGAACTTTCCGCCTTTAGTCTCGATACTGAGCGGTTTTGGTGTAACTTTCAAAACGTTCATTCCATCATAAAGATAAGTAATGGGTATGTGAAGATATTTCTCATCATGTTCGGACGACTTTTCTTTCAGAGTTACTTGATCAATCCAAATCTTTCCGTCAAAACCCTCCAGAGTCAGATTTAATGTAATTGCGGTTGTGGATGTACCTGTCCTGAATCGGTGTTTTTCCTGATGCCACCCTAAGTTGTAAAATTCAATTGAACCGTCTGGCGATGCAGTTGAAATCAAGTCAAAAGGATATCCCTGATCAATCATTTGTAATTTGTAATTTCCGCACCAGATACCTCCTGTAACAGATACTTTGTCCTTGAGATACTGTTCAAAATATGGTTGAACAGTATAAGGAAGGTAATCATAACATTTTCTTTCTTTGACCTGAATCCAAACAGAGACTTCATAAACTTGATTTTTTTTGACAGGAAGCTGGATTTGTAAATTTCTTGTTGCTTGCCTGTCTGCTTCTACCCCCCCAAACCTAAGCGCATATGCACCTGACTTTTTATCAGAATAATCTTTTACAAAATTACCTTGGAGATTTTTTTGACAATACTCTTCTCCTTCGAGGTCATAACATAAATTTGTTTTGGGCTTATCTTTCGGCGGTTCCTTTATTCGTGTTGCAGTCGTTGCAACTTTTTTTGCGATTGCCTCTCCGACTAACGCGCCTTTTTCTGATCCTAAATCTTCTGTAGGTGTTCCTTGTTCTTCGTCAGTAGTTTTCGGAGCGGGAACACAGCTAGCAAGGAAAAGCAGAGAAATTAATAAAAGCATTATTGTTAAAGTAACTTTTTGTGCAAGTGGTTTCATTTCATCGTCCTTTTTGATGTTAACATTATCTTTCTCTTTAAATAAATTACGTTACAATTATACGGAGGAGAGGTCATTTGCATCTCTTTTCTAGGGAAATATATTTAAATCACTCCCCAAAAAAAGTATCATGATCTCACGCTCACCAGTTGTTTCATTTTCAGAAGGAATAGATTCTTTGACCCAAAGGATTTTGTATTATTCCGGCTCGGCTCCTTATATTACAACTATCAGGGGTATGCCAGGCATAGGTAAATCTCATTTTGGCCGCGAAGTTATGGGTAAACTCTATTTTCTAAAACCAGGAACTTTAACTAAACCGCATAATCTAGAACGAGAAAAGCAACAAAAAGGAGATTTAGATTACGTCATGTTAGAGATAGATCAATTTGATAATCCCTATGATGGGGTTATTGAACAGAAGACAAAAGAACTCTACGGAAAAGTTCCTGATTATCGTATTGTCATAGTACATGATTTAGGAAGAATATTGGGTGAAAAATTAAAGTTAGCTAGTATTTTAGAATTTTTTGATTTGGTTGTTGAGAATAAAGAGCATCCTGATTATCTGTGATTACAAGTTGTGTCCATATCCCTTTACTTGCAACGACCAACCTTGTAATCTCAAAAATGCCAGTAACGAAGCGATAAGCATTTTTGTTGATTCATAACTTTTAAAAACGAAGTCTCAAATTCAATAATTCATGTCATTAGAAACAATCACTGGAAACTTACGCGACGGATACAAACAACTTCAACCAGATACTATGCTTCACGTTGATGAATTGATGAATGAACGTCGAACCAACAAAGAATTACGCAGTCAATGGTTTTACACCGCCGACGGAGAAGTCTATTTTCTTGATGAAGCACATACTCCTACTTTAGCCATAACCAGAGAAGCTCAAAATCCCGTTTTACAAAATATCTATGTTGCTTTTGGGCAATTGGTAAATAATAATAATTATCGTCCCAGCCAAGAAGATGTTCAAAAGGCGCTTACCGCTCCTGATACGGTACTGATTGCTTTGTCTAATCTGCGCTTGTCTGGAATTGAAGCAGAATGGCGCTATTTAGTAAT
>CAYHVV010000077.1:0-5568 GCA_964360115.1 uncultured Methanosarcinales archaeon | reverse complement strand
AACGACTTTAGTGAGATTTAATTGCCAAAAGTGTGACTATCCTTTCAAATATGATCCTTATAGAAAGATGCCCAGGGCCTGCCCTTATTGTAACGTAGAAATTCCCAATCTGAAATCATTTATTCTATAAGGTATTGTTTTAATACATTTTTTCTGAATTAGTCAAAGAAAACAGACCACCACAGGTCAAACCAAGTCACTTCGTTCGTAGGTTGCTTGACAGCAACGACCAGCAGCATGCTCGCTTCGCTCGGGTATGTTATCAGAAAACTGAAAACTATCTGTTTTCAGGAACAGCAACTCTGTTGCTTGTTTCCGACCCTGTTTTTTTCCATCGAGGTGGAATCACTGATTAATCACCAGTGAATTATACCAAATGCAATTAGTTTTCGAACATATTTAATTGCATTTGTATATGCCGAAGGCATTAAATAACTATGCCTTCGGGATATCCTGAAAGCACGATTGAAAAATATGAACATTTAGTGCTTTCAGTATATATAAAAGCACGATAAAAATGTTCGAATATTTCGTGCTTTTAGTATACACTGGTGGAAAAAGCAGATTTTAATAAGCGATTATTAAGAATTATTATTTAACACAGTTTTACTTTTTCCACTACGATAGCCTGATCGATGCATACTTCTTCAACATCATAGGGAACAATTTTAGGAGAGATTTTCACTTGTCTTATTTCTCCAGATGCTGCAGCATCATAAGGAATCCTGCCTAGATATACTCCTGCTTTGCCCATCTTAGCGTCATTCAATTCAAAACTTTCTGCTTTCTGTGTTCCGATGACATTGACAACTATTCCATTAACATTGATGTTGACTCCGTTTTCTACAGAGAAGGAAAATATTTTCTTTGCGGCATCATAACAGACTTGTTCTTCACCGCTTATTTTTGAAAAGCGAAGTCCAATGTCCATAGAACATTGCGCATCTTCTTCAACTTGTGCGCTTCCTAGATTCAAAACTACTACACCAATAGCTACTGCAAAAGAAATCAGCAAAAAACCAATCATTAAAGGAGTTATTCCTTCTTTACTGAGGTATTGCATTTTAAGCCTTCCAGTGTGTTTTTCCTTTGCGCAATATTTCAGTAACTCTATGCAGCGGGACGAAAACTTCTTTCCCCCCATCAAAAAAAACTAAGAATTCTTTTTCGATGCGGTTTAATTTTCCGGCATGAATCGATAATTCTTTTTTCTTAACATTATCTTGATATTTGAAATGGAATTCATCCTTCTGTGGATGGCGATGTACTTTTTTTGCTTCTGATTTGACTATTTTCTCTGCTTCCCAGAGGGGGTTGGCTTCTTTGAATATTACTCCAGAAAGGCTGAGAAGAATGGCTCCTACAATAAAGCTAATTAGAGGATTATGAAGCCAGCCGATATTGCCTAGGCCGTCCCAGGTTCCGGTCCAGAAGAAAACTACGCCCATTACTCCGAACAGGTACCAAAAATATTTCTTTAAATCTTCCCAGCTGATCATCTTATAATCTCCAATATTGTTTTCCTTTGTAAAGTACTTCCGTAACTCTATGCATAGGAATAAACAGTTCTTGTTTTTGATGCGGCGGCACTACGACCAAGGCACCTTTTTCTATTTTTTTTACCCAAGGTGCAGGGATTTTAACATATTTTTTTTGAGCTTTGTCATAATACTTGAATTCAAAATTTTTATTATCGTGGTTAACCTGGATTGAATGCATGGTTTTCTGCACCGCTTTTTGGATACCACCCAGTGGGTCGAATTCTTTAAAGATTGCTCCGGATAAAGTAAGCATGGCAAATCCTAAAAACAGGAAGACAAACGGATTGGCGATATAAGGCAGGTTATAGATACCTTCCCAGATACCTTTCCATGTAAAAATAACTGCTATCGCTATGTACAATGACGAAAGAAAATGTTTGTCTTGTTCGCGGAGAACCATCTTATGCCTCTTTTAATATCAGTAAAGAAAGTGATTATAAATATCTTTCTATCACTTGGGCTCTGTAGAAAATGTAGGTTAGCATCAATTCGTGAGCCTACTTTAATGCCACTTTGACAGAGACAAGGGGTTGTTCCTTACGGGAATGGCTCTACTCCAAAATAAAAAGCGACAGGCGAACTCGATGCTAACCCGAAGAAGTGAGATTTTCTACAGAGCCTATCACTGGCGTTCTTCTACATTTAATACATGATTTTTCGCTTTAAAGTATTTTTTGCAAAAGAGCGCTACTTTTTTTGGAGAATACTTTTTACAACTGAAAATGTCAATAAAAGCTCTATCTCCTTTTTCATCAAAATGCGCAGTGATAGTGCTTGTTTCGATGAATTGGATCATGGAATATCCACGCAACTGGCCATGACCAAAGCGTTTTATTTCCGTGGGACCTACACGATGCATCTTCAATTCTTTAGTCAGTCCGCGTACGAAACGTCTAATGGCAGCCGGGCTTTTGACTAATTTTTGGTCGCAGTGATGCAAATCAACACTAGCGGAACGTCCCCACCACCAATCTTTTGTAGACATAGGGATTAGAAAGGTAAAAAGATTATTTAATCTTTTGTTTTAAACAAATAGTTACTGTTGGGTAGTTATTTCAGAAAGGTTTATAAAATGATGA
The DNA here is from genome assembly GCA_964360115.1 of uncultured Methanosarcinales archaeon. GTDB lineage: Archaea > Nanobdellota > Nanobdellia > Woesearchaeales > GW2011-AR9 > JACPIL01. The sequence goes on along the minus strand of CAYHVV010000077.1, from coordinate 2,948 downwards.
TTAATTTTTAATATATAGTAACTATGAATTATTTTCGAATATTTGTTCACAGTTACTAATAAGCAAATGTGTAATTTAATGTTCGAATATTTGACACATTAGCTATATAAAAAAGTGGAGCAACAACATGTTAGACTTAGAAAAAATAGCAAATGATTATGCACAACTAATAACAGTTAAACTAAAACCCGTAGGAGATTTAGTTGAACTACCGCCTGGTTACAAGGTAAGTATATTGCCAGTAAGACCAGTTATGAGTCAAGAAGAAGCAAGAGAACTGGGTTTTAATGATGAAGAACAAGATTGGTTTAACTATTATTCAAGATAATTGGTTTTAGAAGAAATTGGTGAACTACTTTGGATTTTTTCGAACTAAAAACGGAACAAGCAAAATTGTCTTATCGGATCAAATTAGAAGATACTTTCAGCGAGATTAAAACTATCGGTGCAGCAGAATGCCAAGTTTTGGGCAATAAACTTCTGGCTACAGTAGTTGTCTGCGAATTCCCTTCTTTCGAGGTTAAAGAGTACAAAAGTTATGTCTTAGATAATCCTCTTCCACATAAGCTCGGTTTTGAAGCGTATCGGGAAATACCTGCCATAATCGAAGCAGTTAATCAATTAGATGAGGAGCCGGAAGTACTGTTAGTGAAAGGTTCAGGCGTATTGCATCCGCGCAGAATAGGTATTGCTTCTCATTTGGGATTGGAATTAAATATTCCTACTATCGGGGTGCAGGATAAATTGACTTTTGGAACTCTTCAGGAAGGCAAAATCATTCTTGATGGCACAGTATTGGGATTTGAAATTAAGACCAAGGAATTTTCCAATCCCCTTTTTGTTTCTCCCGGACATAACATCTCTGTAAAAACAGCGTTGGACATTGTTTCAAAGAGCATCGTACATCCGCACAAACTGCCGGAGCCTTTACACCTTGCGCATAAGCTGGGAAGGAAAGTTACGAGGAATAAAGAATGATCCTTAAACCAAAACAAAAATTAGACGAATTGCTTGAAGCAGAATTTGCAGCAGAATACGATGCTTTAGCCGAACAAGAAGTGCAACAAAAAATCTCTCCCTACAGAACTGATGAAGACATTTCATATAAATTAGATATTCCAAGGGATGTTGCTGGATTAGTAGAGTTGCTGGAAGAAAAGAAAGAGTTGGCAGGAAAAACGAATGAGATAAAGGATGAATTGTATCCAGATTCAGCCGGCCTTTCAACTCTTGTTGGAGTCACAGTAGGAACGATTCCTTTAGCAATACTGATTTACAGAACAGCATATACTACTCATACTCTTGATAATATTCCAACAGATTTAGGGATACTTACTGGAAGCCTTGTTTTGATGTTTTTTGGCTTTGCTGGCGGTATGTTAACAACAGCTTATTACTTAGAAAACAAGTCATCCGGACGAAAAAAATTCGATCAAAAAAAATCTCAAACCCTTCGAGAATTACAAGAAAAGATTCAACCTCTTGACGAAAAACTCTCCCACTATGAAACTAAATATTCTACTGGAAATATTCTTTTCCTTGACGATAAGGAATTAGGTTACTGTCTCGGCGATGTGGTTGTTGAAAAAGAAGAGCGTGTTTTACGCCAGAGATATGTTAATGGAACTCCCGATAAAGGGTATAGGAGTTATACCAGAACAAAAGAGATTAATAATGAAGAAATAATTTCTGTTCTTATGCCTGACAGAGAATTAAGTGTAGATGATCTACTGGCTTTAGGCACAAATACTCCGGTTTTATGGGAAGGGAGAAACTATGGTTTCTTTAAAAGAATAGATCAGGAAGACAAATGTGTCATCTCAACTCAAAAAGGGTTATACTTGCCTTCACGACAAGATTCTTATGCTTTCCAGCAGATTGAAAGCGGAGAAATTACGCCAAGAATCCTAGTCCCTGAAATCAAATCAAGAATTAAGTTGGGAAGTTGACCTGGAATAAAGAATGAGTCTGGCAGAAAAAGTTGAAAATCTGTATGTACGATTAATCGGTAATAAGGTCACTGCAGCAGCGACTCTTTCAATACTTGGTTCTACCTACTCCTCTTTAGATGGAGAAAATGGTTTTTTCCTGAGCACGCTTTTGGGAACGATAAATGGTGTAGCCATCTTGTCTTTGCTTGCGACCAAATGCAGCGCAGGAACTTTACACTTTTATCATCGAACAGAACAACACATAGAAAAATATGGTTTACTCAAACCAAGGGTGGTTGAACTTTGGATGGCCACCCGTACCGAGAATATGCCCGAATTAGGTTATTGCCAGCAACAAGGGATATATTTAGCGGCACGAAAGCATGGACAACTTAATGCCTTTTATGAAGCAAAAGAAAAAGCATCTAAAGTGAAAATCCCTCATTTTTAAAAATCACTTCATTTTAAACAAATTCATCAATTCCCTAGAATCAGCAGTATCTCCTTTTTCTTGCAAGGCTGCGTATACTTTATTATATCGCCGTATAGCTAAGTAAGAATCAATTCCCGTGGGCCAGTAAGATTGTTTTACCGGCAAAGTCAAGGGCTGGTTATCAATACGTTTTTTGCAAGAATCAGCTATTAAATGGCCAGTCACATCTCCAATGCGTACTCTTCTTTCAGTATCTATTGTTGTGTAAAGAACCAAAGTTCCAGTAATTCCTAGTAATATTGTGCCTAAACCCATCTTAAACTAAAATTCTTCCTTATTAATTAGTTTTTCCCTTATACGTATGTGCATAGCTCCTTTTTGGTTCGTCGATAAAATGGTGCTAATTTTCACCAATTGTAAACAGGCATTTATAAACCATCGACGACAGACCAGCTATGCACATACCCTTATACCTCCTATGTATCAGAAATCTTCAAAATAATCGGTCTTTTGATGTTTCCAAGTTTGAAACCATACGAAAATCCGAGATTTTCGAGGTTTTGAAAAGCTATTCTGCTATTCAG
>CAYHVV010000076.1:0-5611 GCA_964360115.1 uncultured Methanosarcinales archaeon | reverse complement strand
TCTGTGCATATAAAAGCACGATAAAAATGTTCGAATATTTCGTGCTTTTAGTATAAAACATAACAAATTTAGGGGGAGTTGACTATCACTATCACACTTCAAATGTACAGTACCTTGCGAGGCGCTATACGTAAAAGTTAAGTCCAGCTCTTTCTACAATAACGGGGGAATAAAAATGGCAAAAATAAGCCCAGTAGCGGCTAAATATATCGTACATTCAACAATTTTCATTGATGGAGTTGTCGACAAACCAGACGTCATCGGAGCAATCTTCGGTCAGACTGAAGGATTGTTGGGGAACGATTTAGAATTACGTGAGCTTCAGAGAAGCGGTAAAATCGGCCGGATTGAAGTAAATGTCAATATCAGTGCCGGTAAGACTAAAGGGGAGATTATTATCCCTAGTTCTTTGGATAAGACTGAAACAGCTATTATAGCTGCGGCTATGGAAATCATCCAGCGCATCGGTCCTTGTAACGCAAAGATTGAAGTTCAAAAGATTGAAGATATCAGGATCAGCAAGCGAAAGTTCGTGATCGAAAGAGCAAAAGTTTTACTAAAAGAATTGACTCAAGAAACTCTTCCTGATTCTCAGGAACTTTCTGATGAGGTTGCTCAATCAGTACGTATGATGGAAGTTCTTGAATACGGAAAAGACCATCTTCCTTCTGGACCAGATATAGATTCCAGCGACGAAATTATCGTTGTAGAAGGGCGTGCCGACGTCTTGATTTTGCTTAAGCATGGTTTCAAGAACGTTATTTCCATGAACGGCACTTCTTGCCCGCAGACCATTAAGGATCTCAGTAAAGTAAAATCCGTCACTGTATTTGTCGATGGTGACCGTGGCGGAGACTTAATTGTCCGTGAACTCTTAGGAGTTGCCGATGTTGATTTCGTAACCAAAGCACCTGATGGAAAGGAAGTCGAAGAATTGGCCAAGAAAGAAATTCACCAAGCTTTGCGTGGCAGAATTACTGCTGAACAGGCTAAGTTGGATTTGGGAGTAAATAACGACGGCACTTTGAAAGAACCTTCCGATAAGATGGTAGAACGTAAATCCTTCTCTGCTAATAAGGAAAATGGCAGAGAGCAAAATGGCTACAGAAGAAGCGAACCTCGAAGTGATTCTCGAGATCCTCGGAATGATTCTAGAGTTAGTACCAGCAGATATCCAGTCAGATCTGCACCACCTCAAGCTCCAATTGCTAGAGAAAAACGCTTATCTCCTGCGGAAAAGAAAATCTTCAAGGAAACCTTAGAAACTATTTTCGGAACCAAAGGGGCTTGCATCTTTGATCAGAAACTGAACGTGCTTGGGAAAGTTCCTTTAAGCGAGTTAAGCTCAACCATTAAAAGTTTGAACGGCGGAATTTATGCCATAGCTCTCGATGGAGAAGTTGATGCTGAACTAGTTGGTTTAGCTGAACGCTACGGCATTACACATGTGGTTGGAACTGCTTCCAAAGTAGGCGAAAACCATAAAGTAAGTGTCCTGGTAGAAGCGGAACTGTAGATATGGAGGAAAGAAAAATGAATGCAGCAGAATTTGGATTAAAACCTGGACAAGAGTTGTTTGAAGGAAATTATTGTATCAAAATGTCAGAATTATGTGAAGCAGGCCTTACTCCTTGGAGCACCGAAGATATCATGGATGCTCGTAATGCAGTTTCTTTTGAACATCCTAAGTGGAACAATTATCTTGACACTGATTTCGGCATCGCCGGAACAAAGACAAAAATCTATCTGATGCCTCATTCTGAACGATTGCGCGCAGTGATGCCACAGACTAGATTAACGAATGGCGGTCTTTCTTTTGATTGTAGAGAAGCAGCAAAGACTTACAATCGAAGTGATCTCATTCTTAGTAGAGATTTGGCTGAACAAGAAGCTAGAACAAGTCCAGTTTGGCTGGATTTTGCAGATGGTAATCAGGCACGATTAGATACGTATGTTGAAAATACTTTCCGTTTTGGAAAAGACAAATTTAACTATGATACAATGATGGGCATTTTTGTTCCAGAAGATAAGAATGAGCGGGCGGTGGTGCTCGTTAGACTTAACGGTAGTTCTCTTGCCTATGGCATCAATCATCTTAATAACGACACCCGTTTCGTTGGGGTACGTCGGGGGGAGAGCGTAGCGACCAAATTGCCGCAGGCGCGCGCGAAAAAATCTCCTTATCGAGAAGATTCGCGTTCTGATTTAGAGATTTTTCTGAGTGAACACAGCCTGTCTAGAAAAGAATTATCCGGAGCAGTGGAACTCTATAAAACAGTTAAGAAACTAAAACTTTAATAACTTCTTCTTTTTTCTTTCATTTTGTCCAATATGGAACTCTCGATAGGAGTGTCCAGCCTGGACTACATGCTCTCATGCTACGGCTTGAGGTGACTCAGTCATAAAAATTTCAGAGGAGAGACTCTCTCTATTTGATAAGACAGCGGCAACTACCGAAAGGATGAAGCAGTAGTGAGTAATGGTATGAGGGCTACAGACGGCGGGCGGTGGTGCTCAATAGACTTAACAATAGGTCTCAAGCCAATGGCAACAATCATCTTAACAACAACACCCGTTTCGTTGGAATAGCCCAGGCCAATATTGGTATTTCAAAATGGCTGAAGAAAGTTTTACTTCTCTTTATGATCAAGTCTGTTCTCTGGAAAATCTTCAGGTAGCCTTCACAAAAGCGCGCAAAGGGAAGACCAAAAGGCCGGACGTTCTGGAATTTGAATCAAATTTGAAAAACAATCTTCTTCAGTTGCGCGTTGACCTGCTTTTTCATTCCTATCGTCCTCAGCCTCTTACTACTTTTATCATCCGTGATCCTAAAACCAGGAAAATAAACAAATCTGCTTTTCGCGACAGGATTGTACATCATGCTCTCTGCAATATTCTTGAGCCGATATACGAAAAGATTTTCATTTACGACAGCTACGCCAATCGCAAGGGCAAAGGTACGTTAAAAGCTATAGAAAGATTTGATCAATTCAAAAAAGAAGTTGCCGTCCCTTACCAAGATTATGTAACTGGTTACTGTCTCAAAGCTGATGTTAAGCATTATTTTGAAACTGTTGATCACAATATCTTATTACAAATGCTCAAGCGAAAAATCAAGGACAATAATATTATTTTTTTACTAAAAATGATACTTGCGAATTACAATAATGGCGAACCAGGAAAAGGTATGCCTCTCGGCAATCTCACCTCACAATTCTTAGCAAACGTATATTTGAATGAGCTAGACCAATTTGCGAAACACATACTAAAAATCAAATACTATATCCGTTATGTTGATGATTTTGTGATTTTGCATGAACAGAAAGATAACCTAGAATTATGTAAAAAAGAGATTGATTCGTTTTTACAACAAAAGCTTAAGCTGGAACTTCATCCTTTAAAATCAAAAATACTTCCGCTAAATAAAGGGATTACCTTTCTCGGCTTTCGGGTTTTCTATCATCATAAGCTGTTGCGCAAATCTAATTTGCGAGCAGCTAAGCGAAAAATAATCTCTTTAAAGGATGATTTTGACTATGGAATAATTGATTATGGTGCGGTGTATGAAAGTATGATGGGGTGGTTTGCCTATGCCAAACAAGCAGATACGTCTAATATAAGAAGATTAATTGGGAGAAAATTAGAAGAATATTTTCCTAACCCGCTATCAAGTCTTGAATTAAGAAAAATAAGCAAACTCTCTAAACCAAAAATTCTTTTACCAGCTAAAGCATAAACAAACAACCACAACCTTTTTATCCTTCTTTTCTTTCTTTATCTTTAATGGTGTTTGATGTTATCATCGGTCGTTCTAAGAATGATATAGACAAGTACGGCAAGCAGGGGACAGTATTTTTAGGAAAACAGTACATCCAAATGGGACAGACTACTTCTCTTTCCAATCTGGTCTATATGGATGTGGCCAGTGCGCATGTTGCTTTCATCGTGGGCAAGAGAGGATCTGGAAAATCCTACACCATGGGCATGGTTGCCGAAGGTCTTGCTGATCTTCCGCTGGAAATAAAACAAAACCTTTCCATTGTGCTCCTCGACACCATGGGTATTTATTGGACTATGAAGTATCCTAATTATCAAGATGCTGAACTGCTTCGCGATTGGAAAATAGATTCACGAGGATTAGATGTAAAAATTTATACCCCTACTGGTTTTTATTACCAATACAAAAATGAAGGAATTCCTACTGATTTTCCTTTTTCTATCCGCCCCTTAGATGTAGGTCCTCATGATTGGTGTACTGCGTTTAACCTTGATCCTAATTCAGCAGAAGGAGTACTTATAACTAAAATAGTTCAAGATTTATCTCGAAAAGAAGAGAGTTATGATTTGGATCACTTGATAGAATTGATTAAAAAAGATACCGAAAGTGATAAAGTAGTAAAAAGCATAGTAATAAATCAATTTGAAAAAGCCAAAGGCTGGGAAATATTTTCCAAAGAAGGAACGCCGTTAAAAGATATTATTGCTCCGGGGCAAGTAACTGTTTTAGATGTCAGTCCCTATGCTACCATGGCTTCAGGATGGGAAATCAAAGCTCTGGTAACTGGTTTAATCTGCCGCAACCTCTTCAACCAGCGTATGCTTGCCCGAAAGACGGAAGAATTCAAGAGTGTTGATGCAGCCATGCATTATTTTACCAAAAATGTTGAAGAAAAAATGGAAGAGCCGCTAGTATGGATTGCTCTCGATGAAGCACATGAATTACTGCCTAAAGATGGAAAAACCGCTGCTACAGAAGCTTTAATCACTATTCTCCGTGAAGGGCGTCAGCCGGGCATTTCACTAATTCTAGCTTCACAGCAGCCAGGAAAGATTCATACGGATGTCATGACTCAATCTGACATCGTTATTGCTCACCGTCTTACTGCCAGATTAGATGTAGAAGCCTTAAGCCAATTAACTCAAAGTTACATGCGGCAGGGATTGGAACAGGAAATAGATCATCTGCCACGCGTGAAAGGTGCTGCAGTTATTTTTGATGATGCCAATGAACGGATTTTCCCCGTGCAGTTACGTCCTCGTTTTACGTGGCATGGTGGGGGCAGTCCAACAGCAATTTCTGAAAAGAAAGAATATTTTAGCAAAAGTTTAGATGAACTTAAAAAATTGTAGTGTCAGGTACGATATTCTTGATATGATTTCGCAAGATGTAATCTAAATTCTGTACCTGTTCTGTTTTAAGATATTTTGTGTCAGCAGCAACCACGGCCTTACCTTTAGATACGATTACCACCTTGTCACTGTGCAGATCACAGTCTTTATCGAAAATAACCCGGTCGTCATCATCTTCCATTTTTTTTGAATAATAACAGTAAGTGTAATCATTTATTGTTATCAAATCATACATCCCCGGCTGTTCATCCATGAAAGCATAATACTGTCCTATTTTAAACGGGTAAGATGGTCGAACAGGAGTAAGACTTGGTTGAGCGCAACTGCTGAGAATAAAGGGAAGTAAACTAACAGCATACTTTAAACTAACAAAATAATTCTTAGAACGGAAGGCCATTATAATCACGTTTGTTATTATTATTATTATTACTTTCTAAATAACCTGTTCGACAGAGATACCCACGCTTAGAGCGTTGGGGGT
>CAYHVV010000075.1:0-5662 GCA_964360115.1 uncultured Methanosarcinales archaeon | reverse complement strand
AAGATTTGATTTTTGGGATAAACATCATTGAGATTTAATATCCACGCAAAGCCCCAAGCACAGAAAAATTTATATAATGAATAACATCAGTAAATTGATGAAAATGAGGATAATTATTTTTATAACATTGCTTATCTTACTGTCAATTCTTCCTATTGCGGTTGCTGAAGAACAAGTAGTAATTAACTCAAAGGATTGGCAGGAAGTTTATTCCGGAATGATTTATGCAAAGATTAAAGGTGTAGATGTTCATTATATAGTAGAAGAAACGCAGGGAATATTGCTGCTCAAAGACGTTCTTGACAAAGCCAAGAAAGAGGTCTTACTCGTTGAACCTGAAGATAATTCTTTTATCTTTGGCTATAAAGAAAAACTTGAAAAAGAAGAATTTAAGGTAGAGACATTATCATCAGGGGGTGAGGAAAAAAACCTACAACTTGCCAGGCGCGCAGTTGAGCAGCAAAATGTTGACAGTTTCATTGTTATCGATGATAAGCTTGGTTATGATGCTATTTCTGTTGCTCCTTATGCTTCAATGACTAAATCATTTGTTCTGTTCGCCAACAAAAACAATATAGATAGGGTTTCTGATTTCCTTATCGAGAACGCACAGCAGATATTACTCTATGGAGGCGTGGATCGAGAAGTTAAAGAAGCATTAAAACCATTAAATCCAGATGTTATAGGGACAGGGGATAGGTATACTGATAATATAGAAATTGTTAAAAAGTTTTTAGATATAAGAGCTACTAAGCAAATTTATCTCACTAACGGTGAATTTATTGAACCTGGCTTTTTTAATAATGAATTTCCTGCTTTATTGATTGGAACCTCAAACATACCAAATAATGTGGTAGATTTTATCTTAGAATCAGATGTGCGGGTAGGTGTGGTCATCGGGTATGATATATTTGATAATGCCAAAAATATAAAGGAACTTACCGGAATAAAGCTATTCCTTAAATACGCGCAAGGAAGAAACCAACAACTTTATGCTTTAGATGTGTATCCTCTGCCGCGGTACAATCCGAACGTTGAGATCAAAGCTGTACAGTACAATACAGCCACAAAACAACTTGAAGTAGTGTACGAAAATACCGGTGATTTTTTTGCTTACGTTCAAACCCTATCCCACGACCTGAAAGTAAATGGGGATTCCATTGCAAAGGTAGGAGATAAAGAAGCATTCTTTACCGATGCGGCAACTATAACTACAAGAATATATGATGTTGATCTAAGCAAATACCTCGATGAAGAAATTTTTGCATTTAGCAAAGTGGCTTTAGGAGATTCACCTGCTTCTCTTACTAATCTATTTACAGCTGAAAACAAAGTAGAAATCGTTTCTGCTGAAGATTATTCCGAAATTGAAATAACCAGTTTGGTATACAACAAAAAAACAAAGAGATTTGAGATTACAATAAAAAATACAGGCGGAGAGTCGGTTTTTGCTGCGGTTGATATAGTTGATATAATCATTGCTGATAAAAAAATAACAATAGGATCGGAGCAATTAGAAATCCAGCCGGGAAAGAGTGAGGTCTTCAAAATTAAAGCGCAATTGGAAGAAGTTGACATTGAAGATAACCCTACTGTGAAAGTTCATGCAAAGTACGGGTTTCGGAAAGATGTATTAATCAAAAGTTTAATTCAGGAGTTTGATTTAGTAATTAAATCAATAGATTATAAACCAATCTTAATTATTGCCGTAATACTAATCATCTTATGGCAGCTCTTGGCTATAAGGAAAAAAAGAAGAACCCAAGCGGGACATTCCTAACCAGAAGAACGTGATGAATTTAATGGATAAAGAATACAAAATCAAGAAAAAAATTAACAAAGAACTGATTACTTATTTTATTGTCGCAGTTACGGTAATTTTAGGAGGGTGGTATTTTATGACTTATCTTTCTGAAAGCAGTTCTACTGCTAATGATCTTGTCGCTTCAATAAATGGCGAAGAAGTAACGCTTGAAGAATTGAATGATCGATATTACTTGCTTGGCGCTGGCGATAGTATGAGCAAACTTCAATTTCTTAATGATGTGGTAATACCTAATAAAATCCTTCTGCATGAGGCAGAGAAGAGAAAGATCGATGCGACAAAAAGTGAGGCTGATGAAATATTTGATTTGTTTCTGGAAAAGAAAAAAGTAGATAAGAAAGTTTTACTGCAAGGTTTGCAAACAAAAGGAGTAACAAAAAAAGATATCAAGGAAATTATGCGAGAACAAGTAGTTTTGTCAAAATTAGTAAAGGAAATGTTTCCTGACATCAGCGCAAGCGATAAAGAAGTAAAAGATTTTTATCAAGAAAATATACCGTTGTTTAGAACTAATGATGGTAAAACAGTGCCCCTCAGCGAAATTGAGGATAAAATAAAAAATATGATTATAAAAGTAAAACGAGAAAAGGCAATCCGTAGTTATGTTACAGAAGTTGGAACAAAAGGTGATGTAATTATGTATGATCCAGCTACATTGGTTTAGTAGAGTACACCTACTGGGACCTGAAAAAGAGAAGATTTAAATTTTATAAAGTCTTTCTCTTGAAAAAAGAGATGAAAAAAAAAGATTTGATATTAATTGTAGTTTTGTGTCTTGCTTTGTTTGGAGTTTCGTTATTTTATGAGTCGAAAACATACATTACCGGCCTTATCGTTTCAGATGTTGCGCCTGCGCAAGCTGGCAACGTAACAAACCTCGACCTGGCTAGGAAATCTGCATTCTGGCAAGCATGTTTTGGAGAGATAACTACTGATACATCAGTAACAACAAGACCCTCGACTATTGCAATAGGCGGAAATGTCTGCGAACTTAACTTGACGCTCCCCTGCATAGGCGATGAAATTTATGCCAGTATAAGCAGCGATGTTAGTTTAATAGATATCTTAGAAGGAAAAAAGGAGGCTGTTGATAAGTTCCTGAGTTTAGACAGTACTCATCTCGAATCAGGATCTCAGGTTTTTACAAATATAACAAGCTTCACTGTGAATTCTTCTCTGATTAGCAATGTTCCAACAACATATACTAAGGTAGCAAACTCTCCTGGGAATACCACGTTTGATTTAGGTATTCTCAATAAATCCAATATTTTAGTGTTTGTAAGCCACGTTTCCTTTGACACCATAGGTTTTGACGGAAAAACACATGATTATCAAATTATGGTTCCCGTAAACCAAAGCCAGATTACTTACTATTTTTTTAGCGATTGTGGAGCTGCTCCTCCTGCACCGCCAACACCAACCCCGTCCCCTGAAAAACCTGCAGCTAAAGCGGGTAAGAGTTTTTTCCCTCCCCCTGTGGAAGAAAAAATTGTTCCCACGCCCATCCATATCCCCGGCGACTACTTTGACGTCACTGCAAAAATTCCGGAAAAGTATCGTAAACTTCTGCCCGGTGAAACACTTATTGGTCAAGTAGAGATAATTGGCATTCGACAGATTGGGGCGGTGAATCTTCAAATAGAATATCTAATACAAAATCTTGAAGGAAAAATATTTCTCCAAGGCCTCGAAAGTAGAGCAATAGAAAATCATATCAATTTCCTTAAGGAAATAGATCTTCCTGACAATATTCCAGCAGGAGATTATATGTTCGTAGTTAAGGTTACTTACAAAGATGACCTTGCTGTTGCCGGCTATCCTTTTGAAATAATAGGAGTCAAAGAAAAAAGGTCTTTTGTCGGTGCTGCTATAGGCTTCGCAGTAGGATATGGAAAATATCTAGCGTACTTTATAATTGCGATAGTACTTTTATTCCTGCTTTATCTGCTATTCAGATACTTATGCTCAAAAACGTGCCGCCAGGAGATACATCCTACTTGTACGATTGAAGATCTTTACCATCATCATGAAGAAGGAGAAACAATAGCAGTAGACGGAAAAATAAGGCCTAAAAGAAAAAGCGAAGAAGGTATATTTTCCGAACTGTCAGACAAAACTGGCCATATAGATGTTTTAACCGATGAATTAGTAAAAGGAAGGGTAAGGGTATATGGAATTATCCAACGTGATGTCGAGCAGCACAAATATATCAAAGCAGAGAGCATGACATTTTTTTCTCAGACTTCAAGAAGAAGGAAGAGAAAACGAAGAAAAAAGAGAGTCATTAAATCTTCAGCGCATCGTAAAAGTAGGAGAAAATTAAAATCATAAAATAAAGTCCGTAAAATGCAGGAAAGCGCCTAGGTAGCTTCGGAAGCCCTGCTTTTCGGAGCAACTGCGTTGATGACTTATTTTGAACCTTATCGGCCACTACTTGGATTCTTAAGTAATGGGCTTCTTGTTGGAGCCTTATATTGGAGGTTAAGAACATGAGTAATAACTATGATACATTAGATAGATTCTTTTGTGAAAGTCAATTCGGTGGTAGACTTTTTAAGAGACTCTATGCTTATTTTAAGCGACATACTGCTATTACCGATGCCATACACGTAAGCTTTGGCGTAGGTATTGGATTAATTATTGGTAGCCCAAAATGGTTTTATATCGGAATGTTCTTTCTGGGCTTTGGTTTGTTAGGACATATTTTTGCTTTTATCAAGGGAGGGAAATAAAATTGAAATCTCAATTTATTCCAGCGGCACGGTTTCATTTATTGACACCACTTTTTGATACGCTTTGTTCTCTTGTTGGTCTTGGGAGAAGTTATAGAATGAAGATTGTTAAGATGCTGAATCTTCCAAAACGAAAATTACGCGTAATGGATGCAGGTTGTGGAAGTGGTAGTCTTGCTATTGATGTTAAGAAAGAATCCCAGAATATTTCATTATATGCAATTGATGCTGATCCTAATATTTTAGCAATTGCAGAGAATAAAGCTAAAGAAGAGAACCTGCCGATAAATTTTAAAAAAGCATTTCTCCAAAAGTTACCGTTTCCAGATAATTCTTTTGATGTTGTGTATAGTTCTCTTGTGTTTCATCATCTCAGCAATGATATTAAAAAAGAAGCAATGAAGGAAATTCATAGGGTTCTGAAGAAAAGTGGAAGATTTTTATTAGTTGATTTTGGAAAGCCAAAAAACAAATTATTTTCTGTTTTTTCTTGGTTTACAGTTTTGTTTGAGGAAGGTTATGATAATTATAAAGGAAAAATCCCAGAAATGTTATCAAATGCAGGGTTTAGTACAGTTGCAGAAGTGGAAAGATATCGTTTTAACATTGTGTTTTTAGAAGCAGTGAAATAGTCCCCCTCACTAAATTCAACCAGATTCTTCCAGAGAACAACCAACCAAAACTCCACCAATAATTTGTATCCCTCTTTTATCTTCTTTTCTTCTTACTTTTGCTCTTCCTAGAATTCTTTCTAACTCGTGCTTTCGCCAGCTTAATCATTTTAGCAACTTTAGAATGCTTGGACTTGCCGCTTGGGCTTCTGCTGTTTTTGCTGCTCTTTCTCCTGCTTGGCTTAAGAACTCTTTTTCTCGTTTTCTTCAACATTCTCTTTTTCTTTGCCATTATTATTGATTAAAGTTATACTGGACTCGGTGAAGGAGTGCCTGAAACAACGACCAAATCTAAACGAACCTATTGATATGTTTTACAGGTGATCTTCTTCGCCCAATACACAAGCTTTAACTGGCACAGGTTACCTGCGGTGAGTTTTAGTCCAGACACCGTGGCATTTGTTGAGCACCAGACAGAGGCTGCTATGGTTGCA
>CAYHVV010000074.1:0-5669 GCA_964360115.1 uncultured Methanosarcinales archaeon | reverse complement strand
ATAGTATATCACCAAAGTGATATACGTTATGTAAACTAAATACGGGATAGCACAATAGTATTTTCACATAGAAATGGTTATATAGTTAGGACTTTTATTAAATAAAAATGGTAAAAGTAGAAATTTTTACTACGATTAAAGAAGCTGATCAGAAACTTAAAATTCATTATTCTAAGAACCGCGGCATTTTAACCAATATGCTAACGGAAATTCAAGCAAGACGCGATGTGTACGGCCAAAGCGCTAAGTTTCATAAACTTCATCCAGAAGGTAAAAACAGTCAATTAACTCTGCAAGAAATGCAGTTACTGTGTAAAGATTTGGGTAAAGGAGAGGTATTAACATATTTGGTTAAATTGTACGCGTGCGGATTAAAGCCATACAATTTTGATTATGGTATATATGATCCTAATGATTTAGTTCCGGATCTTCCTCAAGATTCTTTAGAAGCGCTGGCAGAAAAAGTACACCTATTATTGAAAGAGGACAACCAAAGTATCATGGGCGTAAAAGCAACACCTTTATTTTATACGGTCCGCGAATTGTATACTTTCTCTGTGCAAGAAAAAATTACTGCTCGAGAATTGTTGAATTATCAATCTCTTTCTTCAGAAGAAAAGTTCAGAATTAATAAACATTTAGATAGTTACGTAGAACGCAGTCTTACCACAGAAGAGATAAAAGATTTTACCCTCGGATATGCTCGATTTCTAAATTAAATCGTGTGTTAAATTATTTTTCTTAACGGCACTATTCTCCTTCCAGATTCTGCTTTCTTAGCTAAAAGTTTATAAAAAATCTAACAAAATCCCCTATCATGAAACAGAAATCATTATGCGCATTACTTGCGCTGACTGCGGGATGCTTGCCTCAGCAACAAAAAGAGATAACAATTCCGATAGTAGATATCTCTGCTCCATCTGATTATAATGTAGAAATTAGAGAATTATTTCCTGCTAAATCCTATCAGCAGCTTTCACATGAGATTCTCAATGGCTTATTTAACAATCTAAGAAGTAAGTTTAACCACCTCCATAGTTTTGAAAAAGATGGATTTAAAATTGTTACTTACTATGGTTCTTTTACTGACCAAGAGGACAAAGAAGCAATCAAAGGTGCATTGCAATATTTTGTCATAAACAATAATACTGACCAAATGATTTTTTTTGTAGATGAACCTCCTTACGGCTCAGTGGATGGGTGGTATAGATGCTTTGAACGTGGAAAGGGAACACTTTATGATACCAGGAATACCTTTCGCTGCGGATTAATGGGATCCAAAGATAAAGAAATAAAAGATTTTTTCCTGGAAACAGTAGAATTGGTTCATAGACATTTACAGCATCAACCATTAAAAATTAATCCGTCGTATGTTAAACTGTTTCAAGATCTATTGTATAAAGATCACGGCACACCGTTGTTACGCGGTCTTTATGCTGTTCCTTAGAGGATGGGTGTTATTAACGATGTCATTAATTATATTATTAACTAAATAATCTCTACAGTAATATTTAAATACCATTTAATTATTTTAAGCAAACATGACTCAAATTAACGTTTGTCCATCAACCTGGCGCGTTAGTTATATCTCTGTGTTTTTTAGTTATATCTTTTATTATTAACTGACGGGTTTGCTTGGCCGGAAAATTCCGGTCTTCTGTGAATCCGTAAAAAAGATGTAGAGAGAGAGTCATATGCCGGAGGAGATAAAAACATGAAAGAATACCGCTTAGTTGACCGAGAACAATTTGAAGAATTTAAAGGCAATCTTAAAACTATAACTTTCGATATTGGAGGAGTAAAAGTGGGCACAGAAAAACCACTGATTATTGCTGGACCTTGCACCGTTCATTCTTACAGACAGACCATGGAAATTGCTTACGGAGTAAAGGAAGCTGGAGCAGATATGTTACGCGGAGGAGCATACAAACCACGAACTTCGCCTTATTCCTTTCAAGGTTTAGGACTAGAAGGCTTAGAAATTTTAGCAGAAGCCAGTAAAAAAACAGGATTACCTCTCGTTACTGAAGTGATAGATCCACGAAAGGTAGAAGAGGTTGGTAATTTTGCAGAGGTGTTTCAGATCGGCTCACGCAGTATGCAAAATACAGAATTACTGAAAGAAGTAGGAAAATATGCTGCACAAAATGGCCAAGGAGTTTTAATAAAAACCGCTTTGCAAACAACTTTATTAGAAGTGCTTTGCGCTGCTGAATATGTAGCTAACGAAGGTGCAGAAAAAATAATCCTGTGTGAACGAGGAATGAATATTACTGAGGGAAATATGCGGAATACGCCCAATCCTTCCTTTCTGCTTGAATTAAGGGAACATACTCCTTTCCCGGTCATTGGCGATCCCAATCATTCAACAGGGGAAACAAAATACGTGTCTTTTGCTGCCGATATGTATCTGGCTGCAGGAGCAAATGGGCTGATTATTGAGGTTATTAGGGATGATGAACCACATGACATTAACGGAATTCCAGTATGTGATAGAAAACAAGGGCTTCCCCTTTCTAAATTTAAAGATTATATGGATCGGATTGAAAATAAAAAAGTGGTGCAAACATGGTACTAAGTTCACTTAGAAAGAAAATAGATGAAGCGGATTTGCAATTGTTAGAATTATTAGTGCGACGGCTGAAAATCAGCGAAGAAATTGCTGAATACAAACGAAAGAATAATATGCCCATTCAGGACCGAAAACGTGAACTGCAAGTAATAACTAAAAGAATAGAAAAATTTAAACAGTTGGGATTTGACGATGAAATCTTTGTGACTAAATTATTTGAATTAATTATGCGTAAATCGCGAGAAGTACAGCAATGAAACCACAAATAATTTCTATTATCGGCGGTAGAGGAAATATGGGGTCATTATTTGCGGAAGCATTTCACGGGGAAGGATACACCGTTTTAGTTTCTAACGAAGATAACACTGATAACATTAAACTTGCACAATTGGGAGAAGTAGTCATTGTTTCTGTCCCTATAGATAAAACGGAAGAAGTGGTGCGTGAAATCGGACCTTATGTGAGAAAAGAGGCTATGCTTACAGATTTTACTTCTGTAAAAACTAAACCCGTAGCTGCAATGATACAATCTTCTCGGGCAGAAATTATTGGCGGGCATCCTCTTTTTGGACCGAATGTAAATTTACAGGATCAAAATATGATTCTTTGTCCGGCGAGAGGCGAAACATATGGTCTATGGTACAAAAACACTTTAGAATCTTTAGGACTGAAGGTCACGCTCATGACTCCGGAAGAACATGACAAAGCTATGGCTGCAGTGCAGTGTTTAACTCATTTTTCCAACATCTCTTTTGCATATGCACTTGCTAAGATGAAAACTGTTCCTACATCAGAAGACTTAACCACTCCCTTACACACGCTTAATCTCTATGCTGTATCAAGAATCCTTTCGCAGGATCCGTCGTTATATGCTGGAATCCAAACTACTAATCCTTTTGCAAAAGAAGCCGTACAAATGTACTGTGGTGCGGTTGAAGAAATAAGCGCCTTGGTACGAGAACAAAAAAAAGGCGAATTGGAAGAACTGCTTAGCTCTCTTCAAGACCAGTTCCAGAATTTAGTTGGGAAAAAGAAAGCAGAATAATCCCTAACAAAATTGGAAGAGCCAGAAATCGCGGCAGAAAATATTGATTATTTCAATTTTGGATCTAATAACCCGTAGCTTGCTACGGCTCAAAAATTGAAATTAAGAATTGCTGGTCACGAAGTGAAAATTTCAGGTAATACTCCACAGCTTGCTGTGAAGTGAGCGAAGCGAACGATGGAATGCCTGAAATTTAAGCAATTCTTTTACCTTCCTTTCAACTTCAGATCTAACACTAAATCTTCTAACTTTCGCAAATCATATTTTACGGCATCAAATTTCCGTCTTACTTCATTATCTCGAAAATCAAATTTCAACAACTCTCCGTAAATGGTATCCACTTCGTCTTTAATTTTGATAACTTTTTCAACTTCGCCTTTTCCAGCCAAAAATACTGCTTTCCGGACCAATTCTCCGGGAAGATCTGACAACCCTAGAATAAAATGTTCTGTGTCAATCGGAAGGTCAACTAATTTTCCATCTTTAACAAAATGGTAATACAATAATGCTTCAGCATATTCTTGGATAGCAACTTTATAGCTCCCTTCGCTGCCCATCTTGCGGCTGTGTTTAGCAATCGTATCTAATTTCTTTTTCTCTGTTTCAATATCTTTGACTAGTTTAGCAGCTTCTGCAATATCGTCGCGGTGAACCGCATAGATAATTTGCTTGCTCAGTTTGAGAACATCCCTGCTTTTCTTGATTAGGTTCTCTCGTTCTGCATCATAGTCTTGAATATCTTTCTTGAGTTTAGTAAAATTTATCATCTCTCTTCAGAATATAGGTTGATTTATAATGTTTTCTTATGCTGAAGGCGAAGTTGGTTCCGCGAAGGTTGGAATGGTTATTACCGGACTTATCAGAGAAAAGCAGCCTAATCACGGCGTAATTACTTCATGAAAATGTTACTAAACGGTAGTAAAGCTTTTAAACTATCCTATTTGTGATTATAAAAGGCGAAATGATAAAATGAAAGACAAAGAAATCTTGGATTGGATTGGGGATAAAAGAACAACAAATAGAAGTGATCCAAAAAGAAGTAATCCAGAATATTCCGAACCGGAGCAATTCCAAAACCCACCCTGGCTAGAAAAAAAACTCCGCGAAGTTGATAAAAAATTCAGCGAAGTTGGTTCTTCTCGGGATAGGTTCGTGCGAACGGCTATCGCAGCAAATGCCTTACGTTCCGATCCACTTGAATTTGCTTTAGTCATGCTTGCAACTAATTATTACTCTGGTCAAGAATCTCAAGAATACGCTCGTTTTGTTAGAACAGAAGTGCAGGCATATGCTCTAAGGAAAGGATGGCGATACACTCTCAATAACCTGCCGGCGCCAATTCCAGAATTCATAGAAGAATGTGTTGATTCAGAAGACGTAATGGACGAAGAACAATTTTATGATTACAAAGAGACCTATAGAGTTAAAGGAGTAAAAGAGTTTATTGCTGATGCAAGCAGCTATAAGGAAGAACGAGCAAGGCAACTAGATCTTGATAGTTTTGCTTCTGAATTTAGGTGGTAAATTGACTAACCTAAAAGAAGCGATAAACAAAATTAGGAGGAAAATAAAATGGCATGTCATTTAACGTATATAACTAATTTACAAGGAGTAGTGGTATTTGATTTACTGGGTTATACTAACAATATGGGCGTTCGGCCCGGTGATTTTGATAGTATTGCCAAAACCAGGCTTGGAAAGCTGAAAAAAGTCTTTGAAGAAGGGATAACTCCGGAAAACATGGTTGATTACCTAAGCGGTATCGCCGAAGCAATAAAATATGTTGAAGCGGCCCTGACAGCAAAAGGAAAGCATCTTGATCACACTCACGGTATTGAAGATGTAGTTCAAGATATCGTAAATTCAGAACATGGTGTAACTTTGGGATTGAGAGCTGCTGAACCGTATCAAGCTCAAACTCATCACGGACACGAGCATCATCATAAGAGTGAAAAACTAAAGAGAAGTTCGAATAATTCATAAAACTTCCCTAAGAGAGGCACAGTCCAATTTCTGAGTGATTCTTGATTTTTTAGTACTTTTCACGACCTA
>CAYHVV010000073.1:0-5723 GCA_964360115.1 uncultured Methanosarcinales archaeon | reverse complement strand
GGGAATCTATCATCACAGTAGAACTGTGGGGTATTAGACCCAAGAAAGAAATAAATCTTAATAGCCACCATTGACCGAGCGATTTATCCTTGATTTATCCTTAATTATTCTTGATATCTATTAACCGTTCAGATTCTAACATCACTGCTTCTTTTTGCAGCAGTTCGGCTTTGTCAGTTTTCTCCCAAGTAAAATCAGAATCATTCCTGCCAAAGTGGCCGTAGGAGGCAGTTTTTCTATAAATTGGCCGCCTTAGATTGAGCTGATCAATAATTCTCTTTGGGCGGAAATCAAAATGTTTTTTTACTAACTCCGCTATCTTTTCTTCCGGCATTTTTTCCGTGCCAAAAGCATTAACTAAAATGCTTACTGGTGCAGCTACGCCTATAGCATAAGCAACTTGAATTTCGCATTTATCTGCCAATCCTGCGGCAACAATATTCTTTGCTACATAGCGCGCATAATAACAGGCAGAACGGTCTACTTTAGTTGGATCTTTCCCGGAAAATGCACCGCCGCCATGTCTCCCCCAGCCGCCATAGGTGTCGACAATAATCTTCCTGCCGGTAACTCCAGCATCGCCTACTGGACCGCCAATGACGAAAGAACCAGTGGGATTGATATAATATTTAGTGTTGTCGTCCACCCATTCATAACAAAGGGGTTTGATTATTTTTTCAATCATATCTCTTTGAATGGTTTCCCAGTTTACGTCAGGATGATGTTGTGTAGATAGAACGACTGTATCAACGCGCTTAGGAACGCCATTTTCATATTCAACCGTTACTTGAGATTTTCCATCTGGGCGAAGATACCATAATTCATTTCGTTTCCTTGCGCTAGCTAGCCGTTGGGTTATTTTGTGAGCGAGAGTGATGGGTAAAGGCATGTATTCCGGCGTCTCGTTAGTTGCATAGCCAAACATCAGACCCTGATCTCCAGCGCCTTGCTCTTGATGAAGTCCTTCTCTTTCATTTACGCCCTGAGCAATATCCGGCGATTGTTCGGAAAGAGCAACCAAAACTCCGCAAGTTTCGCCATCAAAACCCAATTCTGGTTTATTATAACCAATATTCTTTACTGTCTCGCGGACAATTTTCTGTACGTCGATAACTGCCGAAGTAGTAACTTCTCCTGCTACTACAACAAAACCAGTTTTGGTCAGACATTCCACGGCAACTCTTCCAGATGGATCTTTGGTAAGAATGGCATCAAGAATGGCGTCAGAAACTTGATCCATCATCTTATCGGGGTGTCCTTCTGTTACACTCTCGCTGGTAAAAAAATAATTTTGTTTTGTCAATTAAACCACCTCGCAGTTGGTTTTCTTTGAAATGCCCTTATTAATTGTTGTACATAAAATATTCCTTTAGGAATATTCCCAAGAGAATATTAAAAATAGTTTAAATTCCTTTCATAATATTTATATAACCGGGAGAACATTTCTCAAGAGCGATAAGATAGTGATGATAACATAATGATAATGGGAGGAGAAAGTGATGGAACTTCAAAATATCAAGAAAATGCGCATGGCTTTAGGGTTAACTCAGCATCAGTTTGCAAAAAATGCCGGTGTTTCTCAATCATTGATTGCGAAGATAGAATCGGGAAGAGTAGACCCGACGTATTCTAAAGTAAAAAAAATAGAAGAATCTTTGCAGCTCCTCTCCTCAAAAAAGGAAGTTAATCTTGAAGAGATTATGACCAGCAGAATTATTGTAGCTAAGCCGTCAGATAAGGCTACTGAAGTAATTAAGATAATGAATCATAAAAATATATCGCAGGTTCCCGTCGTAGATGGAGATAATGTTATTGGCTTAGTAAGTGAAACTTCTGCGTTGGAAAATTCAGAAAAACTAAATAAATTAAGTGCAAAAGAGATTATGGAAGAAGCTCCGCCAATCGTTTCTATCAATGCTTCTCTTTCTGTGGTTTCAAGTTTATTAAAACACTATCCGCTAGTTCTGGTGAAACAGAAAGGTGTCTTAGTAGGAGTCATTACTAAATCCGATTTATTGCGAAAAGCATTTACATGAATTTTTAGCTTAAAAATAATCTCCGAACTATATGCTCTTTACTGAAGTCAAAGAAAACAGACCTCCGCTAGTCAATAGGCCAGCAGTATGCTCGCTTCGCTCTGGTCTGTTTTCCGACCCTGCTTTCCCCACCTAGTGTATTCACTGGTGGTGAATTGGAGATTTCACTTTGATTGGAAAAAGCAGATTTTAATATGATTTTGGAAATACAGCGGATATAATTGTCTTAACGCACTGTAGCCAGCTCTTATTTTTTCTGGGCAGCTTTCATACCCGCCGATATTGCCAATTGCTTCTTCAAATCTGCCAATAATATGGTCAATTAGAACTCTACCGCTTAAACCAAAATCTACGGGCTGTATCTCTGGATGACCGATGGCTTCATTAATAATCCTTAACAAATCTTTATCTGTTGTCTGGTCTGTATTCATTTTATCTCCTCCCTTCTAGATAATCCTGATAATCCCAATAATCCTAATTTAATTATCTGAATCTAATTAATCAGATTTAATTATCTGGGTCTAATTATCCGAATCTAATTGTCAAGATCTAATTACTAAGAAGGAGTATATAATCTATTTTGATTAAAATATTCTTAACTGAATAATTCTGAAGAAGATAAACTAAAGAATCAAACCTAGAATTATAATCAGCAGTTTATTATCAAAACAAGAGTATCATGCCCAAGAAAGAAATCAATTCTCATCAAGAGCTTGGAAAGCTAATATGTCGTCGATATTTAATTTTTGTTTTTTCTTGATCTTTTCAGAAACTTGCGCGGTTTTTTCTTTTATTTGTTGTTTAAAACTTTTTTCTTCTTTCTCGTTAAACTGTTTGCTTAGTTCATCCACGCGCGCTTGTATTTCCTGAAGCTTATTTTTTATTTGCCCGTACTGCTCTTTTAATTGGAGATGTTTTTCGGCGAGGGGTGTTTGCTGTTCCCGCAGTTGTTTAAGCTGTTCATAAAGAGTATTCACTTGTTGATGTTTTTGCTGGGAAAGCCCCGCTGTCCCCTGCACTTCTCGATGAAATTGTTCCGCTTTGTGGCGAACGTCAGCAGCATCTGCAGAAGCAGCATTGCTCATTCTCCATACTTCTTCTAATTCGCTCATTTTTTTCTGCCGCGCCTGCAACTCTTTTACTCTCTTTCGTAATTTTTCTTCCTGAGGAAAAGGCATGACTTCAGTTTCCAGCTGGTGCTCCAGCTTCCGGATTAAAGATTTAATCTCTCTGGGATTCTCCCGAACATTATCTTTAGTTTCCATTTTGCCGATTAATTCGTTTTTCTTCTTACTTGCTTCTTCCTTAAGAGTTGTTTTCTCTTTAGTGAGAGTGTTAAAAGTATCCCGCTGTTGTTTTAACTCCTTTACTTTGGTAGTCAATTGATCGCGTTCATTTTTGAAGGAGAATATTTGGTTAAGGCAGGTTTTTATCGATGTTCTAGTAGAATTAAGCAGTTGATATTGAGCTTCTTTTTGCTCATAAATTGATTTTAACTGAGAGCGTAGGTCAGATAGTTCTCTGCGTTTTTGTTTCAGTTCTTCCCGCAGTTCGGTTTCGTTATGAGAATTTGATTCCATGTTGTTATTGCACTAAAACAGGATAAGTTGTTTATATTTTTATTGGATATTTTATTGAAAAAAATTAAAAAAAAGAAAATAGAAAAAAGCTTAACCAAACAAAGCGCCTAGACCTGCTGCGGCAGATTCGTCAGCTTTCTTGCTATCTTCTTTCTTCTTATCTTCTTTTTTAGCTTCTCCTGCATGAGCTGCACCGCTTACGGCTGGTGCTGCGGCAACTGCAGTGACAGTAGCTGCTTTCTTGACAGCTTCGTCGATATTGACTCCTTCAAGAGCGGCAACAAGTGCTTTAACTCTGGTTTCGTCAACAGAGACGCCTGCTGCAGTTAAAACTGCTTTGACTGCGTTAGCAGTAATTTCTTTACCTGCTTTATGAAGCAACATTGCGGCGTAAATGTATTCCATTTTTTATTCCTCCGATGATTTCTTAGTATTTTCTACTTTAGGTTTGTTACTTATAGATTGGCTTCCCTCTTCAAAGAGAGAGCTTGCCTTTCTGAACGTGCAATTATTTCATCACTCGTATCTTTATTTACGATGACGTATTCTACCCCAACTGCTTTTGCTTCACGGAAAGCTTTCTGCAGTAATAGTTCAGTAGTTTCTGAAGTGAGGTATGCTGCTTCTACGGCTAAATTCATAGCCCAAGTAGCTGCTTGAGTGAAGTTATGAGCATATTCTTTTTCATCAACATATAATTGTTTAGCGCTGAATACAAGACCATCTTCCCACACGGCAACAAGATTTAATCCTACTTCCATGGGTTTAATGTCAAGCCGTTTTAATGTTTCTGCAAGCTTAGCAGAGATAGCATCTCCTTCTTTAGCTACAGTTACATCTTGAATTATTTCTAATTTTCCTGCATTAACTTTGGTTTTTATCCCTACTGCAGCTAATTCAGAAATTATTGGACCAGGAGCAAAACTAGTTTGGCCAGCTCTGACTACAATATCTTTAGGAGCGGTCTGGCCTGCTTTTGCCGGAGCTTCAGACTTATTTTTTACGATTAACGAATTAAGAGCGAAAGGATTTTCCTTGGTAAACAATAGAGCAGCCATACCTTTTACTTTTGCGCTTAGTTGATCAAGATCTTTTTTCTTTGATTGAGATAATGCAAGGAATAATAGATTTTTTCTGGCCATGCTCAGCTTAACGCCTTTTGATTTAAGCATAGAACGCATAGTTTGAAGCTGCGGAGCAGGAAGATGTTCAAAATTTACTACTCCAACAATTGGATAGTGCTCAATATCATGCACTAGTTGTTTTACCAATTGTTTTTTTAGTTCGCTTGCCATGGTCTCTAAACTTTTACTGGTTTTCCCATAGTTGTTTTTAGCAATATTGCTCTGATGTTATGGGCTTCGTTTGGTAGTTGCTTAATAACAGTTTGATATACTGTTAAAATATTATCGATAATCTGGGTTTCATCTTGATCTTGTTTTCCTACAAGGCATTGGAGATTGGTTCCCTTTTTTGCACTAAGGCGAACAGCAGTTGCTAATCTCTTGACTAAAGGTTCAAGATTAGCATTAGCGGGAACTACACAACCTAATTTAGGGTTAGGCATTTTTCCTCTAGCACCAAGAGCTTTACCAAATACTGCGGCAATCTTTGGCATAATATTTGCTTGAGCGATGAAATAATCATATTCTTGAACCAATTTTTTTGCTGCTTTCTTATCTTCTTTATATCTGTCAAATTCAGTATCGCGAATAACCTTATCACAAAACTTAGTAGCCTGATCAACTAGCTGCTGGTCTACGAAAGCAGCAATTTTAACTGCCTTACCTTTAGAATGAGGAAGATTAGCAAAGAAATCCAATGGCGCTCGTTTTACATCATAATCTTTTAGATTAATAACTAGATCGTAAGATTGTACAAACTTCTTTTGCGGCTGTTTCCTTATTTCTTCCAAAGCCTTGTGAATTAGTTCTTTATTCATTATAACCTCCCACTGGACAGAATTCAATGCTTCATGTTCTGCATTGAGTCAGTGGTTCTGTTGGTTTACCTTCTGTGAATGGAATTTATTTATAAAGATTTCGGAATTAGGTAATTGTTTAGCAGACCGAAAAAAGTAAGTAGTCGTACATTTTTCTTAGGAGTA
>CAYHVV010000072.1:0-5800 GCA_964360115.1 uncultured Methanosarcinales archaeon | reverse complement strand
GAAGTGTCAACTTCGAGAATCTTAACTTCTATCTCTTGCATTTATCCAAACAAACAAAACCCTTATATATTCTTTTTCCTTCTATTGCTTTAAAAGAGGTAGAAATTGCTCCCGGTTAAAGATATTAAACGTCTTAAGGAAATAGTGACTGTTCTATTTGAAGAAGGTCTAGGTTATTATATAACTAAAACTAATCTTCAGTCTCATCTTCCCTGGCATAAAAGAATCCAGCCTACTCTCTCCGTTTCTAAAAGGCAGCAGCAAGCAATCAGGTTGCGGCGGGCTTTTGAAAGATTGGGACCGACTTTTGTAAAATTTGGGCAATTACTTTCTCTGCGTCCAGATTTAGTGCCGAAAGAATATTCAGAAGAATTTGAAAAATTACAAGACCATGTTCCGCCATTCTCTTATCTCAAAGCTAAAAGTATTATTGAAAGTGAACTTCAAAAACCCTTGACAAAACTTTTTTCCCACTTTGATAAGAAACCGCTGGCTAGTGCTTCCATGGCGCAAGTTCATCGCGCTACACTTAAGTCAGGTAAACTAGTGGTGGTAAAAGTACAACGTCCCAACATTAAAGAAACCATCGATACGGATTTAGATATCCTTTTTCATCTTGCGCAGGCCCTGGAAAAGCATTTCATTTCTATCAAAAATTACCACCCTGCTGATGTGGTGAAAGAATTTGCTGTATGGACCAGAAAAGAATTAAATTTTGAAATAGAAGCAAGTAATGCCGTGCATTTGCGGGAAGAATTAAAAGATAATCGAGAGGTTATCATCGCCAAAGTCTATCCCTCTTTGTCTTCTAAAAAAGTCTTAACTATGGATTATATCTCTGGATTTAAGATTAATGATTTTGCCGCGCTGGATAAATATCATATTAATCGTAAAAAAATAGTAATGAACTACGTTACTTCAATCCTCGAGCAAGCGTTGCTGCGGGGAATGTTTCATGCCGATCCACATCCAGCTAATATTTTTGTGCAGAAGAATGGAAAGCTGGCTTATCTTGATTATGGCATCGTGGGCGAATTGAATCCTAACGACAGAAAAAAAATTCTTAAATTTATCAACTCTATCCATGAAAAAGATCCAGGCAAAAGCATGGATATCATCATCTCGCTGGCCAAAGATATCAGTAAGGCCAATATCCCTGCTTTTAAGACGGAAACGCGAGCAATACTTGAAGATGCCTATAATAGTTCTATCGAAGAAAAAAGCATAGGTAGGGCGCTGTATGAAATCATTGGAAAAGGAGCGCAGTATGGAGTAATTTTTGATGCAAATCATGTTCTCATGGCTAAATCACTTTTCCAAGCAGAAGGATTGGCTTTGCAACTATATCCCAAGTTCAAAATCGTAGATGGGTTTGATGAGTTTACTAAAAAGTATTTGCAGGAAAATTATTCTCCGACAAAAATAATTACTAGGGCAGCAAGAACTTTATGGAGCCAAAAAGAATTACTGGAAGATCTTCCGGAACATATCTTTAAAATAATAAAAAAATTAGAAGAACCAGAACCGCCAACACGGCTTGATCTTTCTCAATTGAAAGAGTTTGAAAAGGAAATGGAAAGGGAGATGGAACTGGTTAATAAAAAAAGGATATTAGGTATCGTCATTGCTTCTCTCATACTTTCCTCTGCCATTCTTTTTTATCTCGAAGGAAGAACCGCGATTTTTGGTATATCTATAAGCGCAATAATGCTTGTTTGCGCGTTAATACTTACAATTTATTTTATATTCATTCATAAGGAGGTTTGATAGATGGAAACAATAAAACAATTAGTGAAAACAGGATATGGGTTAGGTTTGCTTAGTTTAACCGAAGCGAAAAAAATGGTTTTAATGGTAAAAAGGAAACTTCATTTGAACGATGAGGAAAGCCTTAAACTAGCCCAAAAATTAGTGGCAAATTCAGAAAAAGCCAGTAAAGAAATTCTTGGAACAGCGAGTCGATATTTTGAGTCAGCACTAATAAAATCCGGTGCAGCTAGCAAAGGAGAGCTGAAAACAGCAAAAAAATTTCTCAAGAAACGTACTAGAAGAGTAAAAGATACCTTGAAAGAGAATGTAAAGAAGAGATTCCACCAGCTGAAGAAAAAAAGGTAAGATATTTTTTATCTTTCTTTAGAGCAGAACGTCCCCTAAACTTTATAAATAAACTGCTGTTCTAGCTTAGAATGGTTGTTCGAAAAAAAACAGTTACGGAAACTACCGGAGAATCTAAAAAATCTCTCCCTAAAGTTTCTAAAAACAAAAAAGAAAAGAAAGAGTCTCCTAGCCAGAATATCCGGTCAAGTTCCCTACAGCCCGAACTTAATATTGCTTTGGTTGGTCATGTCGACCACGGAAAAACAACTCTTACTGAACGCTTAAGCAGCAAATGGACTGACACCCACTCCGAAGAGCTCAAAAGGGGAATTACTATCCGTTTAGGCTATGCTGATTTTTCTATCAGTCTTTGTGAAAGTTGTAATTATTACACCACTAAACAAAAATGTCCAAAATGCAGCAATGCAGTAACATTCCAGCGAAAAATCTCCTTAGTAGATGCTCCAGGACACGAATCATTGATGGCAACCATGCTTTCTGGAGCCGCTATTGTTGACGGCGCCTTGTTGTTAGTGGCCGCAAATGAAAAATGTCCACAGCCACAGACTAAAGAACATCTGATGGCTCTCCATATCAGCGGGATAAAAAATGTTATTGTCGTGCAAAATAAGATTGATTTAGTGTCCTATGAAGAAGCTCTTGTCAATTATAAGGAAATCAAAGCATTTTTATCATCTACTGAATACAAAGATGCACCGATTATTCCAATTTCAGCGAGAGCAAACGCAAACATAGATATCCTGCTCAAAGCGATTCAAGAACATATCTTAACTCCAGCACGTGATGTTGAAAAAAATCCGCTCATGTTGGTTGCCCGCTCTTTTGATGTAAATAAGCCCGGACTAAAACCAGAAAAATTGGTTGGCGGAGTTTTAGGCGGGACAGTTAAGCAAGGAAAATTTAAAGTAGGAGATGAAATTGAAATCTGTCCAGGTTATATCGTCGAAGAAAAGAACAAGAAAGTGGCCAAACCGCTCAAGTCAACCATTGTCCAAATTTATTCTGGCGGCGAACCGGTTGATGAGATATTACCTGGTGGCAGCATGGCTATCAGAACCACTTTAGATCCTTCCATAGTTAAATCTGATTCTCTTACCGGTTCAATTGTCGGTCTGCCTGGAAAAGTTCATCCGGTCCATTATCAAGTTAATTTAGAAACATTTCTTTTAGAAAGAGTAGTCGGAACAAAAGAAGAAACTGATGTCAAACCTCTTGCCAAAGGTGAAATATTGATGTTAAATTGCAACTCTGCTGCAACTGTCGGTGTAGTTGTCGATCCTTCCAAGAAAAATACTCTTTGCGCCCTGAAGAAACCAATTTGTGCTAATGTGGGGGATAGGATTACTATCTCTAGAAGAGTAGGCGACAGATTCAGATTGATTGGCTATGGAATTTTAAAATAAATTTGAGCATTATTTATCTTTGAGTATTACTTATCTATTCATAGTTTTCTAATTGATTAAACTCTTTTTCATAAAATGCAGCATTCTCTTTGTTTATTGAAGAGTAATATTGATTCAATCTTTTAAATTCCTGTCCACCAAAACCCAAGGTCGTATAATCTAAAAGCTGGTCCAGAACCCGTTCAATAGCTCTGCTTGAGGTGATATTGTTGTTAATAATATTTTCAATTGATTCATTAACAGAAGGCATAATTTTTTCGATTTGTTTCGTGATTGGTGTTGTAAGTCTTTCGATTAATTCAAAAAGAGAGTCATAATTCAGATTTTCAGCCATTATACTTCTTTATAGTAATTAACAATCATTTTTATACTTTCCTCTTTTCTATATGCTATGGTCAAGCTAATTACCTACAATATCGAATATTGTGAAGGCATGGAAGGCATCTGGTACCAATATCTTCAATTTTGGAAAATATTTTTTCCTCCCAAAAATCTTGAGAAAAGAATGGTTGAGGCACTCCACAAGCTAAATCCAGATATTCTAGCTCTCATAGAGGTGGACATTGGTTCTTTACGCAGCAGAGGAGAGGACGAAGTCCGTTTTTTAGAAAAAAAATTAGGTTTTAATAATTTTGTCGAAAAAGTAAAATACCCTTTAAAGGGGTGGTTAAAGCTTTTCCACCATATACCCATTCTTAACAAGCAGGCCAACGCATTAGTATCAAGATTTCCTTTTACCAAAGTCTGCTACCATGTTTTTCACGAAGGAACAAAAAGGATGGTTATCGAAGCTACGGTAAACTGTCCCAAACCAGTAACTCTTCTGGCAGCTCATCTTGCCTTAGGAAAAAAAGCACGGGCGCGACAGATTAAAGAATTAATCACCATCGTTAACCGAATAAAAAATCCAGTTATTTTAATGGGTGATTTTAATACTTTTAACGGGGAAAAAGAAATCAAAGATTTATTAAAAAAGACTCACTTGAAGGATTTAATTAGCCTTGATAAAAAATCTATTCCCCTTACCGAGCCGGCTTGGCATCCTACGCGGAGACTGGATTATATCCTTACCTCTCCTTTAATAAAAGTGAATAAATATTCGGTCTTAAAGTTTCATTTTTCTGATCATCTGCCGTTGATGATTGATTTTGAATTCAAGAAAGGGTAAAATAGTAAAAATAGTAAAAATAATTAGACTACTTATTAGCAATGTATATAAATTCCAAAATAATGGTGAAAGTATGAATAAGATTGCTTTGGCAGTGTTGGTTGGTGGTTTTGGAGCGCAGTTGTTGAAGTTGCTTATCTTTTTTTTCCGTCACAAATCTTTATCTTGGCACGATTTGGTAGTTACCGGTGGTATGCCTTCTTCTCATTCAGCGTTCGTAGTTTCTCTTGCTACTATCATATTCCTTGAAGAAGGTACCTCTACTGCTTTTGTCATTAGCTTAGTTTTGGCATTTATAGTGTTACGGGACGCTTTTGGTGTGCGCAGAACTGTCGGGATGGAAGGTAAACAGATTGAAAAATTGCTAAAACTGCACAAATTAAAATCAAAATTTCATTATTCTATGGGTCATACTCCCTTGCAAGTGGCCGTTGGCGCGGTAATGGGACTAATTTCTTCCGTAGTGATTTTTTCCCTTTTTTAGCTTCTTACTAATAAACTTAACGAAACATTTATAAACAAAAGAAGATGGATTATCATAATATATCTGCAGAAATTAATAATCATAAAATAAATTTCTGCGGTATATACAAAAGACACGATTAAAAGATAAAATATTTGTGTCTTTTAGTATAATCTTATATTAGGCCACGAAAATGATCCGAAAAGCCATTAAAGAATGTCCTGAATGCGCAAGCCGTAATATTTTTAGGAATGTTGAAAAGGGAGAAACCGTTTGTAGAGACTGCGGTTTAGTTATTGAAGATCGTATGGTTGACTTCTCACAGGAATGGCGCAGCTTTGAGGATGATGGCGGTCAAGATAGCAAACGAAGAACAGGAGCACCAGCCAGCGCCACCCAATTTGATCAAGGTTTAGGTACAGAAGTGGGTACTACTGCAGATTTCTATAAATTGGGTTCAGATAGAGAAAGAGACCGATTTTTCCGCTTGCGAAAATGGAACATCCGTATCAGCACTGCTATTGAAAGAAACTTAAAAGTTGCTTTAGCAGAATTAAAAAGAGTCAGTTCATATTTACGATTGCCTAAATCTGTAGAAGAAGAAGCAGCTAGAATCTATCGATCCGCCGTTCAGAAAGGATTAGTAAG
>CAYHVV010000071.1:0-5859 GCA_964360115.1 uncultured Methanosarcinales archaeon | reverse complement strand
TCAATGGAAAGTGTTGTTGCAGGAGCATTATATGCTGCATGCAGAAGACATGAAATTCCCAGAACCCTGGATGAAATGGGTGAAGCTTCCGGTATTGAGAAAAAAGAAATTGGAAGAACTTATCGCTTCGTAACTCGTGAATTGGAAATCAGCATCAGACCAAGTAATCCAGCAGATTATATTCCTCGTTTTGCTTCCGCCTTAAAATTAAGTCCAGAAACGCAATCTAAAGCAGTAGTAATATTGGAACAAGCTCGGGATATCGAACTCACTTCTGGCCGCGGTCCAACTGGGATTGCTGCCGCTGCGCTTTACGTAGCTTCTTTAATCCATGGTGAAAAAAGAACCCAGCGTGAAGTAGCTGATGTTGCCGGAGTAACTGAAGTAACCATCAGAAATCGCTACAAGGAATTGATTAAGAAGTTGAAGTTAAGCAAAGACGTAGAGAAGACTAAGAAAAATTAATTTTTATTCTTATAATAATGGTGATGATGTTTGGTATGAAATGGTTGAACACAAAAAAATACTCCAAACCGCACCAGGCGTTTTGACTTTCACGGGAGAAATAAAAACCGCGCTCGTTGATGATCACCACGAGGCATTCTATTGGTGGTGGGATTCGAAGTTGAAAGGAGCCACTTTATTTCATGTTGACGGACATGATGATATGAGTGAGGCGGTCGTCGATTATAAACTAAGATCTGCAGAAGACTACGCCCAGCTAAACATTGGAAATTTCATCTGTCCAGCTGTTAATCACGGTATTATTTCTTCGATATATTGGTTCAATCCTCATTCTGAGAAGAGATTACAGTATCTGGGGAAACCAATAACTTCTTTCTCTGAAAGAGATGGTGTTCTTGAAGAACAGGATTATGCTCACTATGGCTGGGGTTTTTTTGAAGAGAAAAGAATTTGGCAAAGAAACGGCGAGTTGATGGCTGCTGATAAAATTTATGTCCCTCCTGAACAGCCACTAATCCTGGACATAGATTTAGATGCTTTCTGCTGCCATCGAAACAGTTCTATTGGAAAAAGCGAGAAATACGAAGGAGTGCAGGGATTTGAAGATAGGATTAATCAAACGATAGAAGTGCTTACTAGATTGCCAAGACCAAACTTAATTACTATTGCCCATTCTCAAGGAGACGAAACGAACAGATGTTATGTTCCTCCGGCTATGGTTAACGATGTCAGCAGTTATCTGGCAATTAGTCTAAGAAAATTGTATGAAAAAATATAACTAAAGAATAACCATAAATCCGTTATTTATCACTCCTGCAGAAGATCATCCCAATATTTCCTTTTTTAAATGATCGTAATCTAGATTATTTATAACTACGCCTGTCTGCTCCACCACTTTTGCAGCAAATAGTGAACCTAATCTCCCTGCTTTTTCTATGGGCCATCCTTTACAAAATGCATAGAGAAAACCCGCGGCGTAACAATCTCCAGCTCCAGTGGTATCAATAACTTTTGCCGGGAAAGGATCTATTCTTGTTATTATTCCATTTTCGCAGATGATTGATCCTCTTTTTCCTAATTTCACTATCACTATTTTACTTTGCTTTCCAATCTCTTTTGCAGCTTCCTCTTCTTCATAACCAGTGAACTCTTTTGCTTCCACCTCATTAACAAAAACAATATCTGCATAGTTTAGGGTTAGATCCTGCAGGAAAACTTTGTTTCTTCTAATCACCCCGGGGTCTGCCAAATCGATAGAGATTAAAGTGTTATTTTTTCTTGCTAAAGTTATTGCATGTAATACTGTTTCCCTTGTTGGCCCTTCAATTTGATATCCTTCAAGGTGAAGAATTTTTCCCCGTTTAATGTCTTCTTCAAGGAGATCTTTTTTCTGCAACTGAGTGGCTGCTCCTAAATGGACAGAAAAAGTACGTTCAGCATCTGGGGTAATAAAAGTGATAGCATTCCCCGTTGCAGATGAATCTTGGTTTATTCTAGAATTAACCCCATGTTTTTTCATCTCTTGCACATAGGTCTCTCCATGCTTATCTTTACCTACTTTTCCGTACAGGATAACTTTTCCACCGAGCAAAGCTATTCCCCGAATAGTATTGGCAGAAGAACCGCCAGGAACTATTTTTATTTTAAACTGTGAACGATTTATTTTTTCAAGCAAGTCTTTTGATTTTTTCTCATCAACTAAATGAAATTCTCCTTTTTTTAGATTCATTTCTAGAAGTTGATGCTCTTCGATTTCAACCAATAAATCAATTATTGTATTTCCAAGTCCAATTACATCGTAATCTTTGACCATTTTAAGATTCAATACCTATAATGATCTGGCTTGTAAGGCCCTTCTTTTTTTAGGTTTAAATACGCTGCTTGTTTGTTAGTCAATTCATCTATTTCCACCCCTATCTTTTTAAGATGCAAACGCGCAACTTCTTCATCAAGCAATTTGGGCAGGACATAAACTCCTACTTCATGGTTCTTAGTCCATAATTCAATCTGAGCAAGAACCTGGTTTGTAAAAGAATTACTCATGACAAAACTAGGGTGCCCGGTTGCGCAACCCAGATTTACTAAACGTCCTTCCGCTAGCAAATAAATCTCTTTGCCGTCAGGAAAGACATATTTATCATATTGTGGTTTAATTTGTTCTTTTACTGCGCCGGAAGCAGAATTTAACCAAGCTACATCAATTTCATTATCGAAATGGCCAATGTTACAAACAATAGTTTGGTCTTTCATGGCTAAGAAATGTCTGCCCATTATGATTTCTGTGTTTCCGGTTGTAGTGATAAAAATATCTCCCTCTTTCACGGCATTATCCATCTTCTTTACTTCGTATCCTTCCATGGCTGCCTGCAGGGCATTTATGGGATCTATCTCCGTAATTATGACGCGACAACCATATCCACGCAAAGATTGCGCGCAACCTTTACCAACATCTCCATAACCAGCAATCACTGCAACTTTTCCAGCCAGCATGACGTCTGTCGCTCTTTTAATACCGTCAACTAATGATTCACGACAACCATAAAGATTGTCAAATTTAGATTTAGTCACAGAATCATTGACATTGATGGCCGGAAAGAGTAATCTTCCTTCCCGCATCATTTGATATAGACGATGGACTCCAGTAGTTGTTTCTTCAGAGACTCCTTTAACTTTCTTTGCAACTTGCTGCCA
This sequence comes from uncultured Methanosarcinales archaeon, assembly GCA_964360115.1. GTDB lineage: Archaea > Nanobdellota > Nanobdellia > Woesearchaeales > GW2011-AR9 > JACPIL01. Next base: position 2,703 of record CAYHVV010000071.1, on the reverse strand, counting down.
TTTATTTTTATTTGCGGCATATATTTCATTAAGGGAAATCATCAATTCGCGGAAATCTTCTCCTTCGCCGCTGTAATCTTTTTTTAACAGAGCAGGATTATTTTCTACTTCTACTCCTTTGTGAATCATAATCGTTGCATCTCCCCCATCATCAACAATTAAGTTTGGTCCAGAACCATCCGGGAAGGTCAATGCTTGTAAAGTGCACCACCAATATTCTTTGAGATTTTCCCCTTTCCATGCAAAAACAGGTATGCCCGCTTTTGCAATTGCCGCTGCAGCATGATCCTGCGTTGAGAAAATATTGCAAGAAGCCCAGCGCACATCTGCGCCAAGAGCAACTAAAGTTTCAATCAGAACAGCAGTTTGAATGGTCATATGCAACGAGCCGGAAATCTTCACACCTGCGAGAGGCTTATGATTTTTATATTTTTCACGGATAGCCATCAATCCCGGCATTTCTTTTTCGGCAATAGTGATCTCTTTCCTGCCCCATTCCGCTAAAGAAATATCCTTGACTTTGTAATCTAATCTATTGCTATTCTGTTTTTTTTCTAGGTCTAAAATAGTATGCATATAAATCCCTCCATTTAAGTATAATTCCTTTAATTCGCTAACATAATCTATATAAACCTTTAGAAATTGTAGCTCATATATGGCTCAAGCAGGAGATAGAGTAAAACTAACTACTAAAAAAGGTTCTGAAGAAGGTATTCTCATGCCCAGTACGGATAAAAATACTATTCTTCTCAAACTGGATAGCGGATATAATGTCGGCTTTGAAAAGAAAACCGTATCTAAAATAACAACTATTGCAAAAACAACAGAAAAGAAAAAAACCGCTTCGAAAATTAGCAAGAATCCTAATCTATCTACAATTGCCATCTTGCATACTGGAGGAACAATCGCTTCTAAAGTAGATTACCGCACAGGAGCAGTTGCAACTGAATTCAGTCCAGAAGAATTACTTTCTTTATTCCCAGAATTACGGGATATCGCTAACATTGAATCGGAATTGATTGCTCAGATGTGGAGTGATGATCTGCGTTTTGCCCATTTTTCACTTATAGCAATGGCTATTGAACGTCAGGTTAAGAAAGGCGTAAGCGGCATCATCATCGGTATAGGTACAGATAATTTAGCGGTTGCTTCTGCAGCATTATCTTTTATTGTGGAAAAATCTCCCGTTCCGATTATTTTTGTCGGGGCGCAGCGTTCTTCTGATAGGGGAAGCAGCGATGCAGGAATGAATCTGATCTGCGCTGCAGAATTTGTTACAAAAACTGATTATGGCGGAGTAGCGATTTGCATGCATGAATCAGCCAGCGATAAAAGCTGCACCATTTTACCGGGAACAAAAACCTATAAATTACATTCTTCGCGCAGAGATGCTTTCAAACCAGTTAACGACGGCCCATTAGCCAGAGTTGATTACAAAAGCCGAGAAATAAAATACCTGCAGAAAGATTATCTTAAACGTGCAGATAAATTATCACTTAAACCGCAAATGGAAAATAAAGTGGGTTTACTAAAAATCCATGTTAATATGTTTCCAGAGCAATTCTCTTTCTTTAAAGGATACAAAGGCCTGATCATAGAAGGAACTGGTTTAGGCCATACTCCTGGACAAGCCCCAAATAAAGAAAGCGTTATCCACAAAAAGATTTATCCTGCTTTTCAAAAATTAGTTGATTCTGGTTGTGTTGTCGTGATGACTACTCAGTGTATTTTTGGAAGCGTAAATATGAATGTTTATGACAAAGGCCGCGATTTGCTGGAATTAGGGGTAATCTCCGGAAAAGATATGCTGGCTAATACTGCATTGGTAAAGTTATCCTGGCTGTTAGGTAATTATTCCCGTGAAGAAACTAAAAAACTTGTCGAGAAGAATTTACGGGGGGAGATTAACAATCAGATTAGTTATGAGAAGGATTTTATTTAGAAGTTTTTTAATAAATTTTTTCTTAGAAAATAATTAATTTCTTCACAATTTTAATGAGTAAAAAAATGGGGGATTAATTAGTGTTCTGAAGTAAGGAAGTCAGCTATTGATTTGAGTTCACGCAGCTCAGATTCAGAAAGTATATCACCAGCAGCTTGTCTAAAGTGATATTCTTCATATTTCTTTCTCATATTTTTATTCTCGCGGTCCGAATTTTCACGGCATAATCTTCGAGCCCTACGAACATAACCAATAAACTCCGTCTTTTTGTCAGGAATAGTATATTTGGGAATCTCATGACCTCCATTCTGGAGTTGCTTAATGTTATTAGAATCCCTTATATAATGGTCGCAAAGTATTCCAATAGATGTTTTAAGGACAGTGATATCATCTCCCGTTAATTCAATTGATGCATCTTGTTCAAATCTACTTTCGTATCCAACAATTATTCTCTCAATTAGACTGATTGTTTGCTCCTCCAATGGAAAATTAGCTGCTAGTTTGTTCAGATAATCATTTCTATTCATGCCATTATTAATTCTAATAAATTTATAAGATTTATGTATTTGTAATACCGTCTAATTTTAAAGCAAAAAATCCTCTGAAACTATCTAATAAACTCCCTTTTATTTCTTTCTTAGAATTTTATAGTTTTAATTTGTGAGTAGAAAAGAACTAATTATTTATCATTCTCTTCCATCGAACTAAGTACTTATTTAGCTAAAGACTAGCCTCTAGCATAGAGAACACATTTTTTTGCT